>JACPDP010000005.1 GCA_016183945.1 Magnetospirillum sp.
ATCTCGCCGGCATAGGTGGCGGTGCTTGAAACGAGGTTCATTGCAGGCTCCTTATTTCACATCAAATCTACGTATGAATAGACTGTATTACACAAAAAACATGTTGACGACTAGACTAATACACGATATCTCATCTTATCGAACAGCACCACACCAAAATTGGTGTATATAAATGAGGTTTCCCATGCGCGATGGCCATCTGAAGGATCTTGAAGCTGTGGGCGAGCCGCTGGTGCGGATGAGCGATTTGGCGGAATACCGCCATGGCCTCGGGCGCTATCAGGCCGGCGAGTGGGACGACGAGCGCTGGACCGCCTATCGTGTCCGTTTCGGCGTCTATGGGCAGAAGCAGCCCGGCGTCCAGATGGTCCGCATCAAGATTCCGGGCGGCGTGGTGCCTACCGCGTGGCTGAAGACCCTGGCCACGGTGAACCGCGAGTTCGCCCAGGGCGACGCCCATTTCACCACCCGCCAGGACGTGCAGATCTACCATGTGCCGCTGGCCCGCAGCGCCGATCTGCTGGAGACCCTCTACCGGGACGGCATCACCACCCGCGAGGCCTGCGGCAACACGGTCCGCAACGTCAACGCCTGCTCGCTGGCCGGGGCGTGCCCGCGCGAGTTGGTGGACGCCGGCAAGGTGGCGAGCCAATTGGCGACCGCCTGGATTCGTCAGCCGCTGGTCCAGCATATGCCGCGCAAGGTCAAGATCGGCGTGTCGGGCTGCGCTACCGACTGCGGTGCCACCGCCATCCACGACCTCGGCTTCGTCGCGGTCGAGAAGGACGGCCGCAGGGGGTTCCGCGTGTTGGCCGGCGGCGGCCTGGGCAGCCAGCCCGTCACCGCCGTCGAGGTGCTGTCCTTCGTCGCCGAAGACGAGCTGTCCACCGCGGTGGAGACCCTGGCCCGCCTGCATCAGCGCTATTCCGACCGGCGCAACCGCAACGCGGCGCGCATCAAGTTCGTCCTCAAACGCTTCGGCGCGGAACGCTTCACCGCCCTGTTCCAGGAAGAGTTCGCCCGCCTCACCGGCCTGGCGCAGCGCCCCTGGCAGGGGCTGGAATGGCACACTCCGGCGGAGGCGCCGGTGGCGCGCACCCCGGTCGGCGTGGTCGCCTCGCCCGACGGCAGCCTCGGCGTGGTGGTCTATGTGCCGCTGGGTATCGTCTCCTCGGACCAGCTCGAGGCGCTGCACGACATCGCCGTCGAGGCCGGGGTGGCGGAGTTGCGCACCACCCGTGACCAGAACATCGCCTTCGTCGGCGTGGCCCCGGCCCGCCTGGCCCGGCTGGTGGAGCGGGTCAAGGCCATCGGCCTCGACGTGCCGGCCGGGGTCGACGACGTCCCCGACGTGGTGTCGTGCCCCGGCACCACCACCTGCCGCATCGGCATCACCAACGCGCAGACCTTCGGCCGGCAGGTCGAGGAAGAGGCGCGCGGCGACGCCTCGGCGCGCGGCGTCTCGGTGCATGTCTCCGGCTGCCAGAACTCCTGCGGCCTGCACCACGTCGCCGATATCGGCCTGCATGGCATGGCCAAGAAGATCGACGGCCGCTCGGCGCCGCATTACCAGATTCACATCGGCGGCAATGCCTATGCCGGCGAAATCGCCATCGAGGGGCCGCTGGTGGCGGCCCGTCTCGCCAACGACGCAGTGCGGCTGCTGCGCCAGGGCTATACCTACGGCAAGCAGCCCGGCGAGAGCGTGCGCGGCTGGGCCGAGCGGCTGGGCAAGGACGGCATCGCCGGCCTGCTTGCGCCCATCGAGGGCCGCGACGCCGACGGGTTGTTCGTCGATTGGGGCGACACAGCCGAATTCCCCGGGGCGCCCAGGACCAAGGGCGAATGCGCCGCGCCCTTTGCCGCCGACGACCTGCTGGCCGATCTGGCCGATGACGCCTTGATCTCGCTCGATCGCGCCCTGGTGGCGGGCCGGCGCGCCGAGGCTGCCGCTGCCGCCGATGCCGCGGTGGTGTTCGCCGCCCGGCGTCTGCTGCAGGTCCGCCAGATTCCCAATAATGACAACGAGCCGGCCGCCGCGGTCTTCGCCGCGGTGCTCGCCGCCTGGTCCGATGCGCCCGAGGTGCTGTCTTCGCTGCAGGCGGCGCTGGCCGAAGGGGAACCGGAGGATCGGCGCGAAGCGGTGGCCACCTTCATCGACACCGCCCGCGAAGCGGTTGAACGCCCGGCGGCGCCCCAGTCGGCGGCGGTGGGGGATCTCTCGGCCCTCCTGGCCGGAGTGGCGGAATGAGCCCGCTCGACCTCGGCAGCGTCGATACCGACCGGCTGTTGCGGGACTACGGTCGGTTGGAGGGGCGCGAGTTGCTTCAGGCTTTGGTCCGCGAACTGCCCGGGCGGTTGGCGGTGACGTCGTCGTTCGGGGCGGAATCGGCGGTGCTGCTGGCGCTCGCCGCCGAGGTCGACCCGTCATTGCCGGTCATATTCCTCGATACCGGCGAGTTGTTCGACGAGACCCAGGCCTACCGCATCGAGCTGGAGCGTATCCTTGGGCTGACCAATGTGATCACGGTGCGGCCCACCGAGGAGGAGCGGTTTCAGGCCGAGGATCTGTGGCGCACCGACCTCGATCTGTGCTGCGAACTGCGCAAGGTCCGCCCGCTGGCCCGCGCCGTCAGGGGCTATGCCGCCCTGGTGGACGGTCGCAAGCGCGCCCACGGCTTCCAGCGTGGCGAGGTGCCGACGGTGCAGGTGGTCGGCGGCACGATCAAGGTCAGCCCGCTCGCCCATTGGGGCGAGGAGCAGATCGAGGCCGCCTTCGTCGCCCGCGGCCTGCC
This sequence comes from Magnetospirillum sp., assembly GCA_016183945.1. The sequence goes on from JACPDP010000005.1 coordinate 2,796, forward strand.
GCGCCATCCGCTGGTGGCGCAAGGCTACCGCTCCATCGGGTGCTGGCCGTGTACCCGGCCCACCGCTCCCGGTGAGTCGCCGCGCGCCGGGCGCTGGGCGGGCATGGCCAAGACCGAATGCGGCATTCATACCCTGGTCCTCGGCACCGACGGCGCCGGTATCTAAAGAAAGACGTAAAAATGAATGATCTCGATGTCCTGGAGAATCAAAGCGTCTACATCCTGCGCGAGGCGTTCAACCGCCTCGACAAGATCGCCATGCTGTGGTCGATCGGCAAGGACTCCAACGTGATGCTGTGGCTGGCGCGCAAGGCCTTCTTCGGCCATGTGCCATTCCCGGTGGTTCACGTCGACACCACCTACAAAATTCCCGAGATGATCGAGTTTCGCGACCGCGTGTCGCGCGAATGGAACCTGCCCATCATCATCGGCAAGAACGAGGCGGCGCTGGCCGCCGGCATGGGCCCGGAACAGGGCCGCGTCACCTGCTGCTCGGCGCTGAAGACCGACGGGCTCAAGGCCATCCTGGAAGAGCACGGCTATACCGGCGTCATCGCCGGCATCCGCCGCGACGAGGAAGGCACGCGGGCCAAGGAACGCGTGTTCAGCCCGCGCAACCAGAGCGCCGAGTGGGACTTCAAGGACCAGCCTCCCGAGTTCTGGGACCAGTTCAAGACCGATTTCGCGCCCGGTACCCATCTGCGGATCCATCCGCTGCTGGCCTGGAGCGAACTGGACGTGTGGCGCTATATCCGCCGCGAGGGCATCCCGGTGGTCGACCTCTATTTCGCCAAGAACGGCAGGCGGTATCGCAGCCTGGGCTGCGCGCCGTGCACCGGCTCGGTCGCCAGCACCGCCGCGACGGTGGACGAGATCATCGAGGAACTGGAGACCACCCGGGTGTCGGAACGCTCGGGCCGTGCCCAGGACCAGGAATCCGAGGACGCCTTCGAGCGCCTGCGCGCCGGCGGGTACATGTAGAACCCAACCATCCCCTGCCAAAGGCGGCTCGCGGAAACGCCGCTCGCCTTCGGCTCGGGTCCCCTCCCCAACCCTCCCCCGGCGTCGCCGGGGGCGGGGGTAGACGCGGAATGAGAGGGATTTGACCATGAGCGAAGTTTCCCCCCTGAAGATCGTCGTCGTCGGCCATGTCGACCACGGCAAGTCCACCCTGGTGGGCCGCATCCTCGACCAGACCGGCGCCCTGCCCGAGGGCAAGGTGGAGTATCTCAAGGAGGTCTGCGCCAAGCGCGGCATGCCGTTCGAGTGGGCCTTCGTCATGGATGCCCTGCAGGCCGAGCGCGATCAGGGCATCACCATCGACACCGCCCAGATCCGCTTCCGCACCGCGGCGCGTCCCTACGTCATCATCGACGCCCCCGGCCACAAGGAATTCCTCAAGAACATGATCACCGGCGCCGCCTCGGCCGAGGCAGCCGTGCTGGTCATCGACGCCGACGAGGGGGTGCAGGAGCAGTCGCGCCGCCACGGCTATCTGTTGCATCTGCTGGGCCTGTCGCAGATCGCCGTCGCGGTCAACAAGATGGACTTGGTGGCCTTCAGCGAGGAACGGTTCACGGCGGTCAAGACCGAAATCGTCGCCTATCTCGCCTCCATCGGCGTCACCCCCACCCATGTCATCCCGGTGGCGGCACGCGGCGGCGACAATATCGGCGGACCCTCGGCCAATACCCCCTGGTACAAGGGACCCACCGTTCTGGGTGCCCTGGACGGCTTCGAGGCGGCCAAGCCGGCCACCGATCTGCCGCTGCGCCTGCCGGTGCAGGACAGCTATAAATTCGACAACCGGCGCATCATTGCCGGCCGCGTCGAGTCCGGCCGGGTGCGGGTGGGCGACACCCTGGTGTTCGCACCCTCGGGCAAGACGGCGCGGGTCGCCACCATCGAGGGCTGGGCGGGCAGCGATCTCACCCATGTCTCCGGCGGGGCGGGTCAGTCGGTGGGCATCACCCTCGACGAGCAGATTTTCGTCGAGCGCGGCCAGGTGGCCAGTCTGGTCGAGCAGGCGCCCATGCTCTCGCACACCTTCAGGGCGCGCGTCTTCTGGCTGGGCCGCCAGCCCCTGGCGGTGGGCAGCCGGCTCAAGCTGAAGCTGGCCACCGCCGAGCACGTGGTCGAGGTGACCGCCATCGAGCGCGTCATCGACGTCGAGGATCTCGCTCACCATGCCGGCGCAGAGGTCGCCCGCAATGCCGTGGCCGAGGTGGTGCTGAGGAGCCGCGGTCTGATGGCCTGGGACGCCTTCGCCGCCAATCCGCGGTTGGGACGCTTTGTGCTGGTTGCCGATTACGACATCGTCGGCGGCGGCGTCGTCGCCGAGCCGGAGGCCAGCCAACTGCGTACCGGCCACAAGTCGACCAACATCTTCACCGTCGATCACAAGGTCACACCGGATGCCCGCGCCCTGGCCAACAGCCATGCCGGCGGCGTGGTGTGGCTGACCGGCCTGTCCGGCTCGGGCAAGTCGACCATCGCCATGGAGCTGGAGCGCCAACTGTTCCGCAAGGGCTGGCAGGTCACGGTTCTGGACGGCGACAACGTCCGCCACGGGCTGTGCTCGGACCTCGGGTTCAGCCCGGACGACCGCGCCGAGAACATCCGCCGCGTCGGCGAGGTGGCGCATCTGTTCGCCAAGGCCGGCATGCTGGTGGTCACCGCCTTCATCTCGCCCTATCGCGGCGATCGCGACGGGGTGCGGGCCATCGACCCCCAGGCCTTTCACGAAGTCTTTGTCGCCACCGGCATCGACGAGTGCGAGCGGCGCGATCCCAAGGGCCTCTACAAGAAGGCCCGCGCCGGCCAGATCCCCGAGTTCACCGGCATTTCCGCGCCCTACGAGGCCCCCGACAAGGCGGAACTGCACCTGTCCACCGAGGGGAGGAGCATCGACGAATCGGTGGCGGCGCTGCTGGCCTACGTGGAGTCGGCCTTCTCGCTGGAGCCGCGTCAGCGGGTGGGGGGCAGCGCGTTCTTCTAGGGGAGGCTGATTGGTGGAGCGCGGGCGTCCCGCCCGCCAGAAGCGGGCGGGACGCCCGCGCTCCTGGGGGTGACCCATTTTCGCGAGTGGCGATCCTTGACCAAAGCCAAGTCTCGAACGGCCGGCTTCATGGTGTACTCCCCCGGAATCATGGGGGAAGGTTGATGCCTGACAAGGTCCTTATTTTCGTCGCGCTGTCGGTGATCATCGTCATGCTCGCCGGCACGGCGACGCGGATGGGCAAGCCGCAGCCGGCGTCGCCTGTCACCATGGAGCGCATCATCCGCGTCGAGCCGCCGCGGCCGCTTGCGGTTGAGACCGTCGCCGGGCCGGCGGTGGTGACCTTCTGGGCCACCTGGTGCACGCCCTGCCTGCGTGAGCTGCCCACCTTCCTGTCGTTCAAGGCCAAGGCCGAGAAGGCCGGCATCAACGTGCTCGCCATCTCCGAGGACAAGGACGGCGCCAAGGTGGTGCAGCCCTTCGTCGAGCAGAATGGCTTGGGCGCGATGCCCATGCGACTTGACTCCGACAACAGCATATCCAAGGCCATGGGGGTCCGCGGCCTGCCGACCACGCTGATCCTCAACGCCAAGGGCGAAGAGGTCGGTCGCGTCGAGGGCGAGACCGATTGGAGCACCGACGAGGCGTTCGCGGCCGTCTCGTCCCTGGTTCAGCCCCGGTAGGAGACGGCGAAGATGCATCGAAACAACAGCGCCGTCGCCATCTGGCTGCTGGCCTGCTGCGTCATGGTGGCGGTCATGGTGCTGCTGGGCGGCTTGACCCGGCTGACCCATTCCGGCCTGTCCATGGTGGAGTGGGAGCCCATCGTCGGCATCATCCCGCCGCTCAATGACGCCGAGTGGCAGGGGTTCTTCGCCAAATATCAGCAGTCGCCGGAGTATATAAAGGTAAATGCCGGAATGTCCTTGACCGAATTCAAGGGCATTTTCTGGCTCGAATACATTCACCGCGTGTGGGGGCGGCTGATCGGCATCGTCTTTCTGGTGCCGTTCCTGTGGTTGGCGCTGTCGGGCCGGATCAGCCGCGCCATGGCGCCGCGGCTGGTCGGCATGTTCCTGCTGGGCGCCGCCCAGGGCGGCATGGGCTGGTTCATGGTCAAGAGCGGCCTGGTGGACAACCCCCATGTCAGCCATATGCGGCTGACCGCCCATCTCGCCCTGGCCTTCCTCATCCACGGCTGGATGTTCTGGATGGCGCTCGACATCCTGGCGGCGGGCCGGTCGCGGCCGGCGGCGCTGACCGGCGCCGGTGGGGTGTCCCGCTGGCTCAAATTGCTCACGGTGCTGGCGGTGGCGACCCTGCTTTACGGTGGGCTGGTGGCAGGCCTGCGCGCCGGCCTGATCTACAACACCTGGCCGTTGATGGACGGCAGCCTGGTGCCCGGCGGCCTGTTCGAGGAAGGCTGGCTCGCTGCCCTCGAAGACATCAAGACGGTACAGTTCCTCCATCGCAGCCTGGCCGAGATCACCCTGCTGGTGGCGCTGGCCGGCTGGCTGTGGGCGCGCACGCGGCTGGGCCGCGACCTGCCGGCCTCGGTCAACGCGGTGGCCCTGATGGCGCTGGCGCAGGTCGCACTCGGCGTGGCGACCTTGCTGATGGTGGTGCCGGTTTCGCTTGCCTCGGCCCATCAGATGGGAGCGATGGCGCTGCTCACCTTCTGCTTGTGGGCGCTCCACGATCTAGGGCGACGGTCGCGGGGGGGCTGGCCACTTTACCAAAGTCAATGAGCGGGATTGTTTCTTGTTGTTTATATACGGTTCCGGTCATCCGGGTTTTACGGAAAAGCCAAGGGAGTTCATGATGACTCAATCAGTCGAGCGCCAGTCCGGTTCCGGCCTGGGCGGGGGGGGAGAGGAAAGGCCGCATGTGTTTCAGCGCATACTGGACAATCCGTTCCTGCTCCTGTTCATCGGCGTGACGGTACCGACCGTTTCCTACACCATCTGGGGGATTATGGAAGTCTCCCAACTGCCGCTGGCAAAGTGAGGGAGATCAGAAATGTCGATTTTCCCTCCAGAGAATAAGGACTGGTTCCGCGAGCCGGTCGAGAAGGTCGAGGTCCTGTGGATCGCGATCGCGCTGCTGTGGGCGCTCATCATGTTCATCATGATGCCGCTGTGGCACCTCAAGGGCACCCAGAACATGTCGAACGAGGCCTATCGCATCCAGCCGGATGTGTTCCAGGCCAAGGTCGAAGCTCAGGTGGCTCAGTACAAGATCGGCGAAGAAGGCAAGGCTCAGACCCCGGTGGTTCATCCCCCGGCAGGGTCCGACGTCTACATGCTGGCCCGGCTGTGGGAGTGGTATCCGGTTCTCGAGCTCGAGAAGGGCAAGAGCTACCGCCTGCACCTGTCCTCGCTGGACTGGCAGCACGGCTTCTCCGTGCAGCCTGCCAACATCAACCTGCAGGTTCATCCGAATATCGATGAAGTTGTGACGATTACGCCGAATGACGCTGGCGAATTCGGCATCGTCTGCAACGAATACTGCGGTATCGGCCACCACACCATGCTCGGTAAGATCCGAGTCGTGGCCGGCAAGTAACGCGGGGGAGGAGCGCATATGAAGCCCGTATTTCGAACCTGCGGCGTCACGGGTCTTAAGATCCATGATGAAGCCGAAAAGCTGATCAAGGTCAACGCGGTCACCGCCATCGTGGTGCTGGCCGTCGGCGGACTGTTCGGTCTGCTCGTTGTCCTGACCCGTTGGCCGTCGGTGCACCTGCTTCCGGCCGACCTGTTCTATCTGGCCCTGACTGCCCACGGCATCGACATCCTGATCGTCTGGTGCATCTTCTTCGAAGTGGCGGTCATGTACTTCGCCTCGGCGATCCTGTTGGGATCGCGGCTGGCGACGCCCAAGATGGGCTGGGTGTCTTACGCCCTGATGGTGCTGGGAGCCGGCATCACCAACTGGAAGGTCCTCGAGGGCAATTCCAGCGTGATGATGACCTCCTACGTGCCGATGCAGGCCGACCCGCTGTTCTACCTGGGTCTGATCCTGTTCGCCGTCGGCGCCCTCATCGCCTGCTTCATCTTCCTCGGCACCCTGGTGGTGGCGAAGGACGAGAAGACCTATGAGGGGTCCATTCCGCTGGTCACCTTCGGCGCGCTGGTGGCCTGCATCATCGCCGTCTACACCATCGCCTCGGGCGCCATCATCCTGATCCCGACCCTGCTGTGGTCGCTCGGGCTGATCAGCCACATCGATCCGCTGATGTACAAGGTGGTGTGGTGGGGCATGGGCCACTCGTCGCAGCAGATCAACGTGGCCGCCCACATCGCTGTGTGGTATGCCATCGCCGCGATCCTGTTCGGCGCCAAGCCGCTGTCCGAGAAGGTCAGCCGTATGGCTTACCTGACCTACATCTTCTTCCTCCAGATCGCCTCGGCCCACCATCTGCTGGTGGAGCCCGGCCTGTCGTCCAGCTACAAGATCTTCAACACCTCCTACGGCATGTACCTCGCCGTGCTGGGGTCGATGATCCACGGCCTGACGGTGCCCGGCTGCATCGAGGCGGCGCAGCGCAAGAAGGGCTTCAACAAGGGCCTGTTCGAGTGGCTGCGTAAGGCTCCCTGGGGCAACCCGGTGTTCTCGGGCATGTTCCTCTCCCTGATCCTGTTCGGCTTCCTCGGCGGCATCTCCGGTGTCACCATGGGCGTGGAGCAGATCAACATCATGATCCACAACACCATCTACGTGCCCGGTCACTTCCACGCGACCGTGGCGGCCGGCACCACGTTGGCGTTCATGGCTCTGACCTACTTCCTGGTACCGGTGCTGTGGGGGCGTCAGATCGTCGCCCCCGGCCTGGCGAAGCTTCAGCCTTACCTGTTCGGTCTCGGCATGGGCGGCTTCTCGCTGTTCATGATGGGCGCCGGCGGCCTATCTGATGATGGGCATCACCGGCATCTGCGGCGTGTTGGCCGTGGTGGGCGGCGCGTTGTTCGTGCTGATCATCGTGGCGTCGGTGCTGTTCGGCAAGCCGGTGGTCAAGTCGGCCGCTCCGGCTCCGGCCGCGCCGGCGGTTGCCAGCTACGGCGATGCCGGCACCTTCTCGGTGCCCGGTACCTTCGTCCTGGCGCTGCTCTTCCTGACGGTGTTTGTCCTCTACTACTTCGTCAACTGGAAGTATCTGGCCAGCACCTGGGGCATGAGCTGACGCCTTAGGTTTGTTACCGGCGGGCGGGACTTCGGTCCCGCCCGCCTTTTTTTTCAGCTCCACGAAATGCCCCGTCGGATGGGCGGCGGCGATGCCGAATTTCCTCGCCTCGCTGTGGCAATTGGCGCCGCTCTTGACCGCCGTCATGTTGGAACCGGTCCTCAATCGATAACGATGCCACCCATGCATCGCATTCTGATCGCCTGTCTGTTCGTCCTTGTCGGCACCCTCCCGCTGGTGGCGGCGCCCGTGGTGGCGCCAACCCCGGAGGAGGCGCTGAAGGTCTCGCGTGCCGCCGAGGGATCGACGGTGGGCGAGCATCGCCTGATCGACCAGGATGGCAAATCGCTCGACCTGTCGTCGTTTCGCGGTCAGCCGCTGGTCATCAGCATGATCTACACCAGCTGCTATCATACCTGCCCGGTGATGAGCCAGACGGTGGCCAAGGCCATTGCCAACGCCCGCAAGGCGGTGGGAGACGGGCGGTTCCGCGTGCTGTCCATCGGCTTCGACACCGCCCATGACGGTCCGGAGCGGCTGCGCCATTTCGCCCGCCAGCAAGGCATCGATCTCGACGGCTGGACCTTCGCCACCGCGGATGCGGACACCGTCGACGCCCTGTCGCGCCAGCTGGGCTTCACCTACTACGTCAGCCCGCGCGGCTTCGACCACATCGCCCAGACCACCATCCTCGATGCCCAAGGCCGAATCTACCGTCAAGTCTACGGTGAGACCTTTGAGCTGCCGTTGCTGGTGGAGCCGTTGAAGGATCTGGTGCTGGGGCGTGTATCGTCGCTGGGGTCGTGGACCGGCATCAGCAACCGCATCCGTATCATCTGCACCGTCTACGATCCGCACAGCGATGCCTATCGTTATGACTTCGGCTTCTTTCTTGAAATCGGTTTTGGCGCGTTGTCAATAGCGACCATCGCCTACCTGCTATTCAAGATCATACGGGATAACCGCAACGCCATCCGCTAACGTGTGGACCAGATACCCCTTGGTCCATCACTCACGCCAGGGCCAAAAAAGAGAAACGAAAAGGAAATTTAGTCGTGTCTAATCCAGTCAAGGCCGCGCTCAAGGCCGGCATTTTCCGCCTGGAAAGCGCCGCCGATGCGCTGGTTGGGCGCGAGGCCAATCCGCTCTACCACCTGGGCGCCATGTCCTGGTTCTTCTTCTGGGTGGTGGGGGCCAGCGGCCTCTACCTGTTCATCCCGTATGAGACCAGCGCGGTGCGGGCGTGGAACTCCATCGAGTACATCAGCCGGGTGCAGTGGTACTGGGGCGGCATGATCCGCGGCCTGCACCGCTACGGCTCGGACGCCATGGTGCTCAGCATGATGATGCATCTGGTGCGCGAGTATGCCATGGACCGCTATCACGGCGCCCGCTGGTTCGCCTGGTTCACCGGCGTGCCGCTGATCTGGATGGTGTTCGCCTCGGGCATCACCGGCTATTGGCTGGTGTGGGACATGCTGGCGCAGTATTTGGCGCTGGGCACGGCCGAATGGATGGATTGGCTGGGCATCTTCGGGCAGTCCATCGCGCGCAACTTCCTGAACCGCGGCGCGCTGACCGACCGTTTCTTCACCCTGCTGATCTTCATCCACATCGCGGTGCCGCTGTTCCTGCTGTTCGCCATGTGGATCCACATCCTGCGCATCAACCGTGCCGATGTGAACCCGCCGAAGCAACTGGCCATCGGCACCATGATCATGCTGGTCGCGCTGTCGCTGATCCATCCCGCTCAGAGCCACGATTCGGCCGATCTCGGCCTGTCCACCGGGGTGCTCAATCCCGACTGGTACTACATGGCGCTCTACCCGGTGTTCGACATCTACGGGCCGGCAACGGCGTGGGCCGCGGCCATCGGGCTCAGCATGCTGCTGTGCGTGATGCCATGGATGGTGCGCTACCGCCGGCCCGAGGCCGCCAGGGTCAGCCCGCCCGACTGCAACGGCTGCGGCAATTGCGCCAGCGACTGCCCGTTCGGTGCGGTGACCATCCGGCCGCGCAGCGACGGCTCGCCCCATCGCGAGATCGCGGTGGTTCAGCCCGAGGTCTGTACCGGCTGCGGCATCTGCGTCGCCTCGTGCCCGCACAGCAATCCCTTCAACAAGGGGCAGATCCTGAGCACCGGCATCGACCTGCCCAACTTCGCCTTCGACAGCCTGCGCAAGCAGGCGGCGGCGCGGGCCGGGGCGCTGGATGCGCCGGTGCGCATCATGGTGTTCGGGTGCGACCACGGTGCCGTCGTCAAGGACATCAAGATGCCGGGCGTCGCCGTCATGTCGCTGCCGTGCTCCGGCATGCTGCCGCCGTCCATGGTGGATTATCTGCTGACCCGCAAGCTGGTGGACGGCGTGATCGTCACCGCCTGCCGGCCCGGCGAGTGCTTCCACCGCCTTGGGCCCGAGTGGGTCGAGCAGCGCATGGCGGGTGAGCGGGTGCCGAAGCTGAGGAAGGCGGTTCCGCGCGACCGCATGCGGGTGATTTGGGCGGCATCGACCGAGACCTCGGCCCTGTCTCGCGAGATCGCCGAATTCCGTGAGGAACTGGCTGCCACTCCGGTGAAGGGAGCCGCAGAATGATCAAGTCCCGCTACATCGTGGGCCAAGTGCTGGCCTATTCCGCCTTCGCCGCCATGGTAGCCTACTTCTCCGAGGCGCCCAAATACGTCCACCACGCCCCCGGCAACGCGCTGGTCAAGCTCAGCGTGACCCATGCCGGGCAGCGGGTGGGCGAATGCCATCAACGCAGTGCCGAGGAACTGGCCAAGCTGGCTCCCAACATGCGCGCCAAGCAGGCCTGCGGTCGCGAGCGGTCCTCGGTGACGCTCGAAATGGACATCGACGGCAAACCGGCGTTCTCGCAGACGGCCAAGCCGGCCGGCCTGTCCGGTGATGGCCGTTCGCGCTTCTACAGCAGCCGCGAGGTTCCGGCCGGCGAGCATCGCATCCAGGTGCGCATGCGCGATTCCGGTCGTGCCAGCGGCTTCGACTATGAGGTGGTCACGGTGGTGGATTTGGCCGCCCGCCAGGTCTTCGTCATCGACTTCGACGACGAGAACAAAAAGATTATATTCCAGTAGGCTGAAGAAACCCTCCCCCGCCGGGGGAGGGTTTCTGCTTTCGTCGGACAGACGGTGACGGTATCTTCCGCCCCATGGACGCTTGGTCACTTCCCCCTCTTGCCCCCCACCGCCGCACCGAACTGAAGGGCTGGGCACTGCTCGCCATCGGCTCGTTGGCCATCGCCGGGCTGCTGGCCCTGGTGCTGGGGCTGTCGCGCACGCCGAAGATCGGGGACTGGTTCCCCGCGGGTCAGCACTTCTTCTACCGCGCCCTGGTCACCCATGTGGTGTTGTCGTTCGAGGTCTGGTACCTGGCGGCATTGGGGGCCTTGACCGTGCTGGTGGCACCGGCCGGACCCGCCTGGGTCGGGCGGACGGCGCTCGGGCTGGGAGTCGCCGGGGTGCTGCTGCTGCTGGTTCCGGCGCTGGCCGACACTGGCGAGCCGTCCGTCAACAATTATGTGCCGGTGGTCATCCATCCGCTGTTCTATGCCGGCTTGGCGATGCACGCCGCCGGCGTGGCTCTGGCCTGCAGCCGGGTGCTGCCGCTGGCCCGCACCCGGCCCGGCCCGGTGGTGTGGGGCATCGTCACCGCCGCGGTGGCCTATCTGCTGGCGTGCTTCTGCTTTTTCCTCGCCTGGGTGCTGATCCCGCCGGCCACCGATTCGGCGTTGCTCAACGAACGGCTGTTCTGGGGCGGCGGCCATGTGCTGCAGATCGTCAACACCTGCATCCTGATGGTGGCCTGGCAGATGCTGTGCGAGCGCCACACCGGCGCCGGCCCGCTGGCGCCGGTGCTGTCGCGTGCCAGCTTCACCGCCCTGCTGTTATTCGCGCTGGCCTCGCCGGTGATCTACGCCAGGGCCGACGTGCTGGGGCTGGCGCATCGTCAGGCGTTCACCGACCTGCTGTGGTACGGCCTGCCGCTGCCGCCGCTGGTGATGGGGGCCGGCCTGGCCTTCCGCCTGTTCAAGGCGCGCCGCGACTGGCGCTCGCCCGCCTTCCTGTCGCTGGTGCTGTCGTTGGTGCTGTTCGGCGTCGGCGGCTTTTTCGGTTTTTTCCTGGGCGTTGCCGACACGCGGACGCCGTCGCACTACCACGCCGTCATCGGCGGGGTGCAGTTGGGCCTGATGGGCGTGTTCCTGGTGGCCTTCCTGCCGGCGGTCGGGCGCTCCATCGGCACCGGCCGTGGTGTGCGCTGGCAGTTCCACCTCTACGGCTGGGGCCAACTGGTGCATGCCCTGGGATTCTTCATGGCCGGCGCCGCCGGCGTGGCGCGCAAGACCGCCGGGGCGGCGCAGGGGCTGGACAGCGTGTGGAAGAAGGTGGCCATGGGCGTGGTCGGCATGGGCACCGGCCTGGCGGTGCTGGGCGGAGTGATCTTCGTCTGGATGGTGCTGGCGCGCCTGTTGAAGCGGGAGCCCCGCGGTGAATAGGCCCGCAATGAATGGGAACGCCCTGATCCTGCTGTCGACGGCGCTGATCCTGCTGGTGATTTGGCTGACGACGCCCTATGGCGAGCCGGCCCGAGTGGGAGGCTACGCCGCGGATATGCCGCAGTTCCGCGCCCGGCTCGACGCCCAGGCCACCGCCTTCGCCACCGGGCGGATGGTGGAGGGCACCGCCATTCCGGTAGTGCGTCCGCCGGCCGGCGACGTCTACCTCCTGGCACGGCGCTGGGAGTTCGAGCCCGCCCTCGAACTGGAGCCGGGCAAGCCCTATCGCCTGCACATCCTGGCCGAGGATACGGTGCATAGCGCGGTGGTGGGTTCCGATGAGGTGCTGCTGAGCCCCGGCCTGGTACGGGTGGTGCCGTTGACCACGCCGGCCCACGGCAAGGTCCGCCTGCAATGCGGCGAGTACTGTGGCTTGGGCCACACCCGGATGATCGGGGTGGTCGAGGTCCGCTAGATGCGACCGGCGGCCATTGCGGCCGCGGCCAAGCGCGCGGAGGCGCGCGCCCGGCGAGGGCTGAAATATAAGGTTGGAGCGTGATGCACATTTAGGGCATCGCGCTCTAACGCCTCTGCCCGGCGCTGCGGCGCTGGAAGCTCTCGAACAGTTTCCAGTGGACGTTGGGAATGTCGCGCAGCAGGGCGGCCGGCATGGTATAGAGCTCGCTGCCCTCGGTGGCCGTCAGCGTGGTCGAGGCGCCGCTGTGGAACATGGCCGCCTCCTCGCCGAAGAAATCGCCGGGAAAGAGCGTCTCGACGGTCTTGCCGCGGTGGCGGCGCACCACCTTGCCCGACTTGACCATGCCGATCATGCCCTCGCCGCAGTCCACCGGTTGCCCGGTGGCGGCCTGGCAGGTGGACAGCGACTTGGCGATGGCGTTCAGCGTGCCGGTGGACATGATGCGGCCGAACAGCCAAGTCTTGCCGAGAAACTCGCGGGTCTCCATCAGGCGTGAAATCTCGCCGAACAGGTCGTGGCGCTGGACGAAGTCGACATAGAGCCGGCACGACATCTCCAGCACCTGGACGAAGCTCACCGCCCGGTAGGTCTCGGCCGGCGGCAGCCCGTGCAGGCCGGTCAACTCACCCAGCAGGGCCCCGGCCGACTGGGCGCCGCGGAAGTCGTTCTCGCGCGAGAGCGTTTCCACCTGGCCGGTCAGCAGCAGGTAGATGACGTCCTGGTGTTGACCTTCCTTGAGCAGGATGGTCTCGGGGTTGAAGGTGAGGATCGGGCCGTTCAAGAGAATGTTGATGTGGTCGCCCGGGACGGTGGGGAAATAGTTGCCGAGGTGGGCGTAGGCCGAGCGGACGATGAAGTCGCGCAGGGATGGCACCAGCACGTCGACGGTGCCGAACGAGGCGCCCGAGCCGATGCGCTTCTGCTCGTCGGTCAACTTCTGCGAGGTGTGGGCCAGGATGATCTTGCGCGACGTGTCGTCACGGAAGTCCAAGGCGTCGCCGTGGATCAGGCCGCCGCCGATGTCCACCTTCTTGATGTCGGCCGGCTCGGCGTAGTCGCGGCGCACCCGCTCGAACCATTCGCGGCTGATGCCGGGCTTGGTGGCATCGTCGGTGATCATGCCCTCAAGCGTCTTCAGTCCGACGATGTCGGCGAAATGGGCGTAGGTGCGGTAGCCGCCCTCGGCCAGGGCACGGAACATGAAGATGGTGGTTTCCACCGGATGCGGTGAGAAGATGGGCCGCACCTCCAGGCCGCCGACATCGCTCCATTGGTCCATGCCGAGGTCGTGCACCTCGAAATAGTCGGAAAACGCCGCCTCGTCGATGGAGAGCAGCGCCGCCAGCTTCTTGGCCACGGCGGCTCGCACCAGCGGCGCCGCGTAGTATTTGATGCGCCGGTCGGCCTGAATCAGGGTGGTCAACCCGGCGAAGTGGTCGTCATGCGAGTGGGTGTGGAAGATGCCCTCCACCTCGTTGATGCCGATGCCCAGCGCGGTCAGGGTGTGGATCAGATTGGGTCCGGCGTCGATCAGGTAGATATGGCCCTGGTAGACCAGCACCGAGCCCATGCTGGGGCGGCGAATGTCCCAGCCGTCGCCCTCGCCGGAATGGATGACGGAAAAGAATTCGCGGCGGAACTGGAAGGCGCCCAGCGGGTAGGGGCACTCATGGCCCTCCCAGGGCGGCAGGTTGAGGTCGACCGAAACCGTCTCGCCCTCGAACGAGATGTCGAAGACGTTGAGCGCGGTGCGCTTCAGGGTGACGCCGTTGCGGATGTCCACCGCGCCGGCCTCGTCGGCCACCTCAAGGCCGTCCAGCAGCTCGCGCGGGTCCTGGATGCGACCGAAGGCGAAGCGCAGCTTGAGCCGCATCATGTCGCGGGCGGTGGCGGCATCGACACCGGCGGCGACGATTTCCTCCTCCGACACCAGGCCGTAGTTGCCGCGGTAGATGTATTGCATCTGGGCGTCGAGCTGGTCGCGCCGGCCGATCAGCAGCGGCTTGGCGCCGGTATTGTTGCGGTGCTCGGGCAGCAGCATGCCTTGGCGATAGAACATCTGCAGGATGGGGAATTCCGCCATGTTGCAGAAGGCGCCGTTCTGAATCATCACATCGGACAGCAGCAGGGCATTGGGGCCGGTCTCGAACCGGACCCCATCCTCCTCGGTCCAACGGATGATGCCACGGCGCATCAGGTGCTTCACCGCGTCGGCGGGGCAACCGCACAGCAGCCGGAGGTCGGCCTCGGGCGCTTCCACCCACATGATGCCGGGCGCAATTTCCAGCTTTTGCAGTTTGCGCATCAATGGCCCCCCGACACCGGTTCCCGCCCATCGTCATATGAGCTTATACGATGGTGGCGTTGATGCAAATGCCTGCCGGTCGAAGGGCGGTTCGCACTCTCGCTTCAGCTTTCCTTCAGCGAAAATCGGATGGGCACCTCCACCGTGGCGGTGACGATGCGGCCGGCCTTGCGGGCGGGGTCGAAGTGCCAGCGCTTGGCGGCGTCCATGGCCGCCTCGTCCAGTGCCGGGTAGCCCGAGCTGCGCTTGACCTGAATGGTGTTGGGGCACCCCAGCTCGTTGACCTCCACCATCAGCAGCACCACCCCTTCCCAGCCCTTGCGGCGGGCCAGCAGCGGATAGGTGGGGCGCGGCATCTCCACCGGCGAGGGCAGCAGGTCGGCCGGCGCGGCGGCGGCCACCGGCGGCGGCTCCGGCGCCTGTGCGGCGGGCGTGGTGACGGTCTCGGGCGTGGCCGCGGCGGTGGGGGCGGCATCGGCCGCCGGCTGCACCGCCTGGGGCAGCGGCGCCGCTTTTGGCTTGGCGGCGGGGGCGGGCGTCGGCACCGCCTTGGCGGCGGCCTGCGGTTGGGGCAGCGGCGGCGGTTCCTCGACGGCGGGGGGCGGCGGGGTGAACACCACGGCGATGGCGGGTGCCTCGTCGAGGGTGGGCAGGGCGGCGGGCCACGCCAGCAGCACCGCTGCCACCGTCAGATGCAGCAGCCCGGCAAACGCCGCGCCGGGGCTCATGCGGTCGGATTGCGACGGCTGCGGCAGTCCGATGGCGATCAACTCAGCGTTGGACATGGGAGCCTCCCTGGCGCGCCAGCCAGCCGGCAAGGGCGGCGGGGTCCATCGTCCCGGTGACCGCCTCGACGCGGCCGTCGCTGCCGACCAGCCGGGTCATGGGCAGCTCACCGCGCCACCGGCGGTCGACCTCGAAGCGCAGGCGCTCGGCGAAGGGGTCGGCGAAGGTCCACTGTTCCACCCCGCCCAGCCCGCTTCTGGCCAGAAAGGCCTGCTGGCGGGCGGCCTGATCCGGCGGGTCGGTGGCGACCAGAACCAAGGCCATGCCGGGATTGTCCCGGCGCAGTTTGGTCCAGTGCGGCATCTCGGCGAGGCACGGGGCGCAGGTCAGCGACCAGAAATGCACCACCAGCGGCTTGCCGGCATGGGCGGCGACCAGTTCCTGCCAGCTGCCGCGCACGAACGGGCGCATCTCGGCCAGTGCGGCGCCGGCCGAAAGCAGCAGGACCATAACAAGGAAAAAGCGTTTCACCGTCCGCCTCCCAGGGCAATCAGCCGCCAGCCCTCGGCGCGGGTCAGCCAGGACAGCAGCGGCCGCTTGCCGTCGCTGATCAGCAGCGGGTGGTCCGAGGCGTCTGCCGTTTCGGCTGCCTTGGTCGGCGCCGTCCAGCTCTGGCCGTTGTCGGCGGAGGACTGCACCATCACCGTCGAATGCTGGCCGTCGAATTCCTTCCAGGCCAGCCACAGCCGCGGCCCCTCGGCCAGCAATTGCGGGTGCGAGGGGGCATTGTCTGCGTTGCCGATGGGACGGGGTGCGGCGAAGGTCTTGCCGCCGTCCGCCGAGCGGGCGAGGAACAGGCCCTGGCGCCGCTTGCCGGCGGTGTACCATGCGGCCGACACGCTGCCGTCGGCGGCCACCGCCAGGGCGGGACCGTGGTGCGGGCAGGCGTCGATGCGCCAGTCGTCCTCGGCGACGCGGACCAGCGGCCCGGCGCGGTCGCGGTCGGTGAAGGCGATCAGGGCGTGGTCGCGCACATTGGGGGCGAAGACGTGCCGCCACATCAGCACCGGCCGCCCTTGCGCGTCGAAGGCCATGGCCACCCGGCAGCATTCGCAGGAATGGTGCTCGGCAACGGCCTGGTGGGCGAAGCTGCGGCCGCCGTCGTCGGACCACGCCAGCGCCAGGGCGGCGCCGGCATAGGCCTTGCCCTGGCGCCTGGCGGCGGCCAGGCCGCGCTTGTCGATCCAGGCGAGAGTGAGCCGGCCGCCGGATACCCCCATGGCGGCGAAACGCTGGCTGGCGGGGTCGTCGGCGATGGCGCGGGCCGCCTCGAAGCTGCGGCCGCCATCCTCGGAGCGGGCCAGCATCAGCCTGCCATTATAGGCCTTGTCCTGCCGCAGCGAGTAGGCGACGAACACCCGCGAGCCGTCCACCGCCAGCACCGGGCGGGCCTCGCCGGCGTCGTCGATGGTCTCGGGTGCCGGGTTGATCGCCACCGGCGCGGCAAGGGTGGTGCCGTCCCCGGTGGTGCGGGCCACCATCACCCGCCCGCCCGCCGACCACGCCAGCAGCAGGGTGCCGTCGGCGGTGAAGGCGGGGGTCGCCGAGGCGGCGCATGTGAGGGCGGTCTCCCCGGCCGGGCACTCCGCGCGCGGCGTCGCCGCAGGCCTGTGCTGCGCCAGGGCTGGGGCCGACAACAGGACCAGGATGGCCGCCAGGACGGGAAGACGTGTTCTCATGGTCAGAACCTCACCGTGACGCCGCCGAACAGGGTGCGCGGCATGCCGGGCGCGAACTCTTCCCGATTGCTGGTGTACTGGGCGATGGTGGCCCAGCGGGCATCCATCAGGTTCATCACCCGGCCGAACAGCTCGACCGACTCGGTCAGGGCATAGGCGCCGCGAAGATTGAACAGATGATGGCCCTGATAGGTGTTGGTGTTGGCGTCATCCATCTTGTAGGGGCCGAGATGGGTCCACTCGCCTTCGATCTTCAAGCCCTTCAGCGCCTCCATCTGCGGTTTCCACGCCAGGGTGGCGTTGGTCACCACGCGCGGTGCCGACGAGATGTCGTTGCCGCTGTAGTCGGTGCCGCCGGACACCCAGGTCATGTAGCGGTGGCGGGCATAGGTGCCGTTGGCGCCCACCTCCCAGTCCGGCAGCAAGCGCCAGTTCACCGCACCCTCGACGCCCTGGTGACGCGTCTTGCCGTTGTTGGTGGACGACGTCACCGTGCCGCTTTCCCTGGTCGACAGGATGTCGTCGCGCTTGGTCATGCGGTAGACCGAGGCCTCCCAGGTGACGTCGCCGCCGTCGGGTCCGCGCAGGCCCATCTCGTAGTTGTCCACCTTCACCGGATTGAGGTGGATGGTGTCGGCGTTCGAGCCGGAGCGGAACAGCTGGCCCTCCGACGGCGCGCGGAAGGAATGCTTGTAGCGCCCGAAAACGTTGAGCGCCGGCACCACGCTCCAGGTGGCGCCCAGGCTGGGGCTCAGGTGGCTGTAGTAGCGCTCGGTGCTGGCCGGGCGGTAGAGCGTCGAGGTGCCGGCGGAGCCGTCGGCCTTGGTGGTGGTGAAGGCCCCGGAGGTGGCCTTGTTGTTGTCGTAGTCGTAGCTGATGAAGTCGGCGCGCAGGCCGCCCGACAGGCGGACCGGCGATACCGGCGAGGCCTCGACATGGATGAAGGGCGAGGCCTGCTTGTAGAGAACCTCGTAGTCGTAGGTGGTGCCGGTCTTGGTATAGGCGACATAGTTCTCGCCCGATTTGGAGCGGATGATGCGGTCCTCGACATGCGAGCCGGGGCTGTAATCGAGGTCGACGCCGGTGACGACGCGGCTGCGCCAGGGCTCGAAGTCGCGCCGGTATTTGGCCTGCAGGCCGAGCGACTGGTGGCCGGTATAGGAGATGTAGGGATCGCTGCTTAGGGTGAAGGAGGGCAGCAACTCCATGGCGTTCCAGCGCAGGAAGGGTGTCACGCTGAACAGCGACGGACCGTCCTCCACCTCGTAGGCCACCGAGGCGCGCATGGCCTGCACCCGGCGATAGGCGATGGTGTGGTAGTTGGCGGTCGGGTTGTCGAGATAGTCCGCCTTGGTCAGCCGCGCATTGGCGCCGGTCTGCATGTCGGCGTTGGTGGCGGTGATCATGCCGCGGATCATGGCGTTGCCTTGCAGGGCATGATCCGCCTGCAGCGTGACGCTCTGACGGTCGTATTCGGTGCGCCGGCGCCAGCCGTCGGTGTGGGTCATGTTGAGGCTGCCGCGCGCTCCCGTGTCGCCCCAACTGTCGCTGGCGGTGCCCAGCAGCCGGGACCAGCCGTAGGACCCCCCCTCGGCGGTCACCTGCGCCTCGGGCGTGGCCGACGGCGCCTTGGTCGTCACGTTGAACACCGCGCCGATGGCGTCCGAACCCTGCAGCGCCGAGCCGGGGCCGCGGGTGACCTCCAGCCCCTCGGCGTTGGGCAGGTCGATCTCGAACATGGCGTTGTGGTTGAAAAATCCGGTGGCCCGCGTCGGCACGCCATTCTCCAGATAGAGGTAGACCGCATCGGTGCCGATGGGCTGCCGGATGCCGGTGGTGTGGCCTTCGCCGTTGGTCTGCATGATGACGGCACCAGGGACGCGGGTCATGATCTCGGAGGCGTGGGCGGGTTTGACCGCCTCGATGGTGCCGCCCTTGATGATGCTGACCGAGGCCGGAGTCTCCGACTTCAACTCGCCCTCGCGGGTGCCGGTGACGGTCATTTCGTGCAGTTGGACGGGCTCGTCGGCGAGGGCGGCGGGGGCGTGGGCGGCGGCGAGGGCCGCCACGGCACACGCTCCGGCCAGCAGCCGGGCACGGCTGCCGTGGGAATTGGTCGGCATGAAACTGGTACCCTTCGTATGAAATCCATTGGGGCGGGGCCATGGTCGGCCCCGGCATCAGGCGGAGTTCATACGGGCAGGGGAGGGCCTCGGGTTCCGCCGGGGCGGATCGCGGCGGGGGAACGAACCGGTGCATCGGCGGCCGCCGGCGGCCGCAATGCGGTTGTGGCCGGTGTCGCCGCCGGCAACACCGACGGTTCCGCCAGCGGCGCGGTCAGCCCGGCCGCGTGCACCGTGCACAGCGGGCACTTCCAGGCCGGCGAGGCCTTGCCGGGTTCGGCCGGCGGCGAGGCTTGGGGGTCGGGGGCGGCGTGGCAGATGAAAAGGTCGCCGATGCCGGCCTCGGTGGCGGCACCGCGCCACGCTTCGGCATAGGCCACGGAGCCCAGCAGGTTGAAGGCCAGCGCCAGAACGCACAGGAACGCGGCCAACGTACCCCGTCCGCCGGAGCGGAAGGAGGCGAGCAACGAACCGTTTGCCGTCCTGGTCGGCACCACCGAGGTCTCTCCCTGGAGAAGGCGATTATCCGAAAAGATGCTCCTGTTTAGCCCTTTTGGCAATTGACATCGTCAATCCGTCAATCCGTCGCTCTACCAAGGTCAGCGCGCATCCGAGGTTGCGCTCGCCGTGCCCTACACCCCGCGGGCGAGGCCTTTTTCAATCTGCCCGGCGAGCAGGGGCGGCGTTTCAAGCATCGAATAATGTCCGGCCTCGCGGCTGACTACTATCTCTAGGTTGGGAAAGAGCGGTCCCAACAGCTTGCGTATGGAATCTTCGCGATAGAGCGGGATGTCATGTTCGCCGCATACGGCGGTAAACGGCGTCGTGGTGCCGCGAACCTCGGCGGCGACATCCGAGCCGGTGAACATTTTCAGGTAGCCGATCATCGCCTCGCGGGTGGAGGCGCGACGGGTCATCGCCCCAGCCAGCCGCGGCCGTAGCGGGTGCCGCCGCGGGCCATGATGGCGCCGCGGGCCGCCTCGTCGTCGTCGATGATGGCGAGCAGCTTCTTCATCGTCTCCTCGTTGGCGCGGAAGCCTGATGCCGGTACCGGCGAAATGCCAACAACGCTCTTGACCCGGCTGCCACCGGTCTTGGCGATGTATTGCGAAATCATGCCCGACATGGAATGCCCGACCACATGGAAGGTTTTGAAGCCGTAGCTGTCCATCAGTCGAATGACGTCGCTCGCCGCCTCCTGAAGCGAATAGGCGCCGGTCATCGACTTGGACAGACCGTAGCCCCGCAGGTCGGCGAAGACCCAACTGTACTTGTCCTCGGGCAGGAACGGCAGCATCGGATCGTAGTTGGTGTGGTCGCCCATCCACTCGTGGAGCACGACTACCGGCTCGGCCCCGTTGCCGCGGCGCATGTGCCCCAGCCGAGAGGACGAAGCGCTCACCGCCCCGGAATCGCCTCCGGCGGCGGCGCAGGCGGCAACACCGGCGGCGAGGACGGCGGTCAAGAGCGTGCGGCGGGGCAGGCAGCCGCAGGGGCTTTGATTGTTGTTAGTGTCCATAGACTCCCCCTTTACATTATGTGAGGTCCCCATCATGGCCGACGGTTGATTATCATCAAAATGAGTTATGCCGCTCATCATAATTCGGTATAGTGATGTTCATGACCTGCCTCGACCTCGACAGCCTGCGGACCTTCGTCGCCGTAGTGGAAGCCTCCAGCTTCTCGCGGGGCGCCAGCGCGGTCGGACGCACCCAATCCGCCGTCAGCCTGCAATTGGCCCGGCTGGAGCGGCTTCTTGGAAAGATCCTGATCCTGCGCTGTCAGGGCCGCGTCCTCGGCCTCACCGACGACGGGCGCGAACTGCTGCCCTATGCCCGGCGGATGGTGGATTTGAACGACGCCGCCTATCGGGCGGTGGCGCAGCCGGCGGCGAGTGGACGGGTCCGGCTGGGGGGGCCCGCCGACTTCATGGATGCGGCCTTTCCCGAAGTACTGCGCACCTTCCAGCACGCCCATGGCTGCGTCGAATTGGAGGTCGTCTCCGACGTTTCCGAGCGGTTGCGGGAGCGGGTTCGCCAGGGCCTTCTGGACGTCGCCTTCTTCAAGCGCAGCCCCGGCCAGGGCGAGGGCACCGTCGTCGCCAGCCAGCGGCTGGCGTGGGTCGGCGGGACCAGCGCAGTCGTGCCCGCTGGGGACGAGCCGCTGCCTCTGATCATGTTTCCCGACGGTTGCGTGTTCCGGGCCAAGATGCTGAGCGCGTTGGAGTCGGCGCGCCGCTGCTGGCGGGTCGCCTATGTCTGTCCATCCTTCGAAAGTGTGCATGCCGCCATCCGGTCGGGACTGGGCGTCGGCGCCCTGCCGGCAGGTGCCGCGGTTCGCGATCTCGTCGATCTCGGCGGCGAAGGGTTACCACCCCTGGGCGAAGTCGAACTGGTGATGGAGATTGGACGCGAGGGCGGTCGCGCGGCCCGTGTCCTCGCCGACCACATCGTCCGGCGGGTCCGCGAGTGGCGGGCCTAGGCATTCGTTGTTGCCGATGGGGGCATCCGCCTGGACAGCGTCAGGGGGTATCAATCGTGGCCGCCCGTAACCGGAAGGACCCCGGGGAGCAGGTCAGCGCCGCGACGCAACTGCGAGAACTCAATCGCCCCGTTTCCCGATTTGAAATGCCGTTGGGCCGGCTCTGGTGTCAGAGCCGGCCCTTCGCTTGAGGGACCGAAGAGAGGAGGAGAAGGTCCCTCACCGTCTGTGAGGCACACCAAAATATGCCTCAGATCGCCAGCTAACCTGTTGATTCTTAAAGGTGCGAAGGACGGCTTCGCAGCCAAATTCGGCCGAAACGAATCAACTGACCGCCGCAGAATGCGTCAAAACGCACGACGCCGTCCAGCTATATCTTGTGTCTTAAATAAAATAAGCACACCACATCCATGCGGTGTGCCGATGGGCAACGCTTGGAGAAGGTCAGTCGGCGGGTAGGTCGAAGCCTTCGTCCAGGACGAAAGCAAGCGTCGCGAAGAAGAAGCCGCCGACGCCTATGACCAACTGATGGAACGGCTACCCGTGCCGAACACGGAGGCGAGGAACTGCGCGATGGGCGCCAGCACCACATGCCCTGGCCAAGAAGAATACGATTCTTGGCGTCTTTGCGGTGAATCTTGTTGTTCTTCGCTATTTCCCCGCCGCAACCGCATCCAACGCCCGCAGCACGCGTGCGAGAGCCTCGTCCCACGAGCCGTCGGGCGATTGGTGGAAGAGGCGCATCGAGGGGTACCAGGGCGAGTCGGAGCGGCCGTGCGGCCAGCGCCAATCGGCGTCCCTTGGCAGCAGCACCCACACCGGCTTGCCCAGGGCGCTGGCGAGATGCGCTTGGGCGGTGTCGCCCGCCACCACCAGGTCGAGGGCCGCGATGGCCGCGGCGCTCTCGCCGTAGTCGCGGCGGCCCAAGTCCTCGACGAAGGCGCGTGCTCCGGCGGCGGCCAGGTCGGCCTTGCGCTCGCCGTGCTCCAGGCTGAACAGCGACACCTTGGGGTGAGCCGCCAGGGCCAGCATGTCGGCCAAGAGGCAGTTGCGGTCGCGCGGACGCCCTCCCCAGGAGAGGCCGACCTTGAGGCCGCGCCCGCTCAGCCGCCGCGGCGCCGTGTCGTCCGGCCGGTGCAGGTACGGCACATTGCGGGCCGTTGCGCCCACAAGGCGTGGCAGGTCGAGCAGGGCGGCGCGCAGGTCGCACGGCGGTGGTTTGTCGCCGGTCGTCACCACCGCCTCGACGCCGGGCAGCGGCGCCAGCAGCGAGGCCAGTTCGGCCGGGCAGGACACCGTCACCAAAGCCCCGCGCGCCGCCAGCAGTGGGATGTAGCGGGCGAACATCAGGGTGTCGATGACGTCCCCCTCGTCATGCACCAGGATGGAGCGGCCTGCCGGGTCATCGCCCTCCCACTCGGGCAGCTCCGCCAGACCGGCCGGAAGGATGGGCTTGCGCCGGGCGCCGAACAGCTCGAACCCCTCGGTCAGCAGGCCAGCCTTCATGCGCGCCTGGGCGAGGTCCCAGCCGTAGCCGCGCCCCTGGAGGGTCCGCAGCCGTTCCAGCACCGCCGCGGCCTCGCGGTCGCGGCCCTGACGGCGCAGCACCAGGGCATGGTTGAAGAGGTATTCGGGGTTGTCCGGTGCGGCGGCGAGGGCGGCGGCGATGGCGGCACCCGCCTCGTCGATGCGGTCGAGCTCGCGCAGGGCGTTGGTCAGGTTCGACGACACTCCGGGCATGGGGCCGCGCACCAAGGCGCGGCGGCAACAGGCGGCGGCGGCGGCGTGACGCCCGTTCATGCGCAGCACCACCGCCAGGTTGGCGTTGGCCATGGGGTTGAAGGGGTCCTCGACCAGGGCGCGGCCATAGGCGCGGACGGCCTCGCCCAAACGGCCGATGCGGTGGTGCTCGACGCCCTCGGCGGCGAGGCGGGCGGCTTTTTGGCGGCTGTCGGCGGAGTCGTCGCGGCGCACGACGGGGGCCGCCGCCGGGGCCGTGTCGCCGTAGGCATTGAGCGGCTCGATGCCCGGCGCCAGGGCCAGAACCGGACCGGGTTCGCCATGGAATTCCACCAGGGCGCCGGTGGCGACGGCGGTGGGGAAGCGGTATACGGCATAGCCCAGGCCGGCGACCATCTCGGCGGCGTCCGAGCCGGAACGGTGCTCCCACACCAGGGCGGCGATGTGGCCGAGGGCCAGCCATTCCCACAGCCCGTCGAGGATGTGCTCTTCCCAGCCGGCTTGACCCAGTCGCATCACCACGCGGCGGCTGGCGGCCTCGGGACGCTCGGCCAGCACCGTGTCCAGCGCCACCACCGGCACCGCGCCCGGCACCCATTCCGGGACGGGGTAGACGCGCCGGCCGTCGCGGGCAATCTTGGCCACCAGGGCATGGCCGCTGCGGTCGCCCACCGCGGCCACCACCACATCGACGACGCCATCCTCGACGCCGGCGATGCCCAGGCTGTCGCGGAGGAACTCGGCGTCGGCGGCGCGCGGTTCGAGGGCCAGCACCTTGATGTCCCCGGCGGGATGGGTGGCGGCGTCGAGGGTGAAGGTGCCGTCTCCCGCCTCGATGTCGATGAACAGGTCGCCGGCCCGCAGATGGCTGTCGAGCAAGGTCCGCAGCTTGGCAACCGGACCCGAGGTCCGGCGGGCGTCGTCGTTCTCCTCCTCGTTCCGCTCCTCGCCGGCGGCGGAGGCCGGCGGTGCCGCCAGGGTGGCCAGCTCGGCGCGGACGCGCTCGATCACCGCCCGCCACTGGCCTGCCTGCTCCTGGCGGAACAGCCGCATGCCGGGATACCACGGGCTGTCATCGCGCTCGGCGAGCCAGCGCGGGTCGGCTGCTTTGGCGGCCATCAGCCACACCGGCTTGCCCATGGCGCCGGCAATGTGGGCGGCGGGCGAATCGGCGGCGATTACCAGGTCCATCTCGGAAATGCGCCCCGCCACGTCGGCGAAGTCGAGGATGGTGGGATCGAGGTCGGTGATCAGCGAGGGATGCGCCAGGGCCTCGACCATTGCCGCCCTCGGCCCGTTCTGCAGCGAGAACAGCGCCACGCCCTCGATTTCAGCCAGACCGAGCAGGTCGGTGAAGGGCACCTCGAAGCTGGGGTCGGTGCCGCCGCCCGACCACACCAGCCCGACCTTGAGCCGGATGCCGGGGGGCACGCCGATGGGTTGGACGCTGTCGGCCGGCGCGCTGAGATAGGGCTCGGCCGGCAGGGTGTCGAGGGTGCTGCCGCACAGGCGCGGCAGGTCCACCAGCGAGGCGGTGAGGTCGTAGGTCAGATCGGGCGGGAAAACCATGCCGGCCGGGAAGACGCGGCTGCGTCCCTTCACCTGCCCCATCAGCAGCACCAGCCGCGGATGCACGACCATCACCACCTTGGCGCCACGTTCGGCCAGCATGGTGACGTAGCGCGCGTACTGGATGGTGTCGCTGATGCCGGCCTCGGCATGAACCAGGATGGTCTGGCCCTCGACGGAACCACCCTCCCACGGCTGGGCGCCGAGGGTCGGGCGCCTGCGGCCGGGCAGATGCCAGCGCCATTCGTTGTCGTCACCGGCGCCGACGAGGTCGCCGCGCAGTTGGCGCAGGCGTGAGCGCTGCAGCCGGGCCTGAACGTGATCGTCGTCCAGCGCCAGCGCCCGCTCCAGCCGGTCGCCGGCCTCGTCGAGGCAACCCAGGGCCAGCAGCGCCGAGGCCAGGACGGCGTGGCTGTCGGCATCGTCGGGGGCCAGCGCCAGGGCATCGTGACAGGCTTCGGCGGCCGCCTCCATCCGGCCGCGGGCGACCAGGGCGCGGGCGATGCCGAGGCGGGCGCCGGCATGGCCGGGAGCAAGGGCGGCGGCGCGGCGGAAGCAGGCCTCGGCCGCGGCGCCGCGGCCTTCGCCGGCCAGCAGCCGTGCCAGGGAGTACCAGCCGGAGGCCTCGTGGGCATGGTCGCGCACCAGCAGGGCGTGGACGGCATGAGCCTCGTCGAGGCGGCCCAGCGCTACCAGGGTGGTGGCCAGTTCGACGCGGGCCTCGACGTTGCGGGGTTCGACGTCGAGCGCCAGCAGGCATGAGCGCAGTGCGGCGCGCGGCCGGCCCAGCGCGCGTTCGAGTCCGGCGCACTCCAGCATCAGGGTGGCATTGGTGGGTTCGAGGGTCAGGGCCTGCCGGTAGGCGGCCAGCGCCCCTTCGGGGTCGCCGGAGCGTCGGGCCAATGTCGCCTGCTCGATGAACGCCTCGGCCCGCCCCTCATCCACGGGCCTTGCAGCCAAAATTTCGTCGAGCTCGTCCATTCCTGGTACCGGCATCCTTTCCCCCTATTCGGCAGTCAACCGCTTAGGAGGGCGGGAATCAAGCGGAAACCGCCTCTTGCCACTGGCGTGTCAACTCCACCATCCTCGCCCGTGCCTCCGCCTCCGCCTTGGCCTTGATGGGGCCGAAGCCGCGGATGGTGCGGGGCAGGGCGGCGATCTCCAGCGCCAGGGCATGGTTATCGGCGGAAAGCCCGTCGACCAGTTGGTCCACCACCGCCTCGAACGCGGTGATCAGGGCGCGTTCCATGCGGCGCTCGGCGGTGCGGCCGAACGGATCGAAGGCGGTGCCGCGCAATTTCTTCATCCGCGCCAGCAGGCGGAAGGCAGTCAGCACCCAGGGGCCGAAGCGGCGCTTCCGCGGCTCGCCGGTGATGGGGTCGCGGCGGGCCGGCAACGGCGGCGCCAGATGCAGTTCCAGGCGCTGCCAGCCTTCGAACTGCCCGGCCAGCGCGGTGAGGAAGGCGGGATCGGAATAGAGCCGCGCCACCTCGTACTCGTCCTTGTAGCTCATCAGCTTGAACAGGGTGCGGGCCACCGCCTCGGTGAGGTCGTCGCGTCCGAGGCGGGCCTCGGCGGCACGCACCCGCTCCACCCGGGCGCGCCAGCGGGCGGCCCAGGCGGCATCGCCCCAGGCGGTGAGCCAGGCCTCGCGGCGGGTGATAACCTCGTCGAGCGAGCGCGATACCTGACGGTGCGCCACCACCTCGGCCGGGGGCGCGGCGATTCGTTCGACGGCGGCGAGGTCGACGGCGGCGCGGCGGCCCCACTCGAAGCTCTGCAGGTTGAAGGTGACGGCGGCGCCGTTCAGCTCGACCGCCTTGCGGATGGCCTCACCCGACAGCGGCAGCAGGCCCTTCTGCCAGGCGAAGCCCACCAGGAACATGTTGGCGGCCAGCGCGTCGCCCATCAGGGCGGTGGCCAGCCGCGTCGCATCGAGGAAATGGGCGGCACCCGCTACCGCCTCGGCAATGGTGTCCTGCATCCCCTTGCCGGGGAAATCGAGGTCGGGGGCGTGGGTGAAGGTGGCCGGCATCGCCTCGTGGCAATTGACCACGGCATGGCTGGTGCCGGCCTTCAGCTTGGACAGGGTGTCGAAGCCGGCCGCCACCACCATGTCGCAGGCCAGCAGCAGGTTGGCCTGTCCGGCGGCGATGCGCACCGCGTGCAGGCGCTCGGCGTCGTCGCACAGGCGGACATGGCTCATCACGGCGCCGTTCTTCTGCGCCAGCCCGGTCTGGTCGAGGGCGGAGACGCCCTTGCCCTCCAGATGCGCCGCCATGCCCAGCACCTGCGCCACCGTCACCACCCCGGTGCCGCCGATGCCGGTGACGACGATGCCGAACGGTAGGGCGGCCTGCGGCAGGGTGGGTTCGGGCAAGGGCGCGAACAGGTGGCCCTGGTCGCCGACACCGGTCTGGCGGTGCAGCCTGGCGCCCTTCACCGTGACGAAGCTGGGGCAGAAGCCCTTGACGCAGGAGAAGTCCTTGTTGCAGGTGGACTGGTCGATGGCGCGCTTGCGGCCGAACTCGGTCTCCACCGGCACCACGGCGACGCAGTTGGATTTGACGCCGCAGTCGCCGCAGCCCTCGCAGACCAGCTCGTTGATGAAGATCCGCTCGGGCGGGTCGGGCATCAGGCCGCGCTTGCGGCGGCGGCGCTTCTCGGCGGCGCAGGTCTGGTCGTAGATCAGCACCGACACCCCTGGCCAGCCGCGCAAGTCCCGCTGCACCGCGTCGAGGCTGTCGCGGTGGTGAATGCTGACGCCTGCGGGGAAGCCGGGGCGGGGGCCGTATTTGCCGGGGTCGTCGGCCACCACCGCGATGCGCTCGTCGCCCTCGGCGCGCACCTGGGCGGCGATGGCGGGCACGGTGAGGAAGGCGTCGTCCACCGGCTGGCCGCCGGTCATGGCTACCGCGTCGTTGAACAGGATCTTGTAGGTGATGTTGACCCCGGCCGAGAGGGCGGCGCGGATGGCCAGGCTGCCCGAGTGGCAATAGGTGCCGTCTCCCAGGTTCTGGAAGACGTGCCTGGTCTCGGTGAACGGCGCCTGGCCGATCCACGGTGCGCCCTCGCCGCCCATGTGGGTGAAGGTCTGGGTGTTGCGCTCGCCCATCCAGGTCGCCATGAAATGGCAGCCGATGCCGGCCATGGCGCGGCTGCCCTCGGGGACGTTGGTCGAGGTGTTGTGCGGGCAGCCGGCGCAGAAATAGGGCACCCGGGCGAAGCCCTGCGGCACGATCGCCAGCGAGCGCTCCTTGGCCTCCAGCCATTCCAGCCGCTGCTTGATCCTCAACGAGGTGTAGAAGCGGCCGATACGGGCGGCGATGACGCGGGCGATCTCGGCCGGGGTCAACTCGGCGGTAGGGTGCAGCAGCCAGCGGCCATCGTCGTCGCATTTGCCCACCACGCGCGGCCGCACGTCCTCGCGCCAGTTGTAGAGCTGCGCCTTGAGCTGGCTCTCGATGACGTCGCGCTTCTCCTCCACCACCAGAATCTCGTCGAGGCCCTCGGCGAAATGTCGGATGCCGGTCTGCTCCAGCGGCCAGCTCATGCCGACCTTGTAGAGGCGGATGCCCATCTCGGCGGCGTGGTGCTCGTCGATGCCGAGGTCGGCCAGCGCCTGCATCACATCGAGATGCGACTTGCCGGTGGTGACGATGCCGAAGCGCGGCTCCGGGCTGTCCACCACCACCCGGTCGATGCCGTTGGCGCGTGCGAAGGCCAGGGCGGCCTCCAGCTTGTGGCGCATCAGCCGGTGTTCCTGTTCGAGGAAGCGGTCGGGCCAGCGAATGTTGAGCCCGTCCGGTGGCGGGTGGTAGTCGCTGGGCTCGGCGAAGGTGAGCCGCCACGGGTCGATCACCACCGAGGTCGAGCTTTCCACCGTCTCGGCGATGGCCTTCATCCCCACCCACAGCCCCGAGAAGCGCGACATGGCCCAGCCGAACAGGCCGAAGTCGATCAATTCCTGCACCCCGGCCGGGTTCAGCACCGGCATCTGCGCCGCCATGAACACCTGCTCGCTCTGGTGCGCCAGGGTCGAGGACTTGGCGCCGTGGTCGTCGCCGGCCAGCACCAGCACGCCGCCGTGCCTGGCGGTGCCCGCCGAGTTGGCGTGCTTCAGCACGTCGAGCGAGCGGTCGACGCCGGGACCCTTGCCGTACCACAGGGCGAAGACGCCGTCGTGCTTGGCCCCCGGCCACAGGCCCACCTGCTGGGTGCCCCATGCCGAAGCGGCGGCGAGGTCCTCATTGAGGCCGGGCTGGAAGTGCACCGAATGCTTTTCGAGGTAGGCCCTGGCCCGCCACAGCTCCTTGTCCAGCCCCCCCAGGGGCGAGCCGCGGTAGCCCGAGACGAAGCCGGCGGTGTCAAGCCCGGTGCCGCGGTCGCGCAGGTGCTGCAGCATGGGAAGGCGGACCAGCGCCTGGATGCCCGAGAGGAAGACGCGCCCGTGCTCCAGGACATACTTGTCATCGAGCGTGACGGATGCGGCAACGGTCATAGCAGGCACTCCCGGTCTCTTACCCTAGAGGTGGGGCAACCCTCGTCCAGGGGAAAGCCTGCCGGGCGAAAAAGCAAGGAATACGCAGCCGCCCTGTCCAACGACGTAAGGGTATTGCGCGATCAGCGCTATAAATCTCGCCGCGGTGCTGGCGCCAGCCAGCGCTGACGGTTTGACAGCAAACATGGGAATGTTCCACCTTACCGAGTGCAGTGTCGGGGAGAAGGGGGACATCGGTGGAAAGCTTTATTGTTCTGGTGCTGATCATCGGCCTGGCGGCCTATCTCTTTCGCCATCCAAGACCAAACGGCACCCCATCTGCCAAGACATTTCCGCATAATCAAAAGGTAAATTACGCTATTCAGCAATTGGATACGGTTATGAATAGTGTATATTCACCCAAAAAGCTGATGAACTCGAATGAGTATAAAGTATTTTCTATAGTTGAGAAAGAGCTACGGCGTCAGCGCCAAGGAAATAGGATATTCTCGCAGGTAAGTATGGGGCAAATTCTCTCGGCGAGTGGCGCCGCATACGATGCCATAAACAGCAAGCGGGTGGATTTGCTGATTATTGATAGCCGCGGAATGCCTAAGGTGGTCATAGAACATCAAGGCGAAGGCCATAACCAGGGGAATGCAGCGGCCCGTGATGCTGTAAAGAAGGAGGCTCTTAGACGAGCGGGTATTCCTTTGATCGAAACCTATGACGCTGATTCGGAAGAAGACGTGCGCCATAAAGTTTTCTCTGTATTGAGTCGGATGATATGAGTGATGTCGCTGGATTGAATGCTGCCGTTCTGCCCACAAGGGAAGGCAGCTTATAATTCCTTATGGCGACCTCCGACCAGAGGGCGATCATAACGGGCCTACCTCCGCAGGGGGGAAACGGCCTAAAACGGGGGGTGATTTCCGGGCCGGTCCAAGGTATATCAGGGGCGCCTTTCATATGGTTGATCCCCATGACCGTCCTCGTCACCGGCGCAGCCGGATTCATCGGTTACCATACCTGCCTGCGCCTGCTGGCTCGGGGTGAGCGCGTCGTCGGCGTCGACGACCTCAACGCCTATTACGACGTGCGCCTCAAGGAGACCCGTCTGGCCCGTCTGCAGCAGGACCCCGGCTTCACCTTCTGCAAGGCCGACATCGCCGATCGCGAGGCCATGGCAAAGGTGGCGCGCAGCAACAAGGACATCGACCGCTACATCAATCTGGCCGCCCAGGCCGGGGTGCGGCACTCCCTGGTGGCGCCGCACGACTATACGCGGGCCAACATCGAGGGCCTGCTGGTGATGCTGGAGCTGGCGCGCAATTCCGGGCGCTGCAAGCACTTCGTCTATGCCAGCTCGTCCTCGGTCTATGGCGCCAACACCAAGCTGCCGTTCTCGGTGGACGACCGTGTCGACACTCCCATCTCGCTGTATGCCGCCACCAAGCGGGCGGGCGAGCTGATGAGCCATTCCTACAGCCACCTGTTCCGCCTGCCCACCACCGGCCTGCGCTTCTTCACCGTCTATGGACCGTGGGGGCGTCCCGACATGGCCGCCTATCTGTTCGCCAAGGCCATCCTGGCCGGCGAGCCCATCAACGTGTTCAACAACGGCGACATGCAGCGCGACTTCACCTATATCGACGACATCGTCTCGGGTGTGGTGGGCGTGCTCGACAACCCGGCCGCCGACGACGGCGTGGCGCCGCCCTACCGGCTCTACAACATCGGCAACAACAACTCGGAACAGTTGATGGACTTCATCGGGTTGATCGAGACCGCGCTGGGCAAGGAGGCGACCTACAAGTTCGAGCCCATGCAGCCGGGCGACGTCAAGGAGACCTACGCCGACATCTCCGCCATCCAGCGCGACGTCGGTTTCGCCCCCACCACCCCGATCACGGTCGGCATCCCCCGCTTCATCGAGTGGTTCAAGCAGTTCCACGGTCTGTGAGGGGCAAGCGGAGAGCGGGCGTCTCGCCCGCTTAGGATACGGTCTTAGCGGGCGAGACGCCCGCGCTCCGTCGCTTGGAAACGCCCTCCCGCTGGGGGAGGGGGAAAATTTCGCTACTCCGCCGCCTTGGCCTTGTGCTCCTTGGGCAGCTCCAACTGCTCCCACACCGTGGTGATGGACGTCACCAGATGGTCCATCATGGCGTCGTCGTGCAAGGGCGTCGGCGTGATACGCAGCCGCTCGGTGCCCACCGGGACGGTCGGGTAGTTGATGGGCTGCACATAGATGCCGTGCTCCCTGAGCAGCAGGTCGCTGGCCTGCTTGCACTGGGCGGCGTTGCCCACCATCACCGGCACGATGTGGCTGACCGAGGGCAGCACCGGAATGCCCTTTTCGGCGAGGCGGCGCTTGAGCGTGGCGGCGCGCTCCTGGTGGCGCTCGCGCAGTTCCGGGTGCCGGCGCAGGTAGCGGACCGAGGCCAGCGCCGCGGCGGCCACCGCCGGCGGCACCGAGGACGAGAAGATGAAGCCGGGGCCGAAGCTGCGCACGTAGTCCACCAGCGAGGCGGAGGCCGCGATATAGCCGCCGACCACGCCGATGGCCTTGGCCAGGGTACCCTGGATGATGGTGATGCGGTCGCGCACGCCGTCACGCTCGGCGACGCCGGAGCCTTCGGCGCCGTACATGCCGACGGCGTGGACCTCGTCGAGGAAGGTCATGGCGTTGTGCTTCTCGGCCACGTCGCACATGGCGGCCAAGGGCGCGATGTCGCCGTCCATGGAATAGACCGACTCGAAGGCCACCAGCTTGGGCACTTCGGCCGGGTAGGCCGACAGCAGCTCCTCAAGGTGTTCGGGGTCGTTGTGGCGGAACACCTGCTTGGCCGAGCGGCCGTGGCGGATGCCCTCGATCATCGAGTTGTGGTTCAGCTCGTCGGAGAACATCACCAGATTGGGAATGGTGGCGCCCAGCGTCGACAGGGTGGTCTGGTTGGCGACGTAGCCCGAGGTGAACAGCAGCGCCGCTTCCTTGCCGTTGAAGCTGGCGAGTTCCTGCTCCAGCAGCACATGGTAGTGGTTGGTGCCCGAGATGTTGCGGGTGCCGCCGGCACCGGCGCCGCACTTGTCCAGCGCCTCGCGGGCGGCGTTGACCACGTCTTCGTTCTGCCCCATGCCGAGATAGTCGTTGGAGCACCACACCACGACCTCGTAGGTCTTGCCGTCGCGGTAGTTGGTGGCAATGGGGAAACGGCCGCGCTGGCGTTCGAGATCGGCGAAGACGCGATAGCGCCCCTCCGACTTGAGGTCGGCGATCCGCTTGGAAAAATAGTGCTCATAGTCCATCGGAGAAAACCTCCCAGCGCACACGAGGCCACCATGGATCAGCCCCGGCCGCGGCCATTGTTGCGGCGATCCTAAAGGATCGCCAAGGCGGGACGCAAGGGCACACGCCTGACCAACGGCATCCTTGCCTATGTGCGTTTGAAATAGCGTGGACGGCGGGCGGTCGCCATGAGCTTCGTCAAGACAACGGCGGCCTTGGCGGAGCGCTTGCGGGCGGGTAATGTGCCGCCCGGATTTTCGGAGAACGACCATGGACGAGACCAAGGACAGCAACGGCGCCATTCTCAGTGACGGCGACTCGGTTCAGCTCATCAAGGACCTCAAGGTCAAGGGCACCTCGATGAACATGAAGCGTGGCAGCGTGGTCAAAAACATCCGCCTGACCAGCGACCCCGAGGAAATCGAGTGCCGCGACGGCAAGTCGACGCTGGTGCTGAAGACGTGCTTTCTGAAGAAGGTGTAGTCGAACCCTTGGAGCGCGGGCGTCCCGCCCGCTTTTGATGCGGGCGGGACGCCCGCGCTCCAACTATAATTCCGTCAGCGCCTCGTCCAGCGCTGTCCGGAACCGCCCGAGCATCTCCCCGATTTCGGCCTCGGTGATGACCAGCGGCGGGGCGAAGGCCACCGAGTCGCCCATGGCGCGCAGGATCAGGCCGTGCGCCTGCGCCGTGGCCGCCACGCGGGCGCCGATGCCGAGGGTGGGGTCGAAGGGGGTGCGGGCATCCTTGTCGGCCACCAGTTCCACCGCGCCGATCAGCCCGACGCCGCGGGCCTCGCCCACCAGCGGGTGCTGCTGCAGGGCGCGCAGGCCGTCCTGGAGTGCCGGCGCCACCCGGCGGACATGGGACAGGATGTCGCGCTCGGCGTAGATGTTCAGCGTCTCCAGCGCCACCGCCGCCGCGACCGGGTGGCCGCCATAGGTGTAGCCGTGGCCGAAGGTGCCGATGCGGCCGGATTCCTCCATCACCGGACGATAGACCTCGTCCGAGACCAGCAGCGCCGAGATGGGCAGGTAGCCCGACGACAGCCCCTTGGCCACCGTCATCATGTCGGGGCGGATGCCGTAGGTGTCGCAGCCGAACATGGCGCCGGTGCGGCCGAAGCCGCAGATGACCTCGTCCACCACCAGCAGCACGTCGTATTTCCGCAGCACTGCCTGGATCTTCTCGAAATAGCCCCGCGGCGGCACGATGACGCCGCCGGCGCCCATCACCGGCTCGGCGAAGAAGGCGGCGACGGTGTCGGGACCCTCGGCCAGGATCAGCGCCTCCAGTTCCTCGGCCAGACGGGCGGAGAACTGCTCCTCGCTCTCGCCGGGGCGGGCAAAGCGGTAATGGTGCGGGCAGCCGATCCGCAGCACCGGCCCCAGCGGCAGGTCGAAGGAGCGCTGGTTGTTGGGCAGGCCGGTCAGCGAGGCGGTCATCACCGTGACGCCGTGATAGGCCTTCTCGCGGGCGATCAGCTTCTTCTTGGCGGGCAGGCCCCGCGCGTTGTTGCGGTACCAGATCAGCTTGACGGCGGTGTCGTTGGCCTCGGACCCCGAGTTGGCCAGGAACACCTTGGACATCGGGCCGGCGGGAGAGTGGGGTGCCATCTCCAGCAGCCGTGCCGACAGCGCCACCGCCGGGTCGTGCGTCTTGGAGCCGAACAGGTGGTAGAAGGGCAGCTGGCGCATCTGCCGCGCGGCGGCCTCCACCAACCGCTCCTCGCCCCAGCCCAGCGAGGTGCACCACAGGCCGGCCAGCCCCTCGATGTAGTCGCGCCCGGCCTCGTCGAACACGCGCACGCCCTCGCCGCGAACGATGACCAGCGGCCCGCTCTCGGCGTGGCGCACCAGATTGGTGTAGGGATGCAGGACTGCGGCGAGGTCTGCCTGGCTGGTGGTGCTCATCATTCCGGCGGTGCTCATGGGCTGGTGTGGGGCTTCATGCGGTAGGCGTAGACGTAGAGGTCGGCGTCGGCGGGCTGGCCGGGAGCCGCCTTGGTGCGTCGCGTATTGCGGAAATAGTCGACGACCTCGTGGGCTTCGTATTCGTCCTTGGACAGGCGGCAGACCCAGGCATCACCCTTTTCCCTCAGCTTATGCTTTCCGAACAGGCGCGTCTTGGGGTTCCCGGTGAAGCCGACGTACCACTCGCCGTAACTGGCGCCGTTGCGGGCGATATAGTCCTCGATGTCGCCAATGATCTCGGAGCGCGACTTGGCCGCCATGACGTGTCCTCCCCCGGCTCCCGGGCAGGATAGACCCGGCTCGCGCCGGGCTCAACCGGCTAGCGCAACCAGGTGCCGACCGAGCCGGTATCCAGCCGCACCTCGACGATACGGTGGTTATTGGTGTCGCTGACCAGCAGGCGGAGGGCACCGTCGGCGGCGATGCCGGCGGGTTCGGACAGCGGCTGGCATACGCCGGCGCCGCACAGGTCGAGGTCGGAGACGGTTCCCTGTCGCAGGTCGACCATCCGCAGCGCCCCGTTGTAACTGTCGGCCACCACCAGCCGCTCGGCATCGAGCCAGGCCAGGCCGAGGGGATGTTGCAGCCGGGCCTCGGCCAGCGTGCCGTTGTCGTGGCCGAAGTCGAACAGCCCGGCGCCGACGATGGTTTCCACCCGCGGCGTACCGGTCAATGCCAGCCGCCGCACCGCCGAAGTTTCGCTGTCGGCGAAATACAGCGTGTCGCCGTCAGGGGTCAGGGCAAGGCCGCTGGGCTGGGCCAGCATGGCGTTTCCGCCGCTGCCGTCGACGATGGCCTCGCCGCTGCCGCCGGCCAGGGCGCGCACCATGCCGGTGGCCAGCTCCAGCACGCCGATCTGGTGGGCGCCGGCATTGGCGAAGAACAGTTGGCCGTTGACTGTTTCCAGATCCCAGGGCGAGGCCAGGGCGGTGCCGCCGCCGGGCTCGGCGAAACCGAGCGCGGTGCCGCGGACGCCGATACCGGCCAGGGTGGTGACCTGCCCGCTGTCTCGGTCGATGCGGCGGATGGCGTGGTTGCGGGTGTCGGCGACATAGATGGCCGCAGCGTCGCAGGCCAGGCCCTCGGGGCCGCTGAAGGTGGCACTGGCGGCGGGGCCGTCCTCGAATCCGGCGGCGCCCGCACCGTAACGGAGAAGTTCGGAGCCGTCGTCGCCCACTACCGCGATCTGGTTGTGGCCGGTATCGGCGGTGGCCCAGCCCTTGCCGCAGCCGTCCAGCGGGCAGGCCTTGATCTTGCCGGGAAAGCGCAGCCGGCCGTCACGGTTGACGCCGGTGCCGGCCTCCTGCGGCGGCGCCAGCGGCAGGGCCGCGGGGTCCATCTCGCCGCGCTGCCAGAACTGCCGCACCATGTCGCCGATGCCTTGCAGCAGCATGTCGGGATTGGGCTCGCCGGCGATCTGGCCGATGATCCAGCCATCGGGTGAGATCAGGACCAGGGTGGGCCACGCCCTGACGCAATATTCGTCCCATAACATCATGTGTGGGTCGTGTACCACCGGATGGGTGACGCCGTAGCGCTCCACCGCGGCGGCCAGGGCGGCGAGGTCGCGCTCGTGGTCGAATTTCGGACTGTGGACGCCGATCACCGTCACGTCGTTGGGGAACGCCTCCTCGACCCGCCTCAAAGTGGGCAGCACATGAAAGCAGTTGATGCAGCAGAACGTCCAGAAATCCAGGATGACCAGACGGCCCTTGAGGTCGGACAGGCTCAACGGGCGGATGACGTTCAGCCAGTCCAGTCCGGCACGGTCGAAGTCGGGGGCGCGGGTGATGCCGAACATGGTTGGACCTCGCCGAAGGTATTACCTTGTATAAGGCCCTGGGCCGGCTCAGTTGCAAGGGCGGAAAGGCCGGTCTGCGGAGACGGTGGGTGGTGCGTCGGCCAACGTCTGATTATAATGGTCCTACCATTTTCGTCGTGCCGGAGGTCTGCCATGGCTTACAAGGATATCCTGGTCCAGGTGGACAACGCCCCCCAGTGCGCCGAGCGGCTGGCGTTGGCGGCCCGGCTGGCGTCTCGCAGCCAGGGCCACCTGATCGCGCTCAACGTGCGCACCTGCCCGCCGATGCCGCAGTACATCCGGGCGCAGTTCGACAACATCGACGGCCTGCGCGAGCACTGGAACGCCGAGGCCGCCAAGGCGACCCGCACCATGGTGGACGCCGCCGCCAGTGCCGCCGGCGTGGCGGTGGAATGGCGCGACGTCTCCGGCGAGATGGCGGCGACGGTGGCGCTGCATGCCCGTTATGCCGACATCACCGTCCTCGGCCAGGCCGAGGAGTCCGAGGCCGGCGAGCGGCCGCTGGCCGACAGCCTGATCCTCGACGTCGGCCGGCCGGTGATCGTGGTGCCCTATGCCGGGCGCTTCCGCACCATCGGCGAGCGCGTGCTGGTGGCGTGGAACGGCAGCCGCGAGGCGACCCGTGCCGTCCACGATGCCTTGCCGTTGCTGATGAGTGCCAAACTGGTGCATGTCATGGCGGTCAACCCCAGGGGCGGCATGGCCGGACACGGTGACATTCCCGGCGCCGACATCTGCCTGCACCTGTCGCGCCACGGCGTCAACGCGGTGTGCGAGCACATTCAGTCCGAGGACCTCAACGTCGGCGAGATGCTGCTGAGCCGTGCCGCCGATGAGGACGCCGACCTCATCGTCATGGGCGCCTACGGCCGCTCCCGCCTGCGTGAGTTGGTGCTGGGCGGCGCTACCCGCCACCTGCTGCGGCACATGACCGTGCCGGTGCTGATGAGTCACTGAGGCGCTCATACGAGGCCGGGAGCCACCCCGCCCTCCTTGTTACGGTGCGGCCCCGAGGACGTGTCGATCATGCTCCGTCTCGCCTTGTGCGGGAGCCGAGGCTGACGGCCAATTGCGGCGATGCTAGGATCGTCATCGACAAGTCCTCGGGAGTGACCATGCGCCGCCTGATCCTCGCCCTTCTGCTCCTGCCCTCGCTGGCACCGCCCGCCCATGCCAAGGACGAGTTGGCGATCGGCGTCACCCAGTTTCCGGCAACGTTGCATCCTGCCATCGAATCCATGCTGGCCAAGAGCTACGTGCTGGCCTTCGCCCACCGGCCGATCACCGCCTACGACGCCAAGTGGCAGTTGATCTGCATGCTGTGTGAGCGCCTGCCCACCATGGAGAACGGGCTGGCCAAGGCCGAGGGCAAGGGCGTCGCCATCACCTACACCCTGAAGGGCGACGCCAAATGGGCCGATGGCACTCCGGTGTCGACTGCCGACGTGGTGTTCACCTGGGAGGTGGGCAAACATCCGCAGTCGGGGGTGGCCTCGGCCGAGCTGTTCCGCCGCATCCAGCGCATCGACGTCAAGGACGCGAAAACCTTCACCCTGCACCTCGACCGGCTGACCTTCGACTACAGTGCCGTCAACGACTTCCGCCTGCTGCCGGCGCATGTCGAGAAGGCGCGCTTCGTTGCCGCCCCGGCCGACTACCGCAACCGCACCGCCTACGACCAGGACAGCGCCAATCCCGGCCTCTACAACGGCCCCTTCCGCATCGCCAGCGTGGTGCAGGGCAGCCACGTGGTGCTGGAGCCCAATGCCTACTGGCACGGGCCGAAGCCGGCCTTCCGCCGCATCGTCGTCAGGGCGGTGGAGAACACGGCGGCGCTGGAGGCCAACCTGCTGGCCGGCGGCGTCGACATGATCGCCGGCGAACTCGGCCTGCCGCTCGACCAGGCCATCGCCTTCGAGAAGCGCAACGCCGCCCGCTTCACGGTCGTGTTCAAGCCGAGTCTGGTCTACGAGCACCTGGACGTCAACCTGTCCAACCCGGCGCTGGCCGACCGCGGCATCCGCCAGGCGCTGATGCATGCCCTCGACCGCGAGGCGCTCTCGAAGCAACTGTTCGACGGCCGCCAAGCGGTAGCGCATTCGCTGGTGCCGCCCTTGGACTGGGTGTTCGCCGACGACGTGCCGAAATATCCCTACGAGCCGGCCAGGGCGGCGGCGCTGCTGGAGGCTGCCGGCTGGAAGGCCGGCCCGGGCGGCATGCGCCGCAACGACAGGGGCGAGCCGCTGGCCGTTGAACTGGGCACCACCGCCGGCAACCGCTCGCGCGAGCTGGTGGCGCAGGTATTGCAGGCGCAGTGGCGCAAGGTCGGCATCGAGGTCCGCCTCAAGTCCGAGCCGCCGCGGGTGTTCTTCGGCGACACGGTGACCCGGCGGAAGTTCCCCCACCTGGCCATGTTCGCCTGGTACTCGGCGCCCGAGAACGTGCCGCGCTCGACCCTGCACTCGGGCATGATCCCCAAGGCGGAGAACAATTGGTCGGGCCAGAACTACACCGGCTACGCCAACCCGAAGATGGATGCCCTGATCGACGCCATCGAGGTCGAGTTGGACCGGCCCCGGCGCAAGGCGCTGTGGCGCGAACTGCAACACCTCTACGCCACCGACCTGCCGGCCCTGCCGCTGTATTTCCGCGCCGACGCCTTCATCCTGCCCAAGGGCTTGAAGGGCCTGGAGCCCACCGGCCATCAGGATCCCTCGCCGCTGTGGGTGGAGACGTGGCGATGGGAGTGACCTCCGACCGCAAGCCCCCTCCCCTGGCGAAGCCGGGGGAGGGTTGGGGTGGGGGCCCAAGCGTAGCGCGGGAGTGGTGCCACGTGGAAGCACTCCCGCCTCGCTACGCTCGTTGGGCCCCCACCCTACCCTCCCCCGGCTTCGCCAGGGGAGGGAATGGCGCCGCCCAATGACCCGGCATCTGCTCTCCCGCGGCCTGCAATCCCTGGCGGTGCTGCTGGCGATGTCGTTCGTGGTCTATGGCCTGATGGGGCTGATGCCGGGCGATCCCATCGACCTGATGATCGCCGGCGATCCCCACCTCACCGCCGCCGACGCGGCGCGGCTCAAGGCGCTGTACGGCCTCGACAAGCCGTGGACGGAACGCTACCTGCTGTGGCTGGCGCAAGTGGCGCAGGGCGAACTGGGCTATTCGCGGCTCTATGCCCGGCCGGTGGCCGCTGCCATGGCTCCGGCGCTGGCCAACACCGCCCTGCTGATGGTGTGCAGTCTGGCGCTGTCGCTGGCGGTGGCGCTGCCGCTGGGCATCCTCGCCGCGCTGAAGCCGCGCTCGGCCTTCGACCACGCCATCAACCTGCTGGCCTTCGCCTCGGTGTCGGTGCCGGTGTTCTGGCTCGGTCTGATGCTGATCGTTGTCTTCTCCGTCACCCTCGGCTGGCTGCCGGCCGGCGGCCTGTCGACCATCACCGGTGCGAGCGGCGGCGACCTCGCCGACCGGCTGCGCCATCTGGTGCTGCCTGTCGCCACCCTGGGCCTGGCCGGCATCGGCCAGTACGCCCGCCACATGCGTGCCGCCATGCTGGCCGAGTGGCGCCACGATTACATCCGCACGGCGCGGGCCAAGGGCTGCGGCCCGGCCCGGGTGGTGCTGCGCCACGCGCTGCGCAACGCCATGCTGCCGGTGACCACCATCATAGCCCTCGAATTGGGCGGCCTGTTCTCGGGGGCGCTGATCACCGAGACGGTGTTCGCCTGGCCGGGAATGGGACGGTTGATCTACGAGGCGGTGATGGGCAACGACTTCAATCTGGCGCTGACCGGCCTGCTGCTGGCCACCGCCATGACCCTGGCCGGCTCCATCCTCGCCGACCTGGCCTATGGCTGGCTCGATCCTCGGGTGAGCTTCCGATGAAGGCGGAAGCCGTCGCCGCCGCGGTGGTGCTGGCCGCCCTTGCCATGTTGGCGCTGCTGGCGCCCTGGCTGCTGCCCGACCCCGAGGCGCTCGACCTGCTCGCCCGCTTCGCGCCGCCCTCGCCCGAGCACCCCCTGGGCACCGACGAATTGGGCCGCGACCTGCTGGCCCGGCTGGCCCATGGCGGCCGGGTGTCGCTGGCGGTGGCGGCGGCCACCGCCGTGCTGGCAGCCCTGATCGGCACCGTGGTGGGGCTGCTGGCCGGCTATCTCGGGGGAGCCGCCGACGCGGGGCTGATGCGGCTGACCGACGGGGTGATGGCGCTGCCGCTGCTGCCGCTGCTGATCGTGCTGGCCGCCGTCGACCCGGCCAAGCTGGGGCTGTCGCCCGAGGTGATGGGCTCGGAGGCCTTCGCCGTCGGCCGGCTGGTGGCGATCATCGGCCTGGTGGGCTGGACCACGGTGGCCCGCCTGGTGCGCGCCTCGGCCTTGAGCGTCCGCACCCGCGACTATGTCCGCGCCGCCGAGGCGCTGGGCGCCGGCCCGGGCCGCATCATGCTGCGCCACGTGCTGCCCAACGTCGCCTCGCCGATCGTGGTGGCGGCCACCTTGTCGGTGGGCAACATCATCCTGGTCGAGAGCGCCTTGTCCTTCCTGGGCTTGGGCATCCGCCCGCCGCTGGCCTCGTGGGGCAACATGCTGACC
Organism: Magnetospirillum sp.; assembly: GCA_016183945.1. The sequence goes on from JACPDP010000005.1 coordinate 43,795, forward strand.
GGCGCCATGGATGTGGTCTGGAGCGCTCCCGCCCTGGCGGTGTGGCCGGGCGCCGCCATCCTGCTCACCGTCCTGGCCTTCAACCTGCTGGGCGACGGGCTGCAGGCCATGCTGGAGCCGGGGCGGCGTTAATCCCCGAGCGCCGTTAATCATCGTCACCGTCCGTCACTGGACTCTCTCCCACCCCTGGGCGAGACTGATGAGAGAAATACTCTGCGGGGAGGGAGTCCCTATGCCCAAGACCATAAAAATCTTCATCGGGGTGGCGGTGGCGTCGGTCGCCGTCTTCGGCATCGCCGTGGCGCTGCTGATGTCCAACCTGGATGGCATCGTCAAGACCGCCATCGAAACGTTCGGCTCGCAGGTGGCCGGCGTGCCGGTGCGGGTCTCCGCGGTCAAGATATCGCTGTCCGAGGGGCGCGGCACCATCAAGGGCCTCACCGTGGCCAACCCGGCGGGCTTCAAGACGCCAACCGCCTTCAGCCTGGGCGAGATCACCCTGGCCATCGACACCGGCTCGGTGACCAAGGACCCGGTGGTGATCAAGGAAATCACCGTCGCCGCCCCGGAGGTCACCTATGAGGTCGGCGCCGGCGGCAGCAATGTCGATGCCATCAAGAAGAACGTCGCGGCCGCCACCGGCGGCGGCAAGCCCGCCAAGGAGCCGGCGAAAGAGTCCGGCGACACCAAGAAGCTGATCATCGACCTGGTGCAGATGAAGGCCGGCAAGGTCAACCTGGCCGTGCAGACCCCCATTCCCACCGGCGCCATGTCGAGCCCCCTGCCCGACATCAAGCTGACCGGCATCGGCCGCAAGAGCAATGGCGCCAGCGGTGCCGAAGTCGCCGCTCAGGTCATGGACGCCCTCACTAAGGCCTCGCTGGAGGCAGGCTCCAAAATGATGGGCAACGTCAAGGATATGGCGCAAAAGGCGGTCGAGGGCGGTGCCCAGAAGGCCATGGAGAAAGTCGGAGCACCAGCGGGCGCCGCCGACGCGGTCAAGGGGCTGCTGGGGAGGTAAGAGACGGGGATCATCCTTCGTGACGAGGAGGCCGGATGGCGGCTGTCTCGAAGGGTGATTCGCACCTATCCCCGCCCGCCCAATTCCGCCGCGGCCGCCTTGCTTTCCTTCTCCAGCACCTCGATGCGCACCCGGGTGGTGCCCTGGTCGTGAAATTTCAGCAGCTTGGCCGCCTTCTTCGAGACGTCCAGCACCCGGCCAGGCACGAACGGCCCGCGGTCGTTGACCCGGAGCAGCAGGGTGCGCCCATTCTCCAGGTTGGTCACCCGCACGATGGAGGGCAGCGGCAGCGTCTGGTGCGCGGCGGTGAGCTCGTCCTGGTCGAACAGCTCGCCATTGGCGGTGAGCTTGCCGTGGAAGGTCTTGCCGTACCACGATGCCCGGCCCTCGACTTCGTACTCGTAGTCGACCCGCGGATAGTACCAGCGTCCGCCGATGCGGTAGGGGTTGCCGACGCGGTAGACCGGCTTGGCTTGTGGCGGCTGGCCGGGGCGGTTCCGCTCCACATGGGGGAACGAGGCCATCTCGGGCTCGGGTGGCGGGGCGGGGGGCTCCGGAGCGGCGACGCAGCCCGTCACCGCCAGCGCCATCAGCAGCGCGATCCCCCGATTCCCGGCCATGGCATCCTCCTCGATGGAGGTGCCAGCTTAGGACCGGGGCGGGGAACAATTTCAACGGCGGCGACGCGGTGCCCGCGAAATGACACAGACACCCCCTCTCCCGCGACGAGGGGGGCGCCCCATAGGCGCTAGAATAGGCGCACCACGGCGCCGGGCCTCCCCTGGCAAAGCCGGGGGAGGGAAGGTGGGGGCCCAAGCGAAGCGCGGGAGTGTATCCGTGCGGCACCACTCCCGCCTCGCCTTCGGCTCGTTGGGCCCCCACCCTGCCCTCCCCCGGCTTTGCCAGGGGAGGAGTTAACCTGGCGCCTATGGGGGGGCCTCAACCTGCCTCCACCGCGAAGCAGTGCAGGATGTCCTCGAAGCCGCCATCGATGTTCTCGGGGGCGATCTGGGCGAAGGAGTCGAGGATGATGACGGCATTGAGGGCGGCATCGCGGGTGACGGCATTGCGCAGCCGCTCGGCCAGCGCCGCGTTGACGATGGACAGTTCGGCGTAATTTTCCTTGAACTCATCCAAGCTGAAGTCGGGGGCATGCCCCGACAGCTTGGCCGTGATGAACAGCCCCAGCAGGTGGGCCCCCAGCGAGCGGAACACCGTTTCGCGCTCGTCGGAAAACGGCAGGTGGAAGCGGGACATCGGCCGCAGGAACCGGGTGCGCGGACACCCTGAGGTGGCGCAGACCAGCCCCACCAGCGAGGCCGCCGCCGCCTGGATGGTGGTCTTCGAGACAACGATGCGATTGGGTGTCTCGACTTCGACCACCGCTTTTTCGTAGGACGGCTTGGCCTCGAACGACGGCAGGAACATGGCCAGGCCCACCGCCGCCGGGCAATGGGTGGTCTCGTCGGGCAAGGGGCAGTTGGAGCAGCGCTCGTAGGCCAGTTTGGTCCAATTCGGCTTCGGCGAGGAGGCAGGCACCAGCAACTGGAAGGTGGCGTCGTCGAATTTGAGATCGACGACGATCCGCTCGGCCTCGGTGGTAAAGAAACGGTAGACGATGCTCTGTGGCATGGTGCCCCCGGGGGAATTGGTCCGTGGCCACCAGTGAAGCGCCCCCGGAGGTGTGCGGTCAATGGCCGGCTGAGGTTTTGAGGGCCTTTCTCGCCATCGCCCACTTAATCTATATTGCGTGCTGACGCCATTGGTGTGGGGGACCGGCATGTTCTTGCGGCATTTCGACGACGAGCAGCGCAGGCAGCTGCTGATCCTGGCCTTCGAGATGATGGTGGCCGACGGCGTGGTCCGGAACTCGGAGAGGGATGTCCTGGAAGCGCTGAAACAGGAGCTCCACGTCTTCCAGATCGATCGCGAGGAGGCCCTGATGGGGGTGCGGCTGGACGTGTTCACAGACCACCGCAGCCGTATCGCCGCCATGCTGAAGCTGATCTCCATCGCCTTGGTCGACCAGGAATACCACGAGAGGGAATTGAAGGTGATGGTCCGCTGCGGCCGCGAGTTCGGCCTTTCCATTCCGGAGATGAAGGCCATCACCGAGTGGGGCCGCAAGCACTACCAACTGGTCAAGGAAGCCGAGGAAATGATCTCCGCCGCGTCGCCGTCGTCTCCCTGAGGTGGGACGGGCCTTTATTCCTCTTTTACCAGCAGCGCCCGGCGCAACCGCTTCACCCCCAGGACGACGGCGCCGACGATGACCGGGATGGCCACGAGGGCGGCGACGTCGGGGTCGAGCGGCACCCCGATCCCTTTCAGGCCCTTGATGGCGTAGGACGCCAGCCCCAGCAGGTAGTAGCTGATGGCGACCACCGACAGCCCTTCGACCGTCTCTTGCAGGCGAAGCTGCAGATGGGCGCGGCGGTTCATGGAATGCAGCAGGTCGCGGTTCTTTTCCTCCAGCGCGATGTCGACGCGAGTGCGCAGCAGGTCGCTGGCCCGCGTCGTCCGCCGGGCCAGCAATTCCTGGCGCTCGGCCACCGATTGGCAGGTGTTCATCGCCGGTGACAACCTGCGGTCCATGAACTCCGCGATGGTCTGGAAGCCGGGAATGCGGTCCTCGCGGAGTTCGGCGATGCGCTGGCCGACGATGGCGTGATAGGCCCGCGCCGCGGCCAGCCGGAAGCTGGTGTCGGCCTCCAGGCGCTCGGCGTCGGCGGCCAGGGCGGTCAGGCGCTCCAGCAGTTCGCGGTCGTTCTGGGCGATGGCCGGATCGGACAGCTCGGTGATGATGTCGGCCAGGGCGCGATCCATCCGCGTCACCTCGCCATTGGCGCGCCGCGCGGCGGGAAAGGCCAGCAGCGCCATCATGCGATAGGTCTCGATCTCCAGCATGCGCTGCATCAGCCGGCCGGTCTGGCCCCGGGTCAGGCCGTGGTCGCACAGCAGCAGGCGCCCGAAGCCATCGGCGTGCAGGCGGAAATCGGTCCACGCTTCACCGGCGGTGCCCACCACCTTCGAGCCGATCAGCGCATTGCCGTCGAACTCCGTCGCCACAATGTCCGGATCGCGCGGGGTGGCGTCGCAGGCGAAATGCACGGCGGTGATGGCGGCGCCCGGCAGGCGTTCGAGCCAGTCGCGCGGCACCAGATCGAGGGCGCTGGTCTCGAACGGATGGTCGAAATCGTCGAAGCGCAGGAAGGTGTAGCTGGAGAATTCGCCGTGACGCTCCCAGCGCAGCCGAAGCGCCCCCAGGTCGCGGGTCAGGTGATTGGCGCCCTCACCCGGAGGCTCGGCGCCGTGGCCGGCCAGCAACTCGGCCAGGAAGGCGTGCTCGGCGGCCACCGCCAGTCCATCGTGCAGCACCGCCAGATGGCTGGCGCGCACCGGTGACGTCAGTTGCTCGTAGGGGCGCGCGTGGACCTCGCCGGCCAGGGCGCGGCGCAGGGCGTGTTCGTTCAACACGGATGTGCGGGTTGATGTGGCGTCATACTGGTAAGCCATGGTCCGGCCCGTTCGCATCCGTGAAAGCGGGCGACACGCCCGGCGAAGGCAATCCAGATTACCACTATTCCGCCGCTTCGTCCTTGAGGCGCTCGATGCGGGCACCGCAGGCGGCCAGCTTCTCCTCGACCCGCTCATAGCCGCGGTCGAGGTGGTAGACGCGGTTGATCAGCGTTTCGCCCTCGGCGGCCAGCCCGGCCAGCACCAGGGACACCGACGCCCTGAGGTCGGTGGCCATCACCGGCGCGCCCGACAGCCTGGGTACGCCGCGCACGATGGCCGAGGCGCCATGCACATTGATGTTGGCACCCATGCGCGACATCTCGGGCACGTGCATGAAACGGTTCTCGAAGATGGTCTCGGTGATCATCGAGGCGCCCGAGGCGGTGGACAGCAGCGCCATCAGCTGCGCCTGCATGTCGGTGGGGAAGCCGGGGAACGGCTCGGTCATGATATCGACGCCGGTGATATCGCCGAGCACGGCAACCCGCATGCCGCGCGGCGTTTCCTCGACGGTGACGCCGCATTCGCGCAGCACCTTGGTCACCGATTCCATCAGGTCGAAGCGAGCCCCCACCAACTCGACGTCGCCGCGGTCGGGCACCACGCTGTACTCGGCGCCGTGCAGCCGCTCGACGCCCTGGATGCGCAGGGTGCCGGTGCCGATGCCCTCGATCTTGGCCCCCATGGCCACCAGGCAGTGGGCGAGGTCGGTGACCTCTGGCTCGCGGGCGGCGTTGGCGATGACGGTCTCGCCCTCGGCCAGGGCGGCGGCCATCAGGGTGTTCTCGGTGCCGCCGACGGTGACCTGCGGGAAGATGATGTGGGCGCCCCGGAGGCGGCCGGCGACCTCGGCGGCGATGTAGCCCTCCTGCAGGTCGATCACGGCGCCCATCTGCTCCAGCGCCTTGAGGTGCAGGTTGACCGGGCGGGTACCGATGGCGCAGCCGCCGGGCAGGCTGACGCGGGCCCGGCCGCAGCGGGCCAGCAGCGGTCCCAGCACCAGCACGCTGGCGCGCATGCGTCGCACCAGATCGTAGGGAGCGGTGGTGTTGAGAATCTCGGCGGCGGTGAGTTCCAGCACCCGGCCGGTGTGGCCGCCCCGCGGGTCGTGGCCGTTCAACGCCATGCGCACGCCGTGCTGGGCCAGCAGGTTGGCCATGGTGGTGATGTCCACCAGGTGCGGCAGGTTGGACAGCGACAGCGTCTCGTCGGTGAGCAGGCAGGCCGGCATCAGGGCAAGGGCGGCATTCTTGGCGCCACCGATGGGAATGGTCCCCTTCAAGGATACACCACCGTGGATGCGGATACGGTCCATTCTGCTTCCTTCTCGATCAGGCCCCCCCTTTAGCGCGGCGGAGTTACGTTGGTCAAGGCGCGGGTCAAGACAGGCTAGCGTTTGTCCTCATACAGCCCTTCCAGCACCGGACCGAACGCCTCGCGGATGCGGTGGCGGCGGATTTTCAGGGTGGGCGTCATCATGCCGTTGGCCACCGAGAACGGCTCCGCCGCCAGGGCGAAGCGGCGCACCTTCTCGATGGTGGAAAGCCGACGGTTGACCCGTTCCACCGCGGCGCCGACGGCGTGACGGAACTCCGGGTCTCCCACCAGCGCGGCCAGCGACGGGGCGCGGCCCCGCTCGGCGGCCCAGGCGGCGGCCCAGTCCTCGGCGGGTACCAGCAGCGCCACCAGATGCGGGCGGCGATCGCCGTGCACCAGGGCCTGGGCGATCTCCGGCTCCAGGGTGAGGAAGCCCTCTACCCGCTGCGGCGAGACATTGTCTCCGCCCGAGTTGACGATGATGTCCTTCTTGCGGTCGGTGATGCGGATATAGCCGTCGGCATCCATCTCGCCCACGTCGCCGGTGTGCAGCCAGCCGTCGCGGATGGCGGCGGCGGTGGCGGCCGGGTCGTTCCAGTAGCCCTGCATGACCAGTTCGCCCCGCACCAGGATTTCGCCGTCGGCGGCGATGCGCACCTCGACCTCCGCCATCGGTGGGCCGACCGTTTCCAACCGGACCCGGCCGGGCGGGTTGCAGCTCACCACCGGCGCTGCCTCGGTCTGGCCGTAGCCTTGCAGCACCCGCACCCCCAGCGCGGTGAAGAACAGCCCGAGGTCGTAGCCCAGGGGAGCGCCGCCCGAGACGAAGGCCTTCAGCCGGCCGCCGAAGCGGGCGCGGATCTTATGGCGCACCAGCCGTTCCAGCCCTCGGTCGGCCAGCGCCTGCACCGGCCCCAATCGGCCCTCGGTGCGCTTGATGCCCAAAGCCAGGGCGCGTTCGAACAGGGTCCGCTTCAGGCCGCCGGCGGCATGCACCCCCTTGAGGATGCGGGCGCGCATGGTCTCGTAGAGGCGCGGCACCGCGGTGACGATGGTCGGGCGCACCTCCAGCATGTTGGCGGCCAGCCTGTCGACGCCCTCGGCGTAGTAGATCTCGGCGCCCAGCGAGAGGGGGAAGTACAGCCCGGCGGTGTGCTCGTAGGCGTGCGACAGCGGCAGGAACGACAGGAAGACCTCGTCGCCCAGGCCCAGCCCGGCAAGCAGGGTCGCGGCGCCCATGCAGTTCGACAGGATGGCGCCGTGCGACAGCATCACCCCCTTGGGCGCGCCGCCGGTGCCCGAGGTGTAGATCAGGCAGGCGGTGTCGGTGCGGCGGGCGGGGAGGGGCGGGGGGGCGGCATCGCCCAGGTCCAGCACCTGCCGCCACGACAGCAGCGGCGCCCCCGAGGATTGGCTGAGGGCGGGCGTCTCCATGGCGATCACCACCGGCGGCTGGTCGGCCTGCCAGGCGGCCGCCATCACCCTCTCGGCCAGGGCGCGGGTCGAGGCGATGGCGAAGCGGGCGCCCGAGTTGTTGAGGATGTGCAGATGGTCGGCGACGGTGTTGGTGGTGTAGGCCGGCACGCTGACGCCGCCGGCCGCCATGATGGCGAGGTCGGCCAGCGCCCATTCCGGCCGGTTCTCGGACACCAGCGCCACCCGCTGTCCCGGCTCCAGCCCCAAGGCCCGGAGTCCGCCCGCCAGTGCCCTCACCGTGGCCGCCGCCTCGGCCCACGAGGTGGCCTGCCACGAGCCGCCATGCTTGGCCCACAGGAACGGGCGTCCGCCAAGGCGCTCCGCCTGGGCGAAGAACATGGCGGTAAGGCTCTGGCAGGAGCGGTAATCCATGGTCGAATTTCCCTGAATCAGGCGCTTGCCAAGCCCGCCCCGGCGTCTTCTTATACCCGGGGCGGCTTGGCCCTGGCGCCAGTCATACCCATATCCCGGTTCCGGGCAAGGAGTCTCGTGAATGACAGCAGCAGCGACCGCCAGCACCATCGGGAGCGATCTCGGCCATCTGCCGGAGTGGGATCTTACCGATCTTTATCCTTCACCGCAGTCGCCCGAACTGGCCCGTGACCTCGACGCCGTCGAGGCGGCGGCCAAGGCGTTCCACGCCCAGTACAACGCCCGGCTGGCCACCCTGTCCAGCCGCCAATTCGGCGAGGCCATCGCTGAATACGAGCGCATAAGCGAGATTATCTACCGGGCGCTGTCCTATGCGCAGTTGCGCTACGCGGGCGACGTCGCCGACCCCGAGCGCGGCCGCTTCTTCCAGGGCATCCAGGAACGCGCCACCGAGATCACCAGCCACACCCTGTTCTTCACGCTTGAGATCAACAAGCTGGAGGATGCCGAACTCAAGGAGCTGCTGCTGGCCGCCAACGCCGCGCGCTATGCGCCGTGGCTGCGCGATCTGCGGGTGTTCCGGCCGCACCAGTTGCCCGACGAGTTGGAGCGCCTGTTGCACGAGAAGCAGGTCGCCGGCCGCGCCGCCTGGCACCGGCTGTTCGACGAGAGCATGGCCCGCCTGCGCTTCCCCTTCGATGGCCGCGAGCTGACCTCGGCCGAGGTGCTGCACCTGATGAGCGACAAGGACGGCAGCGTGCGCAAGGCCGCCGCACAGTCGTTGGGCAAGGTGCTGGGCGATAACGTCGGGCTGTTCGCCCTGATCACCAACACCCTGGCCAAGGACAAGGAAATCGACGACAAGTGGCGCAACTATCCGCGCCCGCAATCGTCGCGCAACCTGTCCAACCAGCTTGAGGACGAGGTGGTCGACGCCCTGGCGGCGGCGGTCAAGGGCAGCTATGGCCGGCTGTCGCACCGCTACTACGGGCTGAAGGCCAAGTGGTTCGGCGTCGAGGTGCTGGACTACTGGGACCGCAACGCGCCGCTGCCCGAAGACGATGACCGTAAGTTCACCTGGGAGAGGGCGCGTGACACCGTCCTGGGCGCCTATGACGCCTTCTCGCCGGAATTGGCCGATATCGGCCAGCGCTTCTTCGACAACGCCTGGATCGACGCGCCGGTGCGACCCGGCAAGTCGCCGGGAGCCTTCGCCCATCCCACCGTTCCCTCGGCCCATCCCTATCTGCTGGTCAACTTCCAGGGCAAGAGCCGCGACGTCATGACGCTGGCGCACGAGCTGGGCCACGGCGTGCATCAGGTGCTGGCGGCGGCGCAGGGGACCCTGTTGGCCGATACCCCCCTGACGCTGGCCGAAACCGCATCGGTGTTCGGCGAAATGCTGACCTTCCGCGCCATGCTTGACGCCGAGACCCAGCCGAAACGGCGCAAGGCCATGCTGGCCGGCAAGGTCGAGGACATGCTCAACACCGTGGTGCGCCAGATCGCCTTCTATGAGTTCGAACGCCTGGTGCACGAGGAGCGTCGCACCGGCGAACTGGCGCCCGACCGCATCGGCGAGCTGTGGATGCAGGTGCAGACGGAAAGCCTGGGGCCGGCGTTGCGGTTCCAGGACGAATACCGCACCTTCTGGACCTATATCCCGCACTTCATCCACTCGCCGTTCTACGTCTACGCCTATGCCTTCGGCGACTGCCTGGTGAATTCGCTGTACTCGGTCTACCGCCAGGGGCTGGTGCCCAGTTTCCCGGCCAAGTACCTGGACATGCTGCGGGCCGGCGGCACTCTGCGGCACCGCGAGTTGCTGGCCCCGTTCGGGCTCGACGCCAGCGACCCCGCGTTCTGGCGCCAGGGTCTCGACGTGGTGGCCGGTTTCATCGACGAACTGGAGGGGATGTAGGCTTTATTCAATGGATGGGAGGCCGATGCCCAACGAGCGGAACTCCATCACGGAACGGGTCAGGCGCTACGCCCAGGTCGGGCGGGCGATGGGGGGGCTGGCGGCCAGATTTGGGGCGGAGCGGGTCTTCGGCCGGCGTCTCGACCGCCCGGGTCATGCCGCCGAGTTGACCCAGGCGCTGGGCGGTCTCAAGGGGCCGCTGATGAAGGTGGCGCAGATCCTCTCCACCATCCCCGATGCGGTCCCCCAGGAATACGCCCTGGAGCTGGCCCAGTTGCAGGCCGATGCGCCGCATATGGGGTGGCCGTTCGTGCGCCGCCGCATGGCGGCCGAGTTGGGCGAGGAGTGGCAGCAGCGCTTCCGCAGTTTCGAGCACGAGGCCGCCGCCGCCGCCTCGCTGGGGCAGGTGCACCGCGCCGTCGGGCTGGACGGCCGCCGATTGGCCTGCAAGCTGCAGTATCCCGAGATGGCCTCGGTGGTGGAGGCCGACCTCAAGCAGCTGCGGGTCGTCCTCGGCATCTACGGCGCCTACGACCGCGCCATCGACACCGGCAATGTCCACGAGGAAATCGCCGAGCGCCTGCGCGAGGAGCTCGACTACCTGCGTGAATCCCGCCACATGCGGCTGTATACGCTGATGCTGAAGGGCGAGGCCGGGGTGCATGTTCCCGAGGTGGTCGACCCACTGACCACGCGGCGGCTGCTCACCATGACCTGGCTGGAGGGCGAGCGCATCCTGACGCTGGCCGATGCCCCGGCCGAGGTGCGCAACCGGATGGCGCGCAACATGTTCCGCGCCTGGTATGTGCCGTTCTACGAATACGGCGTCATCCACGGCGATCCCCACCTGGGAAATTACACGGTCCGCCCCGACCACGCCGTCAACCTGCTGGATTTCGGCTGCATCCGGGTTTTCCCGCCCAGGTTCGTCCAGGGTGTCATCGACCTCTATCACGCGCTGGAGCGCGACGACCGCGCCCTGGCGGTGCACGCTTACGAAACCTGGGGGTTCCACGGCCTGTCCAAGGAGGCGGTGGACGTGCTCAACATCTGGGCGTCGTTCATCTACGCCCCCTTGATGGACAACCGCCCGCGCGCCATCGCCGAGACCAACTCAGGCGTCTATGGCCGAGAAGTGGCAGAGAAGGTGCATGCCGAACTGCGGCGGGTGGGAGGCGTCAAACCGCCGCGCGAGTTCGTCCTGATGGACCGTGCCGCCATCGGACTGGGCTCGGTGTTCCTGCATCTCAGGGCAGAGATCAATTGGCACCAGCTGTTCCATCAGTTGGCGGGCGATTTCGACGTCGCCGTCCTGGCGCAGCGCCAGGCCGCGGCACTGACACAGGCGGGATTGAGCTGATAGTGGGGGAGCCCCCTATTGCCCGATGAATACCGTCAACCCGGTGCCGAGCAGCGCGGTGAAGCCGACACCGACGGCCATCAGGAACAGTGTCTTGACGGCGGCGCTCTTGATGCGGCAGCGGGTGGGGCTCTGGGAGGTGGCGCAGTTGTCCATGGTGAACCTCGATTGATCTAGATCAAAAAAGTATTGGTGTGACCCCCTTGGGAGCTGAGGGGAGACTAACTTATTTGCGGCAAAGAAATCAATCGCCCCTGTAAGGCAGGCGGGGGCTACCCGAACGAGTTGGTTCGAGGCGTTATTCCATGTTAGTCGTGCGGGTATTGTGAATTCGCGAATATTAACCCTCTCTCAAGTGAGGGCTTTGCGCGACGAACATCCGGTTTTATTCCGCCATGACGGTTGCCGAGAATGCGCGGGCAGTCCTCCGGGGCAGGGATATTAAATACGCATTCCTCTTCCGATTTAAGAGACGAAAGTGTTAGGGTCTAGCCCTTCCGGCTGGGGTCTCCCCGGCCGGATCGGTGCCGTGGAGAAGATGAGGAGCCGTTGATGTCCGCTGCCGTCCAGGCGAAGGCGCAGACGCGCCTGCTGCTGTCGGGGAATGACGCCATTGCGCGCGGTGTGTGGGAGGCGGGCTGCAAGGTCGCCACCGCCTATCCCGGAACGCCTTCCACCGAAATTCTCGAGAGCCTGTCGCTGTATCCCGACCTCTACTCGGAGTGGTCGATCAACGAGAAGGTGGCGATGGAGGTGGCTATCGGCGCCTCCATGTCGGGGGCGCGGGCCTTCTGCGCCATGAAGCATGTGGGCATGAACGTCGCGTCCGATGCCTTCATGACCATCACCGTGGCCGGCGTGGTCGGCGGGCTGGTGGTGGCGGTGGCCGACGATGTCGGCATGTCGTCGTCGCAGAACGAACAGGATTCGCGCTTCTGGGGCCGCTTCGCCCATGTCCCCATCCTGGAGCCGGCGGACAGCCAGGAAGCCCTGGACATGGCGAAGTACGCCTTCGAGCTGTCGGAGCAGTTCAACACCCCGGTCATCCTGCGCCTGACCACCCGGGTGTGTCACGTCAAGGCGGTGGTCACCACCGGCGAGCGCGCCAAGAAGCCCATCACCGGCTTCCAGCTCGACGCCAAGCGCTGGGTGATGACTCCGGCCAACGCCAGGAACCGCCTGCCGGCGCAGCTGGCCCGCGAAGGGGGCTTGCGCACCCTGGCCGAGACTTCGCCGTTCAACATGTTCGAGGACGGCCCCGATCGCCGCATCGGCTTTGTCACCGCCGGGCCGGCCTACATGCATGTGCGCGAATGCTTCCCCGACGCGCCGGTGCTGAAGCTGGGCTTCACCTATCCGGTGCCGGTGGCGCTGGTGCGCGAGCTGGCGGCCAAGGTCGATCATGTGGTGGTGGTCGAGGAGACCGAGCCGCTGATGGAGAACGAGCTCAAGGCCGCCGGCCTGCTGGACATCCACGGCAAGGACCTGCTGCCGCGCATCGGCGAGCTGTCCCCCGCCGTGCTGGTGCCGGCCATCTACCAATTCCGCGGCGAGGAGCCGCCGCCGGTCTCGACCTACCTCAAGATCGACCCGTTCCCGCGGCCGCCCACCATGTGCCCGGCCTGCCCGCACATGGGGGTCTATTACACCCTGTCGCGGTTGCGGAAGCGGCTGCTGATCTCGGGCGACATCGGCTGCTACACCCTGGGTGCCGGCCACCCCTGGAACGCGCTCGACAGCACCATCTCCATGGGGGCCTCCATGGGCATCGCCCTGGGCATGGACAAGGCCCGCTCGGAGGAGACCAAGGACAAGGCGGTGCTGGCGGTGATCGGCGATTCCACCTTCCTGCACATGGGCATGCAGGGGTTGCTGGACATCGTCTACAACCGCGGCAACGTCACTGCGCTGATCCTCGACAACCGCACCACCGGCATGACCGGCGGCCAGCATAATGCCGGCACCGGCAAGGCGCTGCACGGCGAAGAGGCCCCCCGCGTCGACTTCGTCAAGCTGGTGGAGGCGCTGGGCGTCAAGCCCGAGCGCATCCGCAAGCCCGACCCCTACCAGCTGCCGGTGCTGTGGAAGGCCATCCGCGAGGAGATCGAGGTGCCCGAGCCCTCGGTGATCATCACCGACCGCCCTTGCGTGCTGACCGAGTTCTACGACCGGCTCAAGCCCTACGAGATGCTGGACGACGTCTGCAACGGCTGCGGCAACTGCATCAATGTCGGCTGCCCGGCCATCACCGTGCGCAAGAGCGAAACCAAGACGCTGGCCAACGGTACCGCCCGCGAGCTCAAATTCACCACCATCGACACCGCCATGTGCACCGGTTGCCACATGTGCGTCGAGTCCTGCGGGCCCGGCGCCATCGTGTTCTCCGGCCAGGTAGGAGAACAGTGATGGACAACGTCATCACCAACATCCTGGTCTGCGGCATCGGCGGGCAGGGTGTCATGACCGCCGCCGAGATTCTCTCGCAGGCGGCCATCGCCAGAGGCTACGACGTCAAGAAGTCCGAGGTGGCCGGCATGGCCCAGCGTGGCGGCGTCGTCACCAGCCATGTGCGCTTCGGCAAGAAGGTGTGGTCGCCGGTGATCACCCAGGGCACCGCCGATATCCTGGTCGCCTTCGAGGTGGCGGAGGGCTCGCGGTGGGCCGACTACCTGCGTCCCGGCGGCGTCGCCATGGTCAACACCATCCGCCTGGCGCCGCCGGTGGTCTCGGCCGGCCTCTACAAATACCCCGACGATCCGGTGGCGCAGATGCGGGCCGCCGGGGTGCCGGTCTACGACTTCGACGCCGGCGCCATCGCGCGCGGGCTGGGCGACCTCAAGCTGGTCAACACCATCATGCTGGGGGCCATCGCCGATTACCTGCCGTTCCCCGCGACCGACCTGGAAGAGCAGATCGTCGGCCGCTTCCGTGAGCGCAAGCCGGCCATGGTGGCGGTCAACCAGCAGGCCTTCGACCAGGGCCGCGCCGCCGCCCGCAAACGCGCCGAAAGCGGTCGTGCGTTTGTCGCAGCCAACCAATAGACTGAAGACCCTAATACCATTTCTTCGGGGAAGGGGGCACCCTTCCCCTTTTTTTGTCTTCCGTTCTGGTAGTTAATGAGCGACGGAGCGTTTTTTGGGGGATTGGGCATGTCCGTGGATCTCTCCGCACTCAAGGTCTTGGTGGTCGACGACCAGGAATTCGTCCGCACCATCGTCAAGAAGATGTTGTCCCAGATTGGCGTCGGTGCGGTGGTGGACGCCTTCGACGGCAATTCCGCGCTGGCGGTGGTGGAAAAAGAGCAGCCGGATCTGGTCATCTGCGACATCCAGATGCGTCCCATGGACGGGTTCGGCTTCGTCAAGATGTTGCGCGCCTTGCCCTACGGCCGCAGCCTGCCGGTGATCCTGCTCACCGCCCACGCCGACGCCGCCACGGTGGCGCGGGCCCGGGAGTTCGACGTCGAGGCCTTCCTGGCCAAGCCGGTGCTGCCGCCGGCCCTGAAGGACAAGATCATCCGGGTGATGCAGAGCGTTTCCGCCTGATCCGTTCGCCCGCCCCACCGCCGGGAGTAGGACGCTTGGCGGCGACCTCCCTTGGCCCCATATGCGGGGAATGTATCGCCGCCTGCTCTCCTTCCTTGCGCTGCTGGTCCTGTTGACGGGCAGCGTCTCGTGTTCCGGTCCGCCTGCCGCCCCCCGGGGCAGTGGCGATCTCGACACGCTGTTCCAGCGCCTGCAGAGCACCCAGAGCGAGGAGGAGGCGCAACGTGTCGAGGTCGCCATCCGCCGCGCCTGGTCGCGCTCCGGCCGCGCCGGGGTCGATGCGCTGACCGCCCACGCCGTCGAGGCCATGCACGCCGGCCAGTATGTCCAGGCGCTGGCCTTCCTCGACAAGGTGGTCGAGGCGGCGCCTCAGTTCGCCGAGGGTTGGAACCTGCGTGCCACCGTGCACTACCTGCGGGACGAATTTGGCCCGGCGGTGTCAGACATCGGCCATGTGCTGTCGCTGGAACCGCGCCATTTTGGAGCATTGGCCGGGCTTGGGCGTATCATGCTGGAGATGGAGGACAAGAAGGCGGCGCTATGGGCGTTCGAGCAGGCGCTCGCCGTCAATCCCCATCTGCCCGAGGTCCGCGACCAGATCGAGCAACTGCAGGACGAACTGGCCGGGGTGCTGATCTGAATATTCCCCTTCCCAGGAGTGGGGTGGGCAGCACCTTCGGCAGCCGTTGTACCTCCGTCAGTCGGCGATGCAGGAAGTCCCAGGTTGCGGCACAGCCTTCGCTGGGGTCGTCCAGCCAGTACAGCACGGTGGCGGCATAGACCGGAGCCAGGGTGGCACGGCGGGAAAAGCGGGAGAAATCGGTGGAGATGTCGCCGCAGGCCACCCATACCGCATCGGCGGTGCGCCACGTCAACCGTGCCGCCAGCCCAAGATTCCGTGGCAATGCCAGCAGCGCCAGGGCGCGGCGTACCGCCTCGCGCGAGCCCGTCCAGGGCTCCAGCCGCAGCTTGACCGCCTGGAACACCCGCTCGCCGGTTCGCATGGTCTGGTTCGGCAGGGCCGCCAGGTCGCGGGCCATGATGCGGTCGGCGTAGTCGGCAAAATGGGCCACCGCCTCGATGGGGCCACCCGGAAACAGGCGACTCGGCGCCCCCTCGTCGAGCCCGAGGTCGCGCGCCGCCTCCATGAGCGCGGCCTTGGCCCAGCCGTCGAAGGCGGCGTGCGGCACCGCGGCCAGCACCAAATCGTCGCGTCGGTCGTCGGTGTTCATAGTCGTTTTCCATTCCTGTCGATTATCGCCGCCCGCCCCCTTCACAAGCGCGGATGACTGTGCTATCAACGCCGCTTCCCGGACGGCGCCTATGCCGTGCGACGGGGTGGTTGTTCCAGCGTAGAGGAGCGGTGACGAAACGTGCAAGTTCTCGTTCGTGACAACAACGTCGACCAAGCCCTGAAGGCGCTCAAGAAAAAGATGCAGCGCGAGGGCGTCTTCCGTGAGATGAAGCTCCGCCGCAACTACGAGAAGCCGTCCGAGCGCCGCGCCCGCGAAAAGGCTGAAGCCGTTCGCCGCGCCCGTAAGCTCGAGCGCAAGCGTTTGGAGCGTGAGGGCTTCTAGGGACGGCCATCAGTTCCTTCTATGTGATGCGTCCGGCAGCCGTTTAGGTTGTCGGGCGTTTTGACGTGATCAACGTCCGTGCGTCTTTATGCTTGATACCTTTGTTCTCGATCTTTTGCCCATTGGGGCAAGGGCCAATTCCTGGTAGCGTTTGTCCAGGTAATTCGCTTGGCTGCGGATCGGCAGGGGGGCGTATGAATTTCATAAATAATCTGGGCATTGGTCGCCGTATCGCCCTGGCCTTCCTGCTGCCGGTCTTCGGCCTGATCGCCTATTCGGGCTGGGTCATCGCCGACCGCTGGGTCGTCGCCCGTGAGGCCAGCGGCCTGATCGACATGGCTTCGCTGGCCGCCGATATCAGCGCCGCGGTGCATGAGTTGCAGAAGGAGCGCGGCGCCTCGTCGCTGTTCGTCTCCAGCGGCGGCAAACAGTTCGGCGACAAGGTGGTGGCGCAGCGCAAGGACTCCGACGCCGCCATCGTGCGCCTGGAGAAGGCGCTGGGCGCCGCCGACGGCAAGTCCCTGGGCAAGACCCTGGTCGATGGCCGCACCGCCTTGGCCGGTCGCGTTCAATTGCGCCAGCAGATCGACGCCCTCGCCATCGACCGCAACGTGGTGTTCAAGGCCTATACGGTCATGATCAAGTCGCTGCTCGACATGGTGGGCAGCCTGGCGGTGGCGACGCTCGACAGGGCCACCGCCGACCTGACCAGCAGCTACCTCGCCTATATGGAGGCCAAGGAGCGCGCCGGACAGGAGCGCGCCACCGGCTCGGCTGGGTTCGCCGGCACCTTCGACACGGTGATCTACCGCCGCTTCGTATCGCTGGGAACCGAGCAGGAGACCTTCCTCGGCATCTTCTACCGGCTGGCGCCCAACGCGGTGGCGGACTTCCACCGCGAGAAGCTGAACAACCCGGTCAACGCCGAGGTCGTCGCCATGCGCGAGGCCGCAAGCCTCAAGGCCATGGAAGGCGGCCCCGGCGTGCCGGCCCCCAAATGGTTCGAGATCACCACCAAGCGCATCGATCTGATGAAGGAGGTGGAGGATCATATCGCCGGGCAGTTGGTGAAGACCGCCACCTCCGTCAACGATCAGGCGCGCTTGTTCCTGCTGCTGCAGGTGGTGGCGGTGGGATTCGGCCTTGGCGTAACCCTTTTGGTCGCCCTGTTGGCGACGCGCGGCATCACCGGCACGGTGCTGCGCATGACCGACGCCATGAACCGGCTGGCCAAGGGTGACACCGGCATCGTCGTTCAGGGTCTCAACCTCGACAACGAGATGGGCGACATGGCCCGCGCCGTCGAGGTGTTCAAGGAGAACAAGCTGGCCGCCGACCGGCTGGCCGCCGAACAGGCCGCCGAGCATCAGGAAAAGGACCGGCGCCGCGGTGAGATCGACCGCCTCACCGGGGTCTTCCGCCACGAGGTGTCGGATGCGCTGGCCACCTTGGGCAACGCCTCGCAGCAATTGGGCGGCACGGCCGGCGTGCTCGACAATACCGCCAAGCGTATGGCCGAGCATTCCTCCGCGGTGGCCGCGGCCGCCGAGCAGACCACCGCCAACGTCGAGACCGTCGCCGCCGCCGCCGAGGAGCTGTCGGCCTCCATTTCCGAAATCGGCCGCCAAGTCGAGGCCTCTGCCAAAGTGTCGCAGCAGGCGGTGGGGGAGGCGGAACGCACCAATGCCCTGGTGGGGGGCCTGGCCGATGCCGCCCGCAGCATCGGCGAGGTGGTCACCATGATCGGCGATATCGCCGGCCAGACCAACCTGTTGGCGCTCAATGCCACCATCGAGGCGGCCCGCGCCGGGGACGCCGGCAAGGGCTTTGCCGTGGTCGCCAACGAGGTCAAGAACCTCGCCAACCAGACCGGCAAGGCCACCGACCAGATTGCCCAGCAGGTGGGCGCGGTGCAGGAAGCGACCCGCCAGGCGGTGGACGCCATCGCCAGCATCGGCAGCACCATCGGCCGCATCAACGAGATCGCCTCGGCCATCGCCGCCGCGGTGGAGGAGCAGGATGCCACCACCCGCGACATCGCCCGCAACGCGCAGGAGGCAGCCAAGGGGACCCGCGATGTGTCGAACCATGTCGCCGACGTCACCGCGGAGGCCTCGGAGACCGGGCATTCGGCCGACCTGGTGCTCGACTCGGCCGGCAGCCTGAACAGGCAATCCGAAGCGCTGAACGGCGCGGTGCAACGGTTCCTTGCCGGGGTGGCGGCGAACTGAGGTTTTTTTCGGGCGGGTGCCTGGGCTGCGGAATCGGCGTCCGGGGCGTTTAAGAGGCCGCGCATGACCATCGGCGTGCTCGTGCTATCGGATCTCCACTTCGAGGAATCCGGGCCGGAGATGGCTCCGGTGGAGCCGTGCACCGACCAGGCGGACCTGGTGGTGCTGGCCGGCGACATCCACACGGGCAAACGCGGGCTGGAATGGGCCGCCGCACTGGCGCAGCGCTGCGGCCTGCCGGTGGTTTACATCGCCGGCAACCATGAATATTGGGGCAACAGCCTGCGATTGCCCGGCCGCCTGACCGACTGCGCCGCCGACTTCCGTCGGCGCGGCATTCCCGTGTACTTTCTCGAGCGGGAGTCCCAAGTGGTCGAGACCGCTGGCGGCCCGGCGCGAATCCTCGGGGCGACGCTGTGGTCCGACTTCACTCTGTTCGGCGAGGGGAGCCAGTCCAACTTCATGCGCGAAGCCGCCGAGAAGATGCCGGACTACCAGTTCATCCGTGCCGGCCGCCTGCCATGGCAACACCTGACTCCCCGGCACACGCTGGACATTTGCGAAGAGACCATCAAGTGGATGTGGAACGTGGTGGTTCACCCGTTCGCCGACGGACCCACCGTCATCGTCACCCATACCGGGCCGTCCTTTCGCTCCATCCAGGAGAGCTTCAGCACCCATGTGCTGTCGCCGGTCTTCGCCTCCGATTTCGAGGAGGTGATCCGCTTCGGCGACGTGGCGCTGTGGGCACATGGGCATGTGCACCACAGCGTCGATTACACGGTCGGCCGGACCCGCGTGGTGTGCAATCCGCGGGGCTATTGGCCAGATCGTCTCAACCCAGCCTTCGATCCCGGGTTCGTGGTCCGGGTCGGGTGAGGCCTAATCATCCTCATACCAGCCACGGTCCGCGCCCTGGTGGCAGGCGAGGCAGTTGGACCTGGTGACCACCTTGGGGCTCGGCCAGACGCTGTCGGCGATGCGGCGATGCTTTCGCACGAATGCCGGATTTTCGGTGATGCGCAGCGACGTGTCGCTGGCCCCCCGCATGTATTTCCGTGCCAAGCCGCGCCGGTCCCCCAGTCCTTGACCGGCCGCGTCGCCGGCATTGTCCACCAGATAGACCCTGACCCTGGCGGCGATATCGGCCGGCAGCGAGGCATTTTCACCGAAGTGGCCGGCGAGCCCGTCCATCATGCGGTCCCAGGCGCGGGCCGGCAGGAGGGCGGGCTGGAAGGCCATATGGCAGGAGCCGCATTCCTTCAGCACCACCGGGTCGTTCACCACCGGCACCCGGTCGTCGTCGGCGAGGGCGCTTGTGGCAGGGGTAATCAGCAGGCCAAAGGCCAGGAACACCGTCCGGATCATGATCATTGCCCCGCCATGAAAGTGATGTAGTCGCCCTTTTCGAGGGGGGTGCAATCGCGGCCCAGCACGGTCTTGCAGTCGCGGCCGAACTGTTTTTCCACTTGGGCCATGTCGGTGAAGCGCTTGGGGGTGGCCGACACCGCCACCGGGGCGATCGGCCGTCCGGTCTTGGCGTTCTGCCCCGCCTGCCGCGGATTGTCGGTGTGGCAGGCGGTGCACGACGGCGTTCGGGCGTCGCCGCCCGCCCATCTGGTGCGGAACAGCGCCTCGCCGCGCTCGGCCGAGAACGGCGCCTTGGCCTGGGCGGCGTAGGTGTCGAGGATGCTCTGCCGCGCATCGGCCGCCAAGGCGGCGACGGGCAGGGCCGCCGCCAGGACCGCCACCGCCACCGCCCGCCGGGGCAGGCGACGGCCGCCATGGATCAGGGCGATGAAGCCGATGTGGCCCAGCACCACCCACAGAGCCAGTTCAGAAAGGGCTTCGTGCGGGTCTTCCAGCCAGGTGACGCCGTCGGCCAGGGCACCCGATAATCCCGACACCCCGACCAGCACCAGCACGGCGGCTCCAATCCAGGCGAACAGCGGATTGCGCCCCTTGCGGGTGGAGAGCCAGGTCAGCGCCGCCCTCCAATCCGGCCGGGGCAGGCGGACCACGGGCAGCACGGCCAGTCCCAACCGCACCGCGATGGCGGCGACCACCGAATAGCCGGCGAACAGGTGCATGGCATAGGTGTCTTCATCGGCCGTCACATAGGCCACCAGGAACGAGCCGGCGATCCAGGCGTGCCACAATCTAAGGGCGGCGACCTGAAATTTGGGGGGGATGGCCATGGCGCCCTCTCAGTCCCGATCCTGGGCGAGCGGGTGGGGTGGGCTCACCTGGGCGTAGACCGCGGCGGCCGCGCCGACCAGCAGGGCGGCGATCATGGCGTGGATAATCATCTTGCGGAGCATGGAGCATCCCCTCTGTGTGGGTGTCGATGCGGGCAAGACTACCGGGGCGAGAATGAATGCGTGCTGACGCGGACATTCATGTGTGGTTTAGGGTAGAAAACCCTCCCCCGGGCGCCACCGGGGGAGGGGGCTGCGGGGTGGCGTCAGTGGCCGCCGGAGAGGGCACCGACGATTTCCTCGGTGACCTTCTTGGCGTCGCCGAACAGCATCATGGTGTTGGGTCGG
>JACPDP010000044.1:0-55733 GCA_016183945.1 Magnetospirillum sp.
GGGGCGACCTTGTAGGCGGCACCGTTGGCGCAGTCGATGACGATCTTCAGGCCGTCGAGTCGAAGCCCGCGAGGAAAGCTGCTCTTGGCGTACTCGATGTAGCGGCCGACGGCATCGTCGAGGCGCTTGGCCTTGCCCAGGTGATCCGAGCCGACCCGGAGGGCCTCCAGCCCGTTGAACATCCGGGCCTCGATCGTCAGCTCGTCCTCGTCCGACAGCTTGTAGCCGTCCGGTCCGAACAGCTTGATGCCGTTGTCCTCGTAGGGATTGTGCGACGCCGAGATCATCACGCCCAGGTCGGCGCGCAAGCTGCGGGTCAGCATCGCCACCGCCGGCGTCGGCAGCGGTCCCAGCAGCACCACATCCATGCCCACCGAGATGAAGCCGGCGGTCAGTGCCGGCTCGACGAGATAGCCCGACAGACGGGTGTCCTTGCCGATCACCACCATGTGGCGGTGCGAGCCGCGGGTGAAGTGACGGCCGGCGGCCATGCCCAGCTTCAGCGCGGTCTCGGCGGTCATCGGCTCGACGTTGGCGGTCCCGCGGATTCCATCGGTGCCGAACAGCTTGCGGGTCATTCCCATCCCTGTCTCAGGTGGCGAAAGGATTGGATGATTACCGCGATTCGCGGGCGGGGGGAAGGGAAGCCTTCGCCTATTTCGTTACCCCCCAAATCTCGCGCGCATACTCGGCCACAGTGCGATCGGAGGAGAACTTGCCCATGCGGGCGACGTTGAGGATGGCCTTGCGGGCCCATTCCTCCGGGTTACCGTAGATCTGGTCGACCCGCTCCTGGGCGGCCATGTAAAGCGGATAGTCGGCGGTCAGCAGGTAATGGTCGCCGCCGGTCAGCGCGTCGACGATGGGCTGGAAGCGGTCGGGCTGATCGGGCGAAAAATAGCCGCTGCCGATCAGGTCGAGGGCGCGCTTCAGGTCCTCGTTGCGTTCGATGGCCTCGGCGGCGTTCCAGCCATCCATCCGGCGGCGCGCCACCTCCTGGGCGGTCAGGCCGAACAGGAACATGTTTTCCTCGCCGGCCTCCTCGCAAATCTCGACATTGGCCCCGTCCCAGGTGCCGATGGTGAGGGCGCCGTTCATGGACATCTTCATGTTGCCGGTGCCGGAAGCTTCGGTGCCGGCGGTGGAAATCTGCTCCGACAGGTCGGCCGCCGGCATGACCAACTCGGCGGTGGAGACGTTGTAGTTGGGGACGAAGACCACCTTCAATTTCCGGCCCACCAGCGGGTCGTTGTTGACCACGTCGGCGACGTCGTTGATCAGCTTGATGATCAGCTTGGCCTGGAGGTAGCCCGGCGCCGCCTTGCCACCGATGATCACGGTGCGCGGCACCACGCTCAGGGTGGGGTTGGTGCGGATGCGCGAATAGCGCGTCACCACATGCAGCACGTTCAGCAGCTGGCGCTTGTACTCGTGGATGCGCTTGACCATGACATCGAACATCGAGTCCACCGAGACGTCGATGCCCAGCCGCTGCGAGACCACCTGCGCCAGATGATCCTTGTTGGCGCGCTTGACCGCGGCGAAATCCTGGCGGAACCCGGCGTCGTCGGCCAGCCCCTCGATGCGCCGCAACTCGGCCAGGTCGGTGATCCATCCCTCGCCGATGCGCGCGGTGATCAGCGCCGCCAAGGCCGGATTGGCCGCCAGCAGCCAGCGCCGCGGCGTCACCCCGTTGGTCTTGTTGGTGATCTTGCCCGGGCTGAGATGTTCGAAGTCCGAGAAGATGGTGCTCTTCATCAGGCCGGTGTGGATGGCGGCGACGCCATTGACCTTGTGGCTGCCGACCACCGCCAGATGGGCCATGCGCACGCGGCGCTCGCCGTCCTCGCTGATCACCGAAACGCGGCGCAGCAGCTCGCTGTCGCCGGGATGACGGTGGCGCACGCCCTGCAGGAACTCGTGGTTGATCTGGAAGACGATTTCCAGGTGGCGCGGCAGGATGCGCTCGAACATCTCCACCGCCCAGGTCTCCAGCGCCTCGGGCAGCAGGGTATGGTTGGTATAGGAACAGACGCGCTGGGTCAGCGCCCAGGCCCGGTGCCAGTCGATCTGGTGCTCGTCCACCAGCACCCGCATCAACTCGGCCACCACCAGGGCGGGGTGGGTATCGTTCAACTGGATCGCCACCTTGTCGGGCAGCCGGTCCCAGTCACTGTGGCTCTTGCGGAACCGGACCAGGATGTCCTGGATGGAGGCGGCGACGAAGAAATATTCCTGCTTGAAGCGCAGCTCACGCCCGCGGGAGGTTATGTCGGAGGGGTAGAGCACCTTGGACAGGGTCTCCGACTCGTTCTTGTCGCGCACAGCCTCGATGTAGTTTCCGGCATTAAAGTAGCGCAGGTCGAACTCGCGGGTCGACTTGGCCGACCACAGCCGCAGATTGTTGACCGTCTTGCCGGCATAGCCGGGAATCGGCACGTCGTAGGCCATGGCCATCACTTCCTCGGTGTCCACCCACTGCGAGCAGGTCTGGCCGAGCACGTCGCGGTAATGGATGACGCGGCCGCCGAAATGCACCGGGTAGATGACGCCGGGCCGGGGGAATTCCCAGGGATTGCCGTAGCGCAGCCAGTTCTCCGGGCTTTCCACCTGCCAGCCGTTCTCCACATGCTGGGTGAACATGCCGTAGTCGTAGCGGATGCCGTAGCCGAAGCCGGCGATGCCCAGCGTCGCCATGGAGTCCAGCAGGCAGGCGGCGAGGCGCCCGAGGCCGCCGTTGCCCAACGCCGCCTCGACCTCCCAGGCGGCGATCTCCTCGAAGTCCAGCCCCATGTCGGCGATGGCCTGGCGGACCTGCTGGTAGATGCCGAGGTTGATCAGGCTGTTGACCAGCGTGCGGCCGATCAGGAACTCCATCGACATGTAATAGACGCGCTTGGAGTCCTCGGTGTAGTACCGGTTCAGCGTCGGCATCCACCGCTCGGTGGTGCGGTCGCGCACGGTATGCGCGGCGGCCATGAACCAGTCGCGCGCCGTGGCGTTGATGGCTTCCTTGCCCACCGAATAGAGAAGGTGGCTGTTCAGGCTGGCCTTGATGCCTTCGACTTCGGCATCGAATTGCGTCCCGGCCGATGAGCCTACACGGCGCATGGAATTTCCTTCCCGCAGAACTCTTCCCGACGACTAGGGGTGGCCCGCCAGCCCCCCTCAAGTCAAGGTGAAACGTTCACGAATCCGGATAAAGCGACGCGATCCAGGTCTGGAGCGCGGGCATGCCATCATTCATGCCCGGCTCGCCCGCAACCGATCCGCCAGCCCGCCCAGGCGAGGGTCGGCCAGCAGGGCAGCGATATCCTCGGGATAGCGCGGCCGCCAGTTGGGGTGCTGGTCCACCGTGCCGGGCAGGTTCATCTGCATGTCCAGTGCCAGCACGTCCTCGATCTGCACCATCATCAGCCGCGACCGGGCGCGGGCCAGCCAGCAATGCGCGGCGGTGGTCAGCGCCTCCGCCTGGCCCTGGTCAAGGAGGCCGCCCGTGGGGAAATCCGCCGGCAACAGGCCCTCGCCCGCCAGCGCCGCCACCAGCAGGTCGCGGTCCCTGGCCCTCGCCTCGCGCTCCTCGTCGGCCATGCCGGAGCGGGGGTACAGGTCGAGCCGCCGGCGCTTGTCCACGTCGACGCCCGCCCACCAGCCGCGCGCGCTGGGCAGGTCGTGGGTGGCGAAAATGGCCAGGGCCAGCTCGTCGTAGTCGTCCGGCTTGCGTACCTGGCCGGCGGCGTCCTTCTCGAACACCATGACGCGATAGGCGAAGATGCCCATGCGGTCCATGCGCTCGCGGAAGCCCTCGGGCACCGTTCCCAGGTCCTCGCCGATCACCAGGCAGCGGTTGCGGCGGCTCTCCAGCGCCACCAGGCGGAACAGATCGTCCACCGGATAGCGCACATAGGCGCCCTGGTCGGCCGGCAGGCCCGGCGGCACCCAATAGAGCCGCTGCAGGCTCATGGCGTGGTCGAGGCGCAATGCCCCGGCGTGGCGCATGTTGGCCCGCATCACCGCGATGAACGGCTCATAGGCCTTCTCGCGCAGGGCGATGGGGTTGAACGGCACCAGCCCCCAGTCCTGACCCTTGAGCGCCAGCGGATCGGGCGGCGCCCCCACCGAGGGACCAAGGGCCAGCACGTCCTGCTCCGCCCACGCCTCGGCGCCATCGCCGGCGATGCCGACGCCAAGGTCGCGGTAGAGGCCGATGCCCATGCCCGCCGCCTTGCCCGCCGCCTGCGCCGCCGCCAGTTGCTGGTCGGCGACGAATTGCAGCCACCAGAAGAACTCGACCTTGTCGCGATTGTCGACGGCAAAGGCCGCCACGGCCGGCGACTCGGGGTGGCGGAACTCCTCCGGCCACTGCCGCCAGTAGCCCTGACCCTCGGCAAGAAAGCGCGCAGGCAGGGCGGCAAAGGTGGCGAAGCGCTCGGCGCTGCGGCCGCCCTCGATTTGGAAGTCGCGGAACGCCTGGCCGCGGGCGTCGTTGCCGTGCTCCTCACGGAAGCAGGTGTACAGAAGGTCGAGGATGGGACGCGCCAGACGGCCGGCGTCGGCGTATTCCACCAGCGCCTGCGCCCGCACCCGCGCCAGCCCCGCCTGGAAGCCGGGCGAGGCGAACATGCGCTTGGCCTGACGGCACTCGGCGAATTCGGGAATGGCCTCGACGTCGATATAGGCGGTGTTGAGGAAGCGGCGGCTGGACGGCGCGTAGGGGCTGAACCGCTCGGGCTGCGCCGGGAACAATGCGTGCAGCGGGTTCACCCCCACCGCGGCCGCCCCCAACCCGGCCGCCCCCGCCGCCAACTCGCCCAATGCGGCATAGGTGCCCACGCCCCAATCGCCGCTGGAGCGCAGCGCATAGATCTGGGTGGCGATGCCCCAGGCCTTGTGCCCCGGCTCGACCACGGCGGGAACATGAGCCCCGGCCGGCGCGACGACGATGGTCATCTCGGCACCGGCGAGACGGAAGCGGTGGTAGCCCACCGGCGGCACGTCGGGCAGACGCAGCCAGCGGCGGCGCATGACGACGCCGTCCACCTCGCGCTCCTCGCCCCGGGCAAGCATGCCGACGCGGCAGCTGCCGTGATGGACGGCCCCCAGTTCCGCCTCCAGCGTCCACTCCAGCTGATCGCTATCGCAGTCGGCCGGCAAGGTGACGGAGATGGACGGGGCGTCGCCGTGCTCGTCGAGCACCAGCACCGGTTCCAGCGGCCGGCGCCACGAGCGGCTCTCCAACTCGGACAGGCTGCCCAGCACCGCGGCAGTGTCACCGACGGCGAAGCCCATGGCCTCCAGGAAGGCACGCTTGGTTTCCGCCGGCACCACGCGCCAGACGCCGAAGAAGTCCCACCAGCCGTCCTCGATGCCGGCCATCTGCGCCAGCCGGTCGAGAGCCCCGTCGTCGCTCATCCACCCTCCCGTCACTCGAAATTACACACGCATGCACGTAAATACATCAACCGCCCCCCAACGCCCAGCCGGAAGGCGCCCGTGATCATAGCCGCCGCAGCACCGCCACCGAGCGCGGCTGCAGCGGGAAGCCGGACCCGGCCTCCCACACCTCGGCGGGGCGCACCGGCTTGGGCTTGGCGGTGTCCACCACGACCTCCCAGCTGCGGCCCAGGGCGGCGGGAGGCAGGATATAGGGGACCGCTTCGTGGTAGGCATTGAGCATCACCAGGAAGGTGTCATCCATTTCGTTCTGGCCGGTGGGGCTGTCCGGGGCGCAGGCCTCGCCGCCCAGGATGAAGCCGATCGAGCGGGCGTAGGGCATGTTCCAGTCGGCGTGGGTCATCTCGAAGCCTTCCGGAGTTACCCAGGTGATGTCCTTGATGCGGATGCCGGGGATGCGTTTGCCCTCGAAGAAGCGTGGGCGGCGGAAAACCGGGTGCGACCGCCGCAGGTCGCTGAGCAGGCGCACGAACTCCAACGTCTCCTCGTCGATGGTGTTCCAGTCGATCCAGCTGATCTCGTTGTCCTGGCAATAGGCGTTGTTGTTGCCGCCCTGGCTGCGCCCCAACTCGTCGCCGGCCAGCAGCATGGGCACCCCCTGGCTGAGCATCATGGTGGCCAGCATGTTGCGCATCTGCCGACGCCGGAGGGCGTTGACCAGCGGCTGCTCGGTGGGACCCTCGATGCCGCAGTTCCACGAGTAGTTGGCGTCGGTGCCGTCGCGGTTGCCCTCGGCATTGGCGTCGTTGTGCTTGCGGTCGTAGGCCACCAGATCGGCCAGTGTGAAGCCGTCGTGGCAGGTGACGAAGTTGAGGCTGGCCCATGGCCGCCGCCCGCCCCAGCCGAACAGGTCCGACGAGCCGGTCAGCCGCGACGCCATCTCGCCGATCAGCCCCGAATCGCCGCGCCAGAAGCGGCGGACGGTGTCGCGGTAGCGGCCGTTCCACTCCGACCAGCCGGGGGGGAACCCGCCCAGGCGGTAGCCGTCGCCCCCCAGATCCCACGGCTCGGCGATCATCTTGACCCGCGACAGCACCGGGTCCTGGCGCACGGCATCGAGGAAGGCCGAGCCGCCATCGAAGCCCGCCACCTCGCGCGCCAGGCTGGCGGCGAGGTCGAAGCGGAAGCCGTCGACATGCATCTCCACCGCCCAGTAGCGCAAGGAATCCATCACCATCTGCAACACCCGCGGATGGTGCAGGTTCAGCGTGTTGCCGCAGCCCGAGAAGTTCTGGTACCAGCGTTCCGCCCCCGGCTCCAGGCGGTAGTAGCTGGCGTTGTCGATCCCTTTGAACGACAGCGTCGGGCCCATGTGGTTGCCCTCGGCGGTGTGGTTGTAGACCACGTCGAGGATGACCTCCATACCGGCGTCGTGCAGCCGCTGCACCATGGTCTTGAAGTCGCCATGCGGGCTCGACGAGAAGTAGCGGGCATCGGCGGCGAAGTAGTTGATGGGGTTGTAGCCCCAGTAGTTCCGCAGACCCTTTTCCACCAGGTGGCGCTCGTCCACCGAGGCGTGCACCGGCAGGAGTTCCACCGAGGTGACCCCCAGCCGCCGCAGGTGGTCGATCACCGCCGGCTGCGCCAGCCCGAGGAAGGTGCCGCGCAACGGCTGCGGCACCTGGGGGTGGCGCATGGTGAAGCCGCGCACATGCAACTCGTAGAGGATGGTTTCCGACCACGGCACCTTGGGGCGGCGATCGTCCTTCCAGGTGAAGGCGGTGTCCACCACCCGGCATTTGGGCATGAAGCGGGCGTTGTCGCGCCGGTCGATGATGAGATCCTGCCGGGTGGAGCCCAGCCGGAAGCCGAAATGGGTGTCGGACCACTCGAAGGGCCCGGCCAGCGCCCTGGCATAGGGATCGACCAGCAGCTTATGCGGGTTGAACCGGTGGCCGCGCGCCGGGTCGTAGGGGCCGTACACCCGGTAGCCGTAGAGCTGCCCCGGTCGCGCATCGGGCAGATAGCCGTGCCACACCTCGTCGGTGAACTCGGGCAGGTCGATGCGCTCGATCTCGCGGATGCCGCGCCGGTCGAACAGGCACAGCTCGACCTTCTCGGCATGGGCCGAGAACAGCGCGTAGTTCACCCCGTTGCCGTCCCAGGTGGCGCCGAGCGGATAGGGTGAACCGGGCCAGATGCGGCGACGGGAAGTCAATTCATCCCCTCCCCCGCCTGCGGCAAGGGAGGGAGCACCTGAAATTAGTCATCACCCATCCGCCCCAGCCTCGCCCGCATTTCCCCCTACTATAGCCCTACCTCTCCCGCTTGAACACCGAGGTTGCCAGGGGCGGGGTGCGCAGCGGCAACGAATAGGGGTGGCCGTGCCAGGACAGCTCCTCGGCCATCACGCCGCCGTCGTTGTGCACGTTGGAGCCGCCATACCACTCCGAATCCGAGTTGAAGATCTCGCGGTAGTAGCCCGCGGCCGGCACGCCCACCCGATAGCGGTCATGCACCATGGGGGTGAAGCTGCACACCACCACCACGATGTCTTCGGGGTCGTGGCCGCGACGCAGATAGGTGATCACCGAGTTGTCGCGGTCGTTGCAGTCGATCCAGGCGAAGCCGCGCGAGTCGCAGTCCAGCTCATGCAGCGCCGCCTCGGTGCGGTAGAGGCGGTTGAGGTCGCACACCAGGCGACGCACCCCCTCATGCATGGCATCGTCCCGCAGGTGCCAATCCAGGCTGCCGTCGTGGTCCCACTCGCGCTCCTGACCGAATTCGGAGCCCATGAACAGCAGCTTCTTGCCCGGCTGCGTCCACATGAAGGCATAGTAGGCGCGCAAGTTGGCGAAGCGCTGCCAGCGGTCGCCCGGCATGCGGCCGAGGATCGAGCCCTTGCCGTGCACCACCTCGTCGTGGCTGAGCGGCAACACGAAGTTTTCCTGGAAGGCGTAGAGCAGCCCGAAGGTCAGGTCGTCGTGGTGGTAGCGGCGGTGGATGGGGTCCTTGGCAAAGTAGCGCAACGTGTCGTGCATCCACCCCATGTTCCACTTGTAGCCGAAGCCCAGGCCGCCGAGATGAACCGGCCGCGACACCATGGGCCAGGCGGTGGATTCCTCGGCGATGGTCATGGCGCCGGGGTGCTCGCCGTAAACCACCTCGTTCATGCGCCGGAGGAAGGCGATGGCCTCCAGGTTCTCGTTGCCGCCGTAGCGGTTGGGCACCCACTCGCCGTGCTGCCGCGAATAGTCGAGGTAGAGCATGGAGGCGACCGCGTCCACCCGGAGCCCGTCCACATGGTACTCCTCCAGCCAATACAGGGCGTTGGAGTACAGGTAGTTGGCCACCTCGCGGCGGCCGTAGTTGTAGATCAGGGTGTTCCAGTCCTTGTGCACCCCCAGCCGCGGGTCCTCGTGCTCGAACAGATGGGTGCCGTCGAAGTAGTGCAGGCCGTGCGGGTCGGACGGGAAATGCCCCGCCACCCAGTCGATGATCACCCCGATGCCGGCGAGATGCAGGCGTTCCACCAGGGTGCGGAAGTCTTCCGGGGTGCCGTAGCGGCTGGTGGGGGCGAACAGGCCCACCGGCTGATAGCCCCAGCTGCCGGAAAAGGGATATTCGTGCACCGGCAGGAATTCCACATGGGTGAAGCCCATGTCGCGCACGTAGTCGGCCAGTTGGTCGGCCATTTCCAGATAGGTGAGCGGGCGGCCGCCCTCCTCGGGCACCCGGCGCCACGAGCCCAGATGCACCTCGTAGATGCTGATGGGCGCGTGGCGGTCGTTGCGCGCCGATTGGCGGGCCATCCAGTCGCCGTCCGCCCAGTCGCGCTCGCCCAGCTCCCACACCACCGAGGCGGTCTTGGGCGGCACCTCGGCGAAGTGGCCGTAGGGGTCCGACTTCAGCGGCAGCAGGCGGCCGCCGATGCCGACGATCTCATATTTGTAGTGCACCCCCTGGCCCTGGCCGGGCACGAAGATCTCCCACACGCCGGCCTCGTGGCGCAGACGCATGCTGTGGCGGCGGCCGTCCCAGCCGTTGAAATCCCCCACCACCGAAACCCGCTTGGCGTTGGGTGCCCAGACGGCGAAATTCACCCCGTCGACGCCGTCGACCCGCACCACATGCGCACCCATCTTTTCGAAGGTGCGGCGGTGGCTGCCCTCGGACAACAGGTGAACGTCCAGTTCGCCCAGCACCGGCGGAAAGCGGTAGGGGTCGTCCACCGTCTCGATACGGCCGTCCGGATATTCCAGCTTGAGGCGGTAGAGGCCGGCGGTGGCCGGTCCGACACGGGCGGCGAACAGACCATCGGGGTGGACGCGCTCCGCCTCCACCTCTCCGGCCGGACCCACCACCCAGAGCCGGCTCGCCTGCGGCTGGAAGCTGCGCACCGCCATGCCTTCCTTGACGGGATGCGGCCCGAGGACGGCGAAGGGGTCGCCATGGCTGCCGGCAACGATGGCCTCGGCGTCGCTTGGCGCCACCAGGACGTGGGTCTTGGTCATCAGGCTCCCCTTCAGCTTCCCGTCATTGCCAACAGCGCCTTCAACGGCACCGCCAGCCAGGCCGGACGGTTGGCGGCCTCGTAGCGAACTTCGTAGCAGGCTTTTTCGATCAGGAACAGGTCCAGCAGGGTTCCGGCCTCCGGATCGTCCAACGGCAATCCGGCCCCTTCCAACGCCGCCATGTAATAAGACTGAAGGAAGGCGTCGGTGGCGCGGGCCAGCCAGTCCCGCGCCACCTGGTCCAACTGCCCCGGCACCTCGGGCCTGGCCGAGGCGATGCGCGCCAGGCTGGTCCGCATCGCGTAGTCGAACGACCGCAACATGCCGGCGACGTCGCGCAGCGGGCTGTCCTTGGCCCGACGGACCTCGGCGGCGCGGGCCGGCTCGCCCTCGAAGTCGACGACGTGGACATCTTCCTTGGCCACCAGCAACTGACCGAGATGGTAGTCGCCGTGGATGCGGGTAAGGATGCCGAACGGGCGCTTCGGCACCCGGGCATCCACCGCCAGGAACAGCCGCTCGGGCTGTTCGGCCAGCAGGCGGCCCTCGGGGAGGTCGCCGCGGGCCAGCACCTCCAGCGCGCCGCGCGCCTGGCCCAAGGCCCGCAGGCGCCAGCGCTCCAGGTCCTCGGCGACCACCGGCACCGGCTCGAAATCGGGATCGCCGCTGGGCAGCGCCAGCGCCCGGTGCATCTCGGCGGTGCGCTGCCCCACCACCCGGGCGAAATCCATCACATCATCGAGGAGACCGGCCGAGATGCGCTCGGCCAACCGCTCGGGCGGCACCAGACTGGCCTCGTCGAGGAAGCGGTCCAACTCGGCCAGCACCCAGCCCCAGGCCGCCCCCTGATTGGCGACGTGGCCGTGCATCACCGCCAACACCTGCACCCGGCCGGCGCCGTCCGCCATCTCGATCCAGCCCAGCAACGGCGGCGTATTGGCGAAGCGCGAGGTCTCGGTGAGGAAGCGCCCCATCTCCACCTCGGAATTGGGGCCGTCCACCGGCCGCCGGACGAGCTTCACCACCACCGCCGCCCCGACAACCGCCGAGTTGTTGCTCTGTTCGCTGCCCATGTGGACGATCCCCGGCTGGTCGGGCATGGCCACATCGGCCAGGGCGCGGGTCGAGCGGCACACCAACCGTCCGTCCATGGCGGGCAAGTGAGCCTCGTCGCGGACCGCCTCCACCAGGGCGCGCAGGAAGTCGTCGTCGTGGAATGCATCGCCCAGCAGCCCCACCGTGCGGCCGCGGCGCATGCGGGCCAGGGCCTGACCGCCGACCGGGACCGGGTCGTGGCCGACATCCCAGGCGATGGACAGCGGAATGTGGTAGTGGCGCAGGCCGCCGTCGGCCCGCTTCACCGCCGCCAGCGCCACCAGCCAGCGGCCGCGGCTGGATGACAGCTCGGCCCAGCGCAGCAGTTCCACCGAGGCCAGGCCGACATCCTTCTCGGCGAACCAGCGCCGGGCCTGCAGGAAGGCCGGCAGCACGTCGCGTTCCAGCATGCGCCGGCAGCTCCCCGCCAGCAGGTCGGGGAAGCCCTCGCGCACCACCAGGGTGAACAGCTCGGGCATGGTGCCGCGCAGGTCGACGTGCCACACCGGCGGCTCGGCCTCGGCCGAGAGCAGGAACCAATAGAAGCCGTAGCCCGGCAGCGTCAGGAAATAGGGCAGCTCGCCGATGGGGGGGAAGCTGGACTGGCCGGTCAGCTCCACCGGCACGCGGCCGCGGAACTGCGCCAGGTCCAGTTCGACCCCTTGCGCCGAGCGCGACAGGTTGGCGACGCACAGCACCGTCTCGCTTTCCCACTCGCGCAGATAGACCAGGACGTGGCGGTTGCTGGGATAGAGGAAGCGCAAGGCCCCACGCCCAAAACTGCGGCGGCCCCGGCGCACCGCGATCATGCGCTTCATCCAGTTCAGCAGCGATGACGGGCTGGCGGTCTGCGCCTCGACATTGACCGCCTGATAGCCGTAGACCGGGTCCATGTTGGGCGGCAGGAACAGGCTGGCCGGATCGGCGCGCGAGAAGCCGCCGTTGCGGTCCTCGGTCCACTGCATGGGGGTGCGGACGCCGTTGCGGTCGCCGAGGAAGAAGTTGTCGCCCATGCCGAGTTCGTCGCCGTAATAGACGATGGGGGTGCCGGGCATGGAGAACAGCACGCTGTTCAACAGCTCGATGCGGCGGCGGTCGTTCTCCATCAAGGGCGCCAGACGGCGGCGGATACCAAGATTCAGGCGGGCGCGGCGGTCCGAGGCATAGGTGCTCCACAGGTAATCGCGTTCGGGATCGGTGACCATCTCCAGCGTCAGCTCGTCGTGGTTGCGCAGGAAGATGGCCCACTGGCAGCCGGGGGGCACGTCCGGCGTCTGGCGCATGATGTCGGTGATGGGGTGCCGGTCCTCACGGGCGATGGCCATGTACATGCGCGGCATCAATGGAAAGTGGAAGGCCATGTGGCACTCGTCGCCGTCGCCGAAATAGGGCAGCACGTCCTCGGGCCATTGATTGGCTTCGGCCAGGAACATGCGGCCGGGATGACTGTGGTCGAGGGCGGCGCGCAGTTGTTTCAACACCGCGTGGGACTCGGGAAGGTTCTCGTTGTTGGTGCCCTCGCGCTCGCACAGATACGGGACGGCATCGAGCCGAAGGCCGTCGACCCCGGCGTCCAGCCAGAAGCGCATCACCGAGATGACCTCGCGCACCACCCGGGGATTGGCGAAGTTGAGGTCGGGCTGGTGCGAGAAGAAGCGATGCCAATAGAACGCCTTGGCCTCGTCGTCCCAGGCCCAGTTGGACTTCTCGGTGTCGGTGAAGATGATGCGCGTGCCGGCGTAGCTGGTATCGGTGTCGCTCCACACATAGAACTCGCGGGCCGCCGAGCCCGGCCGCGCCCGCCTTGCCCGCTGGAACCACGGGTGCTGGTCCGAGGTGTGGTTGATCACCAGTTCGGTCACCACCCGAATGCCGCGGCCGTGCGCCTCGCGCACGAAGGTGCGGAAGTCGCGCACCGTGCCGTAGGCGGGATTGATGGCGCGGTAATCGGCGATGTCATAGCCGTCGTCCCGCAGCGGCGAGGGGTAGAACGGCAGCAGCCAGACAGTGTCGACGCCCAACGCCTGGATGTAGTCGAGCTTCTGGCTCAGCCCGGCGAAGTCGCCGATGCCGTTGTTGTCGGCGTCGAAAAACGAGCGCACATGGACCTGATAGAAGATGGCATCCTGGTACCACAGCGAGTCCATGGGACCTCCCGAGGCTATAACCCTATTTACCTCCTCCCCCGCCTGTGGCGGGGGAGGGTTAAAAAAGGGGCCATCACAAACAGGGCGTCCGATAGTCCACGCTGGTCCACACCGTAACGCGGTAGATAACGGCCGGGTTCATCGCCGGATCGAGGCGGATGCGATGATCGGCGCCGCGCCACAGGTGACGCTGGCCGGTCAACAGTTCCTCGACTTCGAAGGTCTCGCCGGCGGGCAGGCCCATGCGCTCCAAGGGGAACGACAGCGTCGCCTCGCGCGCGTCGAACGGATCCAGCGTCACCGCCACGAAGATCATGTTGGAACGGTCGGGCGCCAGCTTGCCGAAGAACAGCACCGCCTCGTCGTCGGCATCGTGGAAGCTGAGATTTTCCAGCTCGTGCAGCGCCGGGTTGTCGCGGCGGATGGCGTTGAGCCGGGCGATGTCGTCCTTGATGTGCCCGGGGCGGTTCCAGTCCCACACCTTGTACTGATACTTCTCGGAGTGCAGGTACTCCTCGCGGCCGGGGATGCCGGCGCCCTCGCACAGCTCGAAGCCGTTATAGATGCCGTAGGACGGCGACAGCGTGGCCGCCAGCACCAGACGGATGCGAAAGGCGGCACGCCCGCCGGTCTGAAGGTATTGCGGCAGGATGTCGGGCGTGGTGGGGAAGAAATTGGGCCGCATCACCTGGCGTGCCTCGCCATGCGCCAGTTCGGCGATATAGTGGGTCAGTTCGCCCTTGAAATTGCGCCAGGTGAAATAGGTGTAGGACTGGCTGAACCCCGCCTTGGCCAGGGTCAGCATCATCTTGGGGCGGGTGAAGGCCTCGGCCAGGAAGACGACGTCGGGGAACTGGCCCTGCACGGTGCGGATCAGCCATTCCCAGAACGGCAGCGGCTTGGTGTGGGGATTGTCGACGCGGAAGATGCGCACCCCCTCGCCCACCCAGAACATCACCACCGCCAGCAACTCGCGCCACAGCGCCTCGGCCCCGGCACCATGGAAGTCGAGGTTGACGATGTCCTGGTATTTCTTGGGCGGATTCTCGGCGTATTTGATGGTGCCATCGGTGCGGAACACGAACCATTCCGGATGTTGTCTTACCCAGGGATGGTCGGGGGCGCACTGGATGGCGAAGTCCAGCGCCAGCTCCATGCCCAGCTCGGCGGCGCGGTCGCGGAAGCGGCGGAAGTCGTCCATGGTGCCCAGCTCGGGATGGATGGCGGTGTGGCCGCCCTCGGTGCTGCCGATGGCGTAGGGGCTGCCGGGGTCGCCCTCGCCCGCCGTCACGGCGTTGTCGGCCCCCTTGCGGTGGACGCGGCCGATGGGATGCACCGGCAGCAGGTAGACCACGTCGAAGCCCATCCGCGCGATCTCGGGCAGGCGGCGCTCGGCCTCGCGGAAGGTGGCGCCGCGCTTGGAATCGGAGCCCTGGCTGCGCACCATCATCTCGTACCAGGCGCCGAAGCGGGCGCGCACCCGGTCCACCACCACCTCGTAGGTGCGGGGGTGGCGAACCGCATGGCTGCGGTCGGGCAAACGGGCCATGACGGACTCCGCCCGAGCCGACAGCATCAGCTCGGCACGCTCGCCCTCGTCGGCCAGTTCGGCGCACTCCACCAGCAGACCGTCGAGGCGGCGGTGATCGACGCCCTCGGCCCGTTCGAGCGCCGCCATCAACAGGCGGCGGCCCTCGGCCAGCTCGACGGCAACGGGCTGCCCGGCCTCGCGCTTTTTCGCCACCTCGCCGCGCCAAGTTGCCCAGCGATCGACCCAGGCCTCGACGGTATAGGAAACACGGGTGTTGCGCCCCAGGGGCAGCCGGCCGATCCAGCGGTCGTTGTCCTGGCAGACCATGGGCACCGCCGACCACTGTGCCGCCCCGGCCTCGCGCCCCCCCGCCTCGCGCCACAGCACCCGGGCGGCGAGCAGGTCGTGACCGTCCTTGAGAATGTCGGCGGTGACCTCCAGCACGTCGCCGACCTCGCGTTTGACCG
Source organism: Magnetospirillum sp. (assembly GCA_016183945.1). The sequence goes on from JACPDP010000044.1 coordinate 15,149, forward strand.
GCCAGCGGCCGCCGTCGACGCTGGGCTCCACCGCCAGGATCACGATGCCGGGCGCATGCACCTCGGGCAGCGGCCCGAGCGGCGCCGCCTCGTGCACCGCCGGCAGTGCGACGGCCCGCTCGGCGGCGGCGCGCAGCACTCCGGCACGGCCAATCCAAGTGCGGGCGTCGAGCGGCGCCAGCGTAAGGCGGGCGGGCAGCGCCGAGACGAAACGGCCGGCCTCGGGAGCCTTGTCCTCCACCATCTCGGCCAAGTTGAGGGTGCAGGGTCCGCGCCAGTCGGTGTTCATCGCCAGCAGCGCCGCATCGCGCCCGTCGGGAGTGAGGCGCAGCAGCACCACCGCGGCGGCGTCATCGGCGGTCAGGCGCTTCTGCGGCCCCTCCTGGTTGAGTGCCGGACTGGCCGCCTTCTCGCGGTTGAGCTCGGCGACCAGATCGGTGAGATCGAAGCGCGGCGGCTCGCGGTGCTCGGGGCGGGTGGTCACCACGTCGAGCTTATGTGTGGCGCCCCATTCGAAGCCCATGGGGATCATCCAGCCGGCGGAAAAGAAGGCGGTGAAGCGCGCCCATAGCCGATACCACGCCTCGGCGTCGCCCTGCCCCGCCACCTCCACCGCCAGCCGTTCGGTGTCGTGGCTTTCGGGGAAGGCGACCGATGGGGCGATGCCGCGCAGCAGGTCGTATTGCTCCAGCAGCCACGGGGCATGGAAGTCCCACCACTTGGCGCTGTTGAACAAGAGATCGAAGCCGGCGCGATGCAGGGCGGCAATGGCTTCGGTGGAACAGCCCAGGGTCTCGGCGGCGAAGACCGCGCCGCGCGCAGCCTGCCGACCCTCGGCAATGACGGCGGCCCACAGCTCCGCCGGCACCCGATAGGCAGCGTCGCAACGGAAGCCGGCAATGCCCAGCGATGCCCAGTGCCGCACCAGCGCGCCCCAATGCGCCACCATGGCGGGGTGGTGCTCGGGCCGGCCGTAGTCGATCTCGGCCAGATCGCCCCACACGGTCAGTCTGGTGGGGTCGTCCGGGTCGATCACCGAGGGCGACTTCAAAGCACCATCGGGGGTGCGGACGAACCAGTCGGGATGCTCGGCGATCAGCAGGGCGTCCTTGGAGGCGTGGTTGATCACCAGATCCATCATCACCGCGGTAGTCCTTGATGGCGTAGAGGCTGCCGGAAAACCCGGGGTAGTGCACCGGGTTCAGCCACACCCAGTCGAAGCCCATGGCGGCAATGCGCGGAACCTCGTCGATCCAACGCGCCACCGAGCCCACCAGCGGTGGGAACAGGTTGTAGATTCTCGGACCGCGCTGCACGGTCGAACCTCTCCAAACGTCCCGTCAACTTCCCATCTTTCCTCCAAGGTGGGGGCTTTCAATGCTCCGAAAGATGTAGTTGCGTTACCTGCTTCATTAGAAGCGTTACACAAACCTCCTTCCTTGGAAGTGTTATATATGCTAATGCTCCTCGCCGAGGGGGCCGGCTGGCGAGGCCGGCGTTGACTTATCCAAGGAGCGCATGATGGACGTCCTTCCGAAGGTTCTGGGTCTCACCGTGGCTGGCGTGCTGGTCATCGTCCTCTACCTGGCTGCGCCGGTGCTGGGCGCGCTGTTCGGCGGTGCCAGCCCGTTGAATTTCATGATCTACCTAGGCCTGCTGCTGACGGCGGTGTTCACCAGCGTGGTGATGTACCTGGCCTCGACCGGCGGTGCGACCGAGTAGTCGCTGCCAGCTTCCGAGTGAATGCATCGCCCCGGCGGCAACGCCGGGGCGATGTGATTCTAATCACGCCTTCGTCCGTCCAAATTGCCTCAGTCCATCGGAAAGTGACCCTGGCCGGGAACCGGCAGCCACGACCGGTGTTTTGCCCGGTGACGTGCCGCCAGGCACCAGGGGAAACCTGAAGCAAGGGACAGAGCAGATGGCAAGCAGGAAGGCAGAGACCGGCGGCGAGAGCGCGAGCCGCATGGCCACGCAAGGCATCTCCAACGTCACCGAATTCGGACGGCGCTCCACCGACCAGATGCAGCAATTCGTCACGGCCGGAGCGCGCGCCTACCGCGACATCACCGATGTCTCCAAGGACGACGTCGACGCCATCATGCAGACCGGGGCCAAGCTGGCCAAGGGCATGCAGGACATGACCTGGGAGGTGATGCAGTACTCGCAGCATTCGCTGCGGCTCGGCATGCGCACAGCCAACGACCTGATGGGCTGCCGGTCGATGGAGGACATGATGCAGCTCGGCCGGGAGTTCATGCGCGAAAGTGTCGACACCTTCCTGCAGGAAAGTGCCCGCCTGCTGGAAATGTCGAGCAATGTCGCCACGGAAGCCGTGCATCCCATCAAGGAAAAAATTGACCAAAGCGGCACCCGCCACTGATCCCGGTGGGTGACTCAGGAGGCCTCAGCGGCAGACCTTGTAGTCCGCGATAACCTCGTTCTGGATGGTCTTGGCCTGCTTGCTGAAGCCGGCGTAGCCCTTCTTGACCACCAGTTGGACCAAGTCGTCGACGCCCTCGCAATAGGCGCGGGACAATGGAAAGTGGCGGTGGTAGGTGACGACGCGGCCGTCGGCGATGGTCAGATCACGCTGCCAGGTGTCGGGGAACTCCCGCTGCCATGCCTTGATCCGCTTGTCCTTGGCCTTGCCGAAGCGGGGCGCCGCCTGGGTGTAGAAGGTATCCCACGCCTGGCGCGTCCCCTTGACGTACGCGGTGTCGCAGCGGCTGGCCGCCTCGCGCAGAAAGACGCCATGGCGGATTTCCTGTTCCGCCTGGATCTCGGCGGTGGTCAGGCATTTCTTGGGCTTGGCCACCGCCTCGCTGGAGGGCAGCAACAGGGCGGCGAGGAGGAGGAGGAGAAGCTTGCGCATCACATCATTATGGCGGCTTCGGCCGCGATAACAAACCATCCGGCCGGCGATTCAGGGCCACTGCCACCCGGTACCCCAGCAGCACCGCCAGGATGGCGGCGTAGAGCATGGGCTCGCGGATGTCGGCCTTGACCATCATCCAATAGTGCACCACCCCCAGCACTCCCACCGCGTAGACGCTACGGTGCAGGATGCGCCAGCGCCGGCCGCCGAGGCGTCGCACCATGGCATCGGTGGAGGTGGCGGCCAGCGGCACCAGCAGCACCAGCGCCGCCATGCCCACGGTGATGTAGGTCCGCTTGACGATGTCCTTGCCCAGCGCCCGCCAGTCGAAGAAGTGGTCGAGCCCCACATAGGACGAGACGTGCAAGCAGGCGTAGAAAAACGCGAACAGGCCGATCATGCGGCGGAAGCGGGCCACCTGCGCCCAGCCGCTGAGCTTGCGCAGCGGCGTTACCGCCAGCGACAGCAGCAGGAAGCGCAACGCCCAGTCGCCCAAGGTGCGGTTGACGGTCTCGATGGGATTGACGCCGAGAGTGCTGAACAGCGCCTTCCACACCAGCCAGGCCAGCGGCACCAGGCACAGCGCGAATACGGCCGGTTTGGCCCATGGATCATGGCGACGCATCAAAAGTCCCTGGCCAAATCCATGCCGGTGTAAAGCGCGGCCACCTGCTCGGCGTAGCCGTTGAACATCAGGGTCTGACGGCGGCGGAACTCGCCGATGCGGCGCTCCGTGGCCTGGCTCCAGCGCGGGTGGTCGACCTTGGGGTTGACGTTGGAATAGAAGCCGTACTCGCGCGGGCTCGACTTCATCCACGAACTGCGCGGCACCTGTTCGACGAAACGGATGCGCACGATGGACTTGGCGCTCTTGAAGCCGTATTTCCACGGCACCACCAGCCGGATCGGCGCCCCGTTCTGCGGCGGCAGCTCCTCGCCGTAGAGGCCGACCGCCAGCAGCGTCAGCGGGTGCATGGCCTCGTCGATGCGCAGGCCCTCCACATAGGGCCATTCGAGGACGCGACCCTTGACGCCCGGCATGCGCTGCGGGTCGGCCAGGGTGGTGAACTCGACGAATTTGGCCTTCGAGGTCGGCTCGAAGCGTTTCAGCACCTCGCCCAGCGGCACCCCCACCCAGGGGATCACCATCGACCACGCCTCGACGCACCGCATGCGGTAGACCCGCTCCTCCAGCCGGCTGGGGCGGATGAGGTCCTGGTAGTCCACCGCCGCCGGCCTGGCGCACTCACCCTCCACCGCGACCGTCCACGGCTTCAGGGGTATAAAGGTCTTGGGAGCCAGCCGGGCCGGGTCCTCCTTGTCGGTGCCGAATTCGTAGAAGTTGTTGTAGGTGGTGACCGCCTCCAGCGGCGTCGGGCTCTCGTCGAGGGTGACCGCACCCTTGACGACGTCCGACAGCGGTGCCGCCGCGGCCGATCCCACCATGCCGAAAGCCGCCGCCCCCAATTCGAGGAAGCGGCGGCGATCGAGGTAGAGCGTCCGCTCGGTGATTTCCGACGACGGGATATCGCGACCATTCTTCAGCAGCATTCGCAGGCTCCCCGTCGTCCCGATGAATTCATCGTACTCACATGGGGACGGCGAAGCGAATGGGAAGTCTTCGTCACCGCCCGCACGGAACCTTTCCCGCAGTTCCGGTGGTGGGATAGCTGCCCTGCCGGGTCCGTGCCGGCAGTTGCTGGGGAGTGGCGACGCGGCCGGCCCAGCACGGAGTCTCGGCCCGCACCTGGGCGCGCTTGAGGGCGATTTCGGCCGCCATGCGGTCGGCGTGGTCGGCGCCGCTCACCTGGGCAAGGGCGGCACCGCTGGTCAGGCACAGCACGATGGCGACGGCGAAGGGGGCGACGGCGAAGGGGGCGACAGCGAGCGAGAGGCGGGATGCGTTCATGCCTTCCTCCTGTTTGCAGGCCTGCTGAGACTACGGCAGGGCGAGGCTCGGGTTCGCGGGCGGCGCATCATCGCGACCGAGTACTTCCCACGCGTAACCCTTCACCGGCAGATGCGCAGCAGCGCCTGCCACTCGGCGTCGCGCAGCGCCGGCGGCCGATTGGTGCCGATGCCGGCCTGCCGCAACAGGACGGTGAAGTCCTCGGGGGCCAGGGCGCGGGCCAAGGCTTCGGCCACCTCATCGGCACCGCGCGCCGCCCGCAGCAATCCGGCCGGCAGCACCACCGTGCCGTCGGCCAGGGCGGTGATGTCCTTCGCCGGCCGATCCGCCACGGCAACGCTCCTGGGACGGCGGTCGGATGGCAGGCCGGCGGTAAGGCGGGCGACCAGGCCGGCCAGAGCCGCCTCACCCGCTCGACCGTGGCAGGCCTGTAGTGAAGCCGCCGGGGTGGACTGCGGCGTCAAATCGGTTGGCCGCAGCAGGAACGGCACCGACACGAAGCCCAGGCCCAACAGCGTCACCGCAACCGCCTGGACCCACGAGCGGGACCACAAGCGTTCCGCCGACCGGGCGGCAGGGGGAGCCGTTTCGCCGAACAGGGCGGCATCGCCGACCTCAAGCCGCGCCCCCGCCTCGGCGACGCAACGCAGCCGCACCCCGCCGCCCGGCAAGGCGCCGTCGGAGCGCAGGTCGGCGGTTTTCCACGACGCCACCAGCAAGCCCAGTTCGTCACGTATTTCGAGGCCGGCACTCGTGGCACGGACCGAGACGCGGCAGGTCGGGGCGTCGAAGCTTGCGCTGAAACGGCCTGGGCGTTCACGATCGGCGTGGGGCTGTGTCATGATGGGGAGAACTCTAACGCGGCTATTGGTTCCTGTCGAGGCGGCCGCACCGGGCGCCGTGCTGGGCAACGGCAATGGGGATTTCGCCTCGGTCCGCGCTTCCTGGTAGAGTGGTCGGACCACTGATCGAGGAGCCGAGACCGTCATGGCTGATACCGATTTCGCCGCCCTGATGCTGGACGAGGCCGACGGCAAGGTGCGGGCCTCCATCCGCCGCCTCACCGACGCCGGGTTGCCCGAGGGCAACGTCACCGTCCGCATCGATTACAGCACACTGAACTACAAGGACGGGCTGATCCTCAACGGGCTCGGCCGCCTGGTGCGCAAATATCCCCACATCCCCGGCATCGACTTCGCCGGCACGGTGGAGTCGTCGGCATCGCCTGACTACCAGCCGGGCGACAAGGTGCTGCTGACCGGCTGGCGGGTGGGCGAGACCCATTGGGGCGGTTTCGCCCAGAAGGCTCGCGTCAAGGCCGACTGGCTGGTGCCGCTGCCGGCCGGCTTCACCACCCGGCGCGCCATGGCGGTGGGTACCGCCGGCTTCACCGCCATGCTGGCGATCATGGCCCTGGAAGAGCACGGCCTCACCCCCGCCGACGAGGGCGAGGTGCTGGTTACCGGCGCCGCCGGCGGCCTGGGCAGCGTCGCGGTGGTGCTGCTGTCCAAACTGGGCTACCGGGTAGCGGCCTCGACCGGGCGGGCCAGCCAGCACGACTACCTGCGCGGGCTGGGCGCCACCACCATCGTCGACCGCTCGGAGGTGTCGCAGCCGCCGGCCAAGCCGCTGCTGGCCGAACGCTGGGCCGGTGCCATCGACAGCGTCGGCGGCACCACCATCGCCAACCTGATGGCCGCCATGCGCATGCGGGCGGCCATCGCCTCGTGCGGCAATGCCGGTGGCGTCGAGTTCACCGCCACCGTGCTGCCCCTGCTGCTGCGCGGCGTGGCGCTGCTCGGCATCGACTCGGCCCTGTGCCCCAAGCCGCGCCGCGTCGCCGCCTGGAAGCGCCTGTCCGAGGTCATGCCCATGGACCGGCTCGACGCCATGACCACCGAGGCCAAATTGGCGGAGCTGCCCGAGTTGGCGGCCAGGATCCTCAAGGGCGAGGTGCGCGGACGGCTGGTGGTGGACGTAAACGGGTAGCCTCCCAAACTTGCGCCACATTCATGGCGTTCACTGTGCTGGCCGGCGGAAAGCGTTCCGCCGGCCTTGCCAGGGAGACGATCCGGTGAACAGGGTGCTCGCAGTCGCGGCGATAATCGCGACGATCCTCGCCGCGTTGCCCGCAAAGGCCGACTGGCGCTACCGCGACGACGACTGGGGCCGGCATTACCGCTACAACCGCCATCATCACCACTACGGCCCCTCCTTCGGCCCGCCGATCGTCGTCTATCGCGCACTGCCGCCCAGAACCGTCTATGTCGTGCCGCCACAGCCGATGCAGGCCATACCGATGTCGCCGACCTACACCGACAACTGGGGCCGCTATTGCCGCGAGTACCAGTCCACGGTGATCGTCGGCGGCATGGCGCAAGGCAGCTACGGCACCGCCTGCATGCAGCCGGACGGCTCGTGGCAGGTGGTACGCTGAACCTCCGCTTGGAGCGCGGGCGTCCCACCCGCCCAAACCGTCAGCGGGCGAGACGCCCGCGCTCCAGGTCAAGCCTGCGAACCCTGGCGATGAAGGCCAGTGCGGTGACGTTCATCACCAGGGCGTAGACGATGCTGGGCACCATCATGGCCGGGTTGCCCAGCAGGGTCACCGCGACGAAGATGCCCAGCGCGCCGTTCTGCAGGCCGTTCTCCATCACCACCGCGACGCGGTCGCGCGGCTCAAGGCCGGTGGCGGAGGATGCCACCCAGGCCAGCGCCATGGCGGCCAGGTTCAGCGCCACCGCCGGCGGCACCGCCGTCCGCCAATGGGCGGCGAAGGTCTCGGCCTGACTGACGAAGGCTCCCACCACGATGACGCCGAACAGCAGGTTGGCCAGCGGCCGCGCCACCTTTCCCAACCGCTCGGCCAGCAGAGGGCGCCGGACTTGCAGCGCCAGCCCGAGGGCCAGCGGCAGGGTGTCCACCAGGAAGATGCCGAGGCACATCCTGGCCACCGGCAGCTCGACGGCATGGTCGTAGCCGGCGAACAGCGCCAGCCCGAGATTGGCCAGCGCCGGCAGGGTGACGACCGCGGCCAGGCTGGTCAGCGCGGTGACGGCGGCGGCCAGGGCGGTGCGGCCCTTGCCCCAATGGGTGAGCAGGCTGGACGTCACCCCGGCCGGACAGGCGGCAAGGATCACCATACCGACGGCGAAGTCGGGCTCGGGGCGCCAAGCCAGCACCACCGCCAGGCCGGCGGCCGGCAGCAGCAGCAGCTTGCAGGCCAGCCCCACCGCCATGGCCTTGGGCCGGGTGAACACCAGCCGGAAATCGGCCGGCGGCATGGTCAGCCCCATGGCGAACATGATGAAGGCCAGGGCCAGCGGCAGCAGAGCCTGGGTGATCATAGACTGACGCCCACTGCGATCAGGGTGGCGACCACCAGCTCCAGGCGGGCGGTGTGGCCGAGGATGAGGTTGAAGGCGGGGCCGCGCGCCTCGGTGGCGAAACGACGGATCAGGCGCAGCGCCAAGGGCAGCGCCAGCAAGGCGATCCAGCCGCGCTCCGGACCGGCGGGTGAGGCCAGCAGGGCAAAGGGCACCAGCATCAATATGGCGTACAGTGCCTTGGACGGCTCGCAGCCGATGCGGATGGCCAGGGTGCGGCGGCCAGCCAGGCGGTCGGCTTCCATGTCGCGGTAATTGTTGGCCAGCAGCACCGCCGCCGCCACCAGCCCGAGGGCGGCGCCGGTGGCCATGGCGGCCGCCGACAGGGCGTGCGCCTGCAGCCAGTAGCTGCCGCCCACCGCGCCGACGCCGAAGAAGACGATGACGAAGATCTCGCCCATGGGGGTGTAGGCGATCGGCCTGGGCCCACCGGAATAGGCCCATCCCGCCACCAGCGAGGCCACGCCCAGGGCCAGGATGGGCCAGCCGCCCACGGCGGCCAGATAGAGCCCGGCCACGGCCGCCAGCCCGAAGGCGATCAGCGCGGCGAGGCGCACCTTGGCCGGTAACGCCCACCCCAGCGCCGTCACCCGCGGCGGCCCCTGGCGTAGCGGCTGGTCGCCGCCGCGCAGGGCATCGCCCACATCGTTGTAGAGATTGGTGCCGGCCTGGATGGCCACGGCGCCGAACAGCGCCACCGCCATGGGCGGCACGCTCAGATGCCCGCTCTCGGCCGCGGCCACCGCGGTTCCCGCCAGCACCGGCGCCACCGCGATGGTCAGGGTGCGCGGTCGGATGGCCAGCCACCACAGCCGCCAGCCGGCCGGCGGCTGGTCGGCCCGCGTCGTCGGTTGGCCGGGGGCAATTCCTGTCGGCGGCGCGGACGTCCCCAGGTTCACGGCAGGTCGCCCCGGCGGAACAGGTGGTAGCCGATGCCGGCGCAGACGGTGCCGATCACCACCGGGTAGAGGACCGCGAACACCAAGTAGCCGGTGCGCCCCAGCCCGTCGAGGATGACATAGGCGGCCGGCCCCAGCACCACCATCTGCGGATCGAACAGCAGGATGGCGGCGGTGCGGAACGACTGCAGCGGGTTGGCCACCGCCAGGGCGACGATCACGTCCAGCGGCAGCCGCTCGCGGATCATCACCCCCAGCAGGATGAGGTCGAGGAACAGCAGCAGCGCCAGCCAGATGAGGAAGGCGCCGGTCTGGGCCACGTCGGGCGAGCGCGCCACCGTCGAAATCAGCATGCCGATGCCGAGGAAGGACCAGGCCAGCGACACCAGCAGCGCGGTGTAGACCAGAAACAGGCTCCAATCCAGCCCGATGCCGCGGATCTCGGCATAGACCGCCGCCGCCGCCATGGCCAGGAACACCGGCAGGAACACCACGACGAAGCGCCCGATCATCTTGCCCCAGAACCAGGCGCCGAGCGGAACCGGCAGCGACAGCATGTACTCGAACACGCCGGCATCGCGGTCACCCGCCACCGATCGTACCGTGGTGATGAGGATGAAGATGGGCAGGATGGCGACGCAGAGCTGGATGTAGGTGACCAGCAGGCGCGACAGACCGGTGAAGCCGAGGATGCGCGACTCGGTCAGCCCGAAGACGAACAGCAGCACGACGATGCCGCCGAACACCAGCGCGTAGAACAGGAACCAGCGCGCCCGCAGCGACTCGGTGACGTCGAGGCGGGCGGTCATCATCAGCGCCCTCATCGCGGCACCTCCGCCGACTGGCTGGTCTCGCAGCGGCTGGTGGAGTGGATCACCGACTTCAGTTGGGCGAAGTCGAGCGCCCCCTCGCGCCGGTCGGGCACCGCGCCGTAGCCGTGCCCCATGGGCGATTTCCGGCCCGAGATGTAGAAGGCGGTGCGGCCGTCGATCCATGTGCCGGTCTCGACATTGCCCACCCAGAACTCGGTGGCGGCATCGTCGGCCCAGGTCTGCTTGGCCAGCCACAGCACCCCATCGCCGAGATCGTCGAACTTGGCGAGCTTGCGGTTGGGGCCGCCGCGCACCTGGGCGGCGAACTTGGGGTCGTCGATGATCATGCCGCAATAGTCGCAGTTCTCGCGGCCCCAGCGCACCTCACCGGGACCGGTGGCCGGACCGCCGCAGCCGGAGGCGGCCATCGCCAGCCCCGGCACCAGGCCAAGGAAGGAACGCCGGGTCAATCCGTGGCGGCACATACGCGGGCCTCCTTCATCTCGAAACTCGCCACCAGCCCGGCGTAGCGCGACACCACGCCGAGGAAGCGCAGGCGGTCGGGGCCGTTGATCTCCCCCGCCCAGGTCATGCCACCGTCGGCCGAGGTGAAGTGCCACTCGCCGATGGACTTGGCGAAGGCCGGCTCGGGGCGGCTCAGCATGATGGCACAGCACATGCGGCTGGTCATCTCCACGTCGTCGGCGACGCGGTCATCCAGCACCACCTTGCCCTGGTCCATCTCGACGACGCGGTTGACCAAGGCGGCCACCTCGTCGAGGCGGTGGCTGGTGATCAGCATCACCGCGCGGTCCTTCCGCTCGTGCAGTTGGTGGAAGAAGATGTGACGCGCGGCGGGGTCCAGGTTGGCCGCCGGCTCGTCCATGATCAGCAGGTCGCTGTCGCGCCCCAGGGCGATGCCGATCAGCAGCTTCTGCTTCATGCCGCCCGACAGCTTGACGAAGGGCAACCGGCGGACGCGGCCCCAGTCCAGCCCCAGTTCCTCGACCACCGCCACCATGCGCTTGGCGTCCGAGCCGCACACCGAGGCGGCGAAGGACACCAGTTCGCCCACCGGCATTTTCAGGGGCGGCGGGATCTGCGGCACGAACCCCACGCGCGACAGCACCGTGCGGCGGTCGGCGCGAGGGGCGATGCCGTCGACCTGGGCCTCGCCCTGATGGGTGTACTCGCCCAGCAGGCAGCGGATCAGGGTGGTCTTGCCGGCCCCGTTGGAGCCCACCAGCGCCACCCGCTCTCCCCGCTCGATGGTCAGACTTACCTCGTCGAGGACCCGGTGACGGCGAAAGGTCTTCGAGACGCCCGAGAACGTGATCATTACAACAGCCTGTGCAGTCCTTTGATATCGAACCTCAGCGAACCCGTCGGACAGGCGTCGACACACAGTCCACAGCGTGTGCAATCGGCACCAATAGCCACATTGACGTCCTCGGCATAGGTCTTCTTGGTGCATTCTAGCACATGCGGGACCAGACAAACCTTGCGACAATCGCCTTCATGCAGACAATTTTCCAAATTGTACAGTATGCGCACCGGTGAAACTGCTCCGACAAAGCCGTAAGTCATGCCGATGGGGCAGATGTAGCGGCACCACATGCGCCGGATGAAGATCACCTCGTAGACCAGCAGGCCACCCACCCACACCAACGCCAGCCCCGGCCCGTAGATCAGGGCGCGCGACAGGATGCCGGTGGGCGAAATGGCCTCGAACACGGTGTAGCCGCTGATCAGGGCCAGCAGGGCGAAGACCACGTACAGCACGGTGCGGGTGCCGCGGTGCAGGGTGTAATCCACCACCAGACGGCGCTTCGCCAGGGCCAGATGCAGCTTCTCGGCCAGCTCCGCCAGCAGGTGGTAGGGGCACACCCAGGAACAGAACGAGCGCCCGCCCACCAGCCACCACAGAATCAGCACGGTGGTGGTGCCGATCACCAGGTTGATCAGGATCTTCTTGAAGGCCAGCGTCACCTGCAGCGCCGAATTGAGGTCGGCCATGTGGAAACCGATGACGCGCGACGCGGTCAGCGCGCCCTCGATCAGCTGGACATCGAAGCGATAGGACAGCACGAACAGCATGTTGATGCCGATCAGCGTCGCCCAGCGGATGTTGCGCCACTTGTTGGAGCCGGCCTCGGCATGAGCCGCCTTGATCTGGCGGGCGCGCTCCGGCCCCTTGACCTCGCGCTTCTTCTCGTCCATGGCCAGTGCCGCGGCCGAACGCACGATGGGCCGTGCCGGTGCGGCGCCCAGCATCAGCTTCAGGGAGTCGACGAGTCTCATCAGGCCTCTCCCCACTTGCGGCGAATATCGACGATGATGGCGGCCTGCTCGGTCGGGCAGATCATCTCGCACATGCCGCAGCCGACGCAGGCCTCGTGCACCACCGGCGTGCGCCGCCGGTCGGCGGGATCGGTCGACAGGGGCTCAAGGGTGATGGCTTTGGGCACCGGACATTCGCGGACGCACAGGTCGCAGATTTCCAGGTCGTAGGTGTACTCGGCCAGCCGAACCGGCTTCCAGCGGTCGATCTCCAGGTAGCGGTGAACGCCCTTGAAGGGCGCCGGACGGGCCGGCCCCTTGTAGCCGGCACCCTGTCGCGCCAGGCAGAGGTTGGGACGGTCGAGGCGCGCCAGGCCCATGCGCACCTCCTCCTTCTTGTTGATGGCGTGCTGCAGCGCGCCGGTCGGGCAGGCCAGGATGCACTGCACCGCATCGCAGGAGAAATCGCAGGCCTGGGCGCGGGCGTCGATGAAGGGAACGCCGACGCCGAAGCCCTCGTCGAGGTCACCCAGTTCGATGGCCTTGACCGGGCAGACCTGGACGCACTGGCCGCATTTGATGCAGGCCGCCAGGAACTCCGTCTCGTCGATGGCGCCGGGCGGCCGCAACCGCGGCATCCACTTCTTGAGCACCGGGAAGAAGCCGAACAGCGACGCCCCGACCACGGCACCGCCCATGGCGATGGATCGCAGCACGGTGCGGCGGTTTTTTTGCTTCGGCAGGGTAACGGGCTTGGTGACGGTCATGACTTTCGCTCGATGTTTTTTGCGTCCATGCGCGGATGCGCGTCCTCCAGCAGCAGCACCGGCTCGCTGAACGGGGCCAGTCGGTCGAGGAAGTCGAGCACCTCCAGCAATGGCGTGCCTTTGAAGAAACGGGTGTTGGGAACATCCATCCATACCCGGCCGGCATAGCCATAGACCCGGTGCGGCGTGTCGCCGACGCCGTCGCGATTACGGTCGAAGCCCTCGTAGTCTTCCCACTGATTGCCGTCCCACGAATTGCGTCGCGCGCTGCCGCCGCCGAACACCACCACCTCGGTGATGTTGCCCTTCATCACGTTGTCCTTGAAGACGTTGTCGCGCCAGTCGTTGAGAAAGGCGATGGCGATGTCGTTGTAGGAGATGCGGTTCGAGGTGATTCTATTCTCGGTGTCGGGCTGGAACGGCGAAACGTCGAGGCCGATCCCCAGTGCGCAGTACACGATGTCGTTGTTCTCGATGACGATGCGGCTGGCCTCCTTCAACGAGATGCAGGTGCCGGTCGCGCCGGTGGACTTGGCGATGTAATTGTTTCGAATGACATCGCCTTCGTTGTACATCAAAGAAAGCCCGACGGAATTATCAAAGAATTTGTTGTTTTCAATGACGTTGTCCGCGGCAAACATAAAATGCAGGCCATAGCGCCCACCCGTTGAAATGTTACGCCGAACCTGGTTGTTCTTGGAATACCACAGCACGAAGTCGCGGGAATCGTGGACCTCGTTCTCCTCGACGATATTGTTGTTGGAATACCATAGTTTGAGCGAGTCGCCCCGCATCCCGAGCTCAAGCTTCTTCGACGTGATGTGGTTGCGCCGGACCACGTTGCCGTTGGACTGTTCCATGTCGATGCCGAACAGGCAGTCCTCGATCACGTTGTCCTTCAGAACGTTATTGTTGCCGCGCACCTGGATGCCGGCATCCTCGGCATTGTGGTCGTGCCCGGTGTTGGCCAGCCGCAGGTTCTTGACGGTGGCGTTGCCGGTCTTCAGCCAGATCACCGAGCCCTCGCCGTCGGCGTCGATGGTGACCTTGCCACGGCCGTCCAGGATGATCGGCTTCTCGATCACCAGGCGCCCGTGGTAGAGGCCGGGGGCGGGAACCACCTCGCCGCCGGCCGGCGCGGCGTCGATCAAGGCCTGGATCTCGGCGGCGTCGCGCGGCTGGGCACGGTCGTCACCGCGGGCGATGGCCACCAGCGGCACCGCCAGGACAAGCCCGGCGGCGAAAACGGTACGGAACACTCCCATACTCGGCATCCTCTTCCCTTCGCCATGCTCGAGCCGGCCCGAGCATGGCGACAAAGAACGATGGTTACGCCCGTCAGCCCCGCGACTTCAATTGCTTGCGCCGCAACAACGTCGCCACGGCCAGCAACAAAGCCCCGGCCACCAGCAGGCCATAACCGTAATGCGGATAGGAGTAGGTGGAGAACTGCGCCACCTTGCCTTCGCCGAACACGGTGGGCATGAACGGCTTGACCGAGAACGCGGCCCACGGATGCAGGTTGTGGCCAAACCACCACAGCCAGGCGGCGTAGTCGGCGACGAAGGCGATGGGGATGACCATGCCGGACAGCGGCAGCACCCACCAGAACGGCCCCGAATACACCATGAAGAGAAGCAGCATCACGCCGACCAGCGAGAACAGATACGGTGCCGCCTTGATTTCCAGCGCGGCGCCCTTCTCGATGGGCTCCATGCCGATGAAGTGGTTGATCACGTTCATCTCGTGGACGCAGTCGAGCGCCTCTTCCTCATAAATGGTGTCGGTCTTGGGCCGCTCTTTGCAGCCGTTGAAGACGCCATTGACGTGGAAATGGATGCGCACGCCGTCGGGGAAGGTCTGCGGCGGATAGTTGGGGGCCTTCAGCGCCACCCACCAGATCGGCGAAAAGAACGCCCAACCGATGAGGATCATCGCGGCCACCGTCAGGGCGCGGTAAACCGCCGGGTTTCCGTTGTGCTTCGGATGCATTGGGAGCCTCGTTCTGGGCCTGAAGTGGTATTTCCATGTCCGCATACCGATGCGAACCCGGGAATACCACACGATTCGATAAGGTTGAGGTCTGCGTATTCCGGATACCCGCATGCGAATTTCCGGGGGGACCTGGGCGGCGGCGCCATTGAGGCACCGCCGCTCTTTTCGGCCTACTTGAAGTCGGGGTTCTGCCAGCCCTTCTGGCCCACCAGCTTGGCGGGGCCCTTGAGACGGGACACGTAATCCAACACCGCCTTGGTGTCGCGATCGCTGAAGTTCTGGATCTGCTTGACCATGTCCGGGTTGGCGTTGCGGCGCTTGCCGGCCTTGATCCACTCGTACTGGCGGACCAGGTAGTTATAGTGCTGGCCGGTGATGCGCGGATAGAACTTGTCGTTGTCGCCGCGACCGTCGGGGCCGTGGCAACGCTCGCAATTGTCCTTGTAGAGCTTCTTGCCGTGCTCCAGATCCTTGCCTTCGCCGACCCCCGGCTCCGGGTTCATCAGCAGCCCCTGAATGTAGGCGGCGACGTCGGCAATGGCCTGCGGGCCACCGATCTGGTCCGGCAGGGCGAAGGGATACATGGTCGGGTTGTCGCGGTTGAGGGCGCGGATGTCGGCCAACTGCTTGATGATCACCTTGTAGTGCTGGCCGGCCAGCTGCGGGAAGGTACCGTCGGTCTGGCCCCAGCCCTCGGGGAGATGGCAAGCGGCGCAGACTTCATAGACGTCGCGGCCGTTGGCCAGATCCGGCTTCAGGCTGAGCGCCTCGTCCTCTTCGCCGCCGCCGGCGTTCCATACGTAATCGCTCTCGCCCAGCGACTTGCCCTGCTTGGGCTTGTCCTTGGCGCCGGCCGCCAGGGCCGCGCTGCCGATCAGGGCCGAGGCGGCCAGGACCGCCAGGGTGAACTTCAACGTCTTCATCGTCTCATCTCTCCGAACTGAAAATCGGGCTGACCCCACCATATGCGAGGTTCATTAGCATTCACTTGACTGTGGACAAGTAATCCGCAATGGCGTCGATCTCGCCGTCTGCAACCAGATGCATCACCGGCTGCATGGCGTCGGCCTTGCCGTTCTTGCGGGCTCCGGTCTTGATGTCCTTGGTCTGCTGCAGGATGTAGGTCTTGTCCTGGCCGGCGACGTTGGGATAGGTCGGCAGCACCGGCTTGTTGCCTTCCTTGCCGTGGCAAGCCACGCAGGTCTTGGTCATGAACAGCTTGCGTCCGGGGTGGTCGGCCGGGCCGGCGGGCTTGGCCGCCGGATCGCGCAGGGAGGCCAGCCAATCGGCCAGGTCCTTCATCTGCTCATCGGTGACGTCCTCGAGGATGGGCTTCATGGTCTCGGCGGTCAAGCCGTTGGCCCGCGCACCGCTCTTGATGTCCTTCATCTGCTGCAGCGCGTAGGGGCCGTTCTGACCGGCCAGGCGGGGATAGCCCTCCTGCAGCGGCGTCTTGGCATCTTCGCCGTGGCAGGCGGTGCAGCCCTTTTCCTCGAACAGAGCCTTGCCGTCGCCGGCCATGGCCGGGGCAGCAATGACCGTAGCCAGGGCGGCGGCCGCCAAAAGTCTAACCATCATGACCGTACCTCTTGGGGGGAAGTTGATATGAAATGGGGGCGGGAATGATCCCGCCCCCAATCCCTACTCGCTTACAAGTTTACTTCTGGACCTTCTGGGCGCCGTTCTGCTCCAGGTAGGTCTTCGCACGCAGGCCGATGTCGGCCGTCTTGACCTGATACTGGAACCACTGCTCGGCCCACAGGAAGGCGTTGTGCCAATCGGCCTTCTTGGCGAAGTCTTCCGACTTCTCCTTGGCGCTCTTGGCGAAGCCCAACTGATCGGTGGCGTCTTCCACCAGGGCGACCACCTGCGGGAAGTCCGCATAGTTGACCGAGGTGATGTAGCCGACGACGCTGTCGATCACGCCCTGAGTGGCGATGTTCGCCGCGACGCGCGCATCGTAGTCCTTCTGACCGTAGGTCTGGCCTTCCTTGCCCTTGGTGGCGGCCGCCTTGTAGTTGGCCGGCTGGACGAGCAGGTAGCCCTCCATTTCCAGGTGCAGGGCCGAGCAGAACTCGGTGCAGTAGTAGGGATACACGCCCGCCTTGTTGGCCTTGAAGGTGACCGAGGCGGTCTTGCCGGGCTCGAGCGACATGTTCACGTTGTGCTTGGACACCGCGAAGCCATGGGTCTCGTCCTGGGCGCGTTCGAGGTTGGTCAGATGGATGACGACTTCGTCACCCTCGGTGGCCTCGATGATCTCAGGATTGATGTGCGAGCGGATGACCGTGCCGAACACTTCGACACGGCCGGGCTTCCGCTCGGTCTTCTCGCCGCCGGCGCGAACCTGGAACGGCGACTTGGTCTCGGTGCGCGAGTCGGTGCCGTGCGGGTAGCGGATATGCGGCTTGAGCTTGTTGGCAGCGATCGACACCGCGTAGTGGGGCTCGCCCAGCGGCAGCGGCATGTCATACAGCAACTGCATCTTGTCGTTGCTGATGTCGATCAGCTGATGGTTCTGCGGATGCAGCGGGCCAACCGGGTTGAAGCGGTCGATGGCCAGCTTGTTCAGCGCAACCAGGAAACGGCCGGCCGGCTTGGCGGTGTCACCTTCCATCGCCATCAAGTGGCCGATGTTGTAATGCACCGAAATCTTGTCGACGACCTTGCCTTCGCAGTAGTTCCACTTGGTCACCATCGAGTCGACGTAGATCGACGTGTAGGCGATGCAGGGCTTGCTGTCGAACTGGGTGTGCAGCGGGCCGAGGCCGACTTCCACCTGCTTGTCGGCGACGGTGGCCAGATCGAAGATGGGGATGCCGTACTCGTCCTTGCCGGCGAACTTGCCGGCCTTGATGGCGTCCTGAATCTTGTCGAAGCTGTACACCGTGGTGTGGGTGTCCAGCTTGCCCGAGACGATGATGAACTTGCCGTCCGGGGTGACGTCGGCGCCGTGCGGGCTCTTCGGGTCGGGGGCCAGGAAGAGCACGCCTTCCTTGGCCGCCACGTCGATGGGCAGCACATTGTGGCCGTTGATCTTCTTGCCCTTGCCGGCCGCGACCAGCTCGGCCGCCTTCTTCCAGTTGATGATGTGGAGGAAGTCGGTGTCCTTGGCCGAGCAGCCCGCCTCGAAGGGCGGACGGCCGCGCTCGAAGCCGCCGACATAACGCTCGGCGCAGAACGAGTTCACGAACGACCAGCCGTCGGAGGGACCCTTGCCGAAGTCGGCCAGATCCTGGCTGTAGGGGGGCAGTTCGAGCGAGAACGAATTCTCGGGCTCGATGCGGCCCTTGGCGCGGTTGAATTTCCAGTAGGTGACGGCGCCGCGATACTTCTCGTTGAACTGTTCGAGGGGCGCGAACTCGCCGCCCAGCGGGGCAGGGTACTGCGCCGGCTCGACGATGTAGTCGGTGTTGGGGCTGACGAAGGCGCCGCCGTGCTCGGACTGCAGGATCGGGTTCTTGACGATCTGCTTGGTCTCGAAGTCCTTCAGGTCGATGACCGCGATGCGGGGCGTGTTCTTGTCGTTGATGAACAGAAACTGGCCGTCGGTCTCGCCGTTGGTCTCGGAGATCGCCGGGTGATGGGTGTCGCCGAAGGTGATCTCGCGGCCGTCGACCATCGAGCCTTCCTTGAAGACGCGCTTGGACTCGTCGTCGTAGCCATAGCCCTGCCAGGGCTCGGGGGTGAAGACGCCGATGTACTTCAGGATGCGCATCGACGGGATGCCGTACACGATCACCTGGCCGCTCTGGCCGCCGGAGCTGAACACCACGAACTCGTCGTGCTTGCCGGTCGGGTTATAGGTCTTGGCGGCGGCAAGGACGTCCTTCTCGGTCAGGGCGCGCCGCTTCATGACGTCCTGCAGGGTCTCCGCCGACCAGGCTGCGCCCGAAGCGAGCACGCCAAAGCTTACCGTGGCGAGCAGAGTCGCCAATTTCCGGCTTTTAGTCATTTTTCCCCACCTTGGAATTGTTGAAAGTAAAAAAGAGGGAACTCCAACCTTCATGTTCCAAGATGAAATACCCCTAATTCACTGGCCTTAACTTTCGTCAAGAATGCGCTCCGATTTTCCCGCCGCCCCTCGCCGGAAGGGGACTTCACGTCCCTCTCGCGCCGGCCGGCATGGTCTGCTAAACCGGATCCTCCGAAGGTCGAATTGGGAGGTGTGGATCCATGCGCATGAGACTACTTGCCGCCGCGCTGGCTGCGATTCTCGCTGCCGGAACGCCGACGTCCGCCGCCGAAGGCGAGCTTACCGGCCGCTTCATGCTGGACACCGTTGACGGCAAGCGGGTCACCGACGAGGCCTGGCGCGGCAAAGTCCGGGTGGTGACCTTCGGCTACACCTTCTGCCCCGACATATGCCCGACGACGTTGTCGACCCTGTCGGTTGTCATAGACCGTCTGGGCGCCGACAGCGGCAAGGTCGCCATGTTGTTCATCAGCGTCGATCCCGAGCGCGACACTAAGTCGCACCTCAAGGATTACCTGTCGGCCTTCCCCGGCATCACCGGCTTGACCGGCAGCCCGGAGATGGTCGCCGGCGCGGCGCGCAACTTCCGCGCCCGCTATGAGCGCCAGCCGTCGCCCGATGGCGACCCCCAGGCCTATGCCGTCGATCATTCGGCCGGCATCTACATCATGGGCCGCGACGGCCGGTTCGCCGCCAAGCTGGGCCACATGGCGACGCCGGACGAAGTGACGGCGCGCATCCGCGCCGTGCTGGAGCAGCCATGAGACGGCGCGACGCCATGGCCCTGCTGGCGGCGGCGGCCCTCGCCCCGCGCGGCGGGCAGGCCGCCAAGCCCGTGCAGGGACTGGTGATCCATGACACGCCACGCGTCCTCCCCGCACTCGACATCCGCGACGGCGACGGCCGGCCGGCGCCGCTTGCCGCGTGGCGCGGCAAGGCGGTGCTGTTGAACCTGTGGGCCAGTTGGTGCGGCCCCTGCGTTGCCGAGCTGCCGACGCTGGATCGACTGAAGCCGCGCATCGAGCCCGAGGGCGTGGCGGTGGTGGCGCTGTCGCTCGACCGGTCGGGCAAGGTGGCGGTGGTCAACACCTTCGCCCGGCTGGGCATCGTCAATCTGGCCATTCACACCGACGAATCTCGCCGGGCCGCCGAGGACCTGGGCGCACCCTACCTGCCGGTCACCGTGCTGATCGACCGCGACGGCCGCGAGGCGGCCCGCTTCGTCGGCCCGGCCGAGTGGGACGGGCCACAGGCCGCCTCGCTGCTCACGGCCCTGGCCGCCGGCCGGCGGCTGGACATGTCCATGGCACCGGGCGCCCCGCCCAAGGGTGGCTACTAGGGCAGCGTTCCCCTCCTTGGGCGGCGCCGAGTAAAACTAACGCTTGCCGTGCTCCATCGGCCCGTGGCCCGGCATCATCCCCTGGCCCTGCATCATGGCCGGCCCCATGGCGCCGACGCCCAGCACCGGCATCTCGACCTTGACGGCGCCGGCCTTCTCGAACTTGAGCGTCACCGGCACCTTGGCGCCTTCCTTAAGCGGCTCGTTGAGGCCGATGAACATGATGTGGTCGCCGCCCGGCTGGAGCTGGACAGTGCCGTGCGCCGGGACCGCGATGGCCTCGACGGCCCGCATGCGATAGACGTCGCCGTCCTTGACATGGGTGTGCAGTTCCACCGCCTTCGACACCGAAGCCTCGGCGCCCAGCAGGCGGTCGGCGGCGCCGTGGTTGGCAATGGTGAGAAATCCGGCCCCGGCACCGGCCATGGCCGGCGAGGCGCGGACAAAGGCCCCCGTGACCTCGATATCGGCGGCCCAGGCGGGCTGGGCGAACAGGGCGGCGGCGGCAAACAGGGCTGACTTGAACTTCATCGGGCAAATGCCTCCAGGAACGACACCATGACCTACGACACCCTAATCGGGTGTCGCTACGGCGTGAAGAGAGCAAAATCGGAAAGGGACTCTGGGTGCCGCAGGGGCACCACTCAGGGAGCCGGCGGCGCGCGAGCCTGTTTGTGGCGCGACGCGTGGCCGGAAGTGTTCGCCGAGATGGCCGGCCAGCCGAAGGACAGTGCCGTTCCCGCGGTGGGGAGGGTGAAGGTTGGCGACGGCAGAATCCCCTTGGCCAACTGGACCGCCTGACAAACCAGGCAGCACCCGTCGCTGTGGGACCGGTCCTCGCCGCCGGCGGGCAGGGGCTGCTCCGACGACTGCGGCGAGTGACAGACGGCGCCCTTGGTCACCAGCGCCAGCCAGGAGTCCTGGGCGCGCAGGGCAAGGTCGAAGCCGGGAAGGGCGAATTGCAGGGCCAGACCCGCGACCACCAGAAACGCCAACATCCGGCGCGCCATCTCGGCGTGCCGGGGGAGTTCCAGTGCGATCACACGTCTTACGGCCAAGGACACCCCTCCTCGCTCAGCCTCGAACATGGCGCATGGAGACCTGCCGTTCCTTGACGGCGATCAAGTGGCTCGCCATGCTCCGCCGCCATGGAAAGACCCACCTCGCTCCACGTCATCGCGCCGGCCCGGGGTGCCACGTTGTTCGTCGCCGCAGTGGCGGTGGGAATGCCGGTGGCCGCCATCATCAAGCTGTTCGACGGCCGGCTGGGGGCGGTGGACATCGCCGCCTGGCGTATGCTGATCGGCCTTCCCCTGGTGCTCGGTTTCGCGGCCCTGCATCGCCAGCCCGCCTGGCGCACCGTCTGGCCGGCCGGGCAGTGGCTGCGCGGCGCGGTGATGAGTGTGGCGGCGGTGATCTACTTTCACCTCTACCAGCATCTGCCCATTTCCACGGTGATCGCGGTCAGCCTGGTGCCGCCGCTGTTTTCGGTGCCGGCAGCCGGATTGCTGCTGCGCGAGCGGGTGCCGCCGGTTCACTGGGCGGCACTCGCCATGAGCTGCCTGGGCTCCCTGCTGGTGATCCCGCCCGGCACGCCCCCCGGACTGGGAATCGCCGTGGCGCTGCTGGTGGCGCTGGAGGCGACGATCCCCCTGTTGACCCGCCGCGTCGCCGGGGTCGACCCACCGTCAACCTCGACCTTCTATTTCATGCTGGCCGGCACCCTGCTGCTGATGCCGTTGGCCGAGCCGACGCTGCCCCCGCGGCAAGACCTCGCCCTGCTGGGCGCCATGGCGGTGCTCGGAACCGCCGGGCAGGTGCTGTTGGCGGCGGCCTTCCGCTTCGCGCCGGTGCATGTGCTGGCGCCGTTCGCCTACCTGCAACTGGCGGTGGGCGCAGCCTTCGATGTCCTGCTGTTCGCCGAGCCGCTGCGCCCGGCGGCCCTGGCCGGCGGCGCCATCATCGCCGCCGCCTGCATCCTGGCGGCGCGGAAGTAAGGTCAGCCCTCAACGGCCGGCAGGGTGAAGAAGAAGGTCGAGCCCTTGCCCTCGCCATCGGACTCCACCCAGATGCGGCCGCCGTGGCGCTCGACGATCTTCCGGCAGATGGCGAGGCCGATCCCGGTGCCGTCGTATTCGCCCGGTGCATGCAGGCGCTTGAAGATGCCGAACACCCGTTCGAAATTGTCCGGATCGATGCCGATGCCGTTGTCCCGCACCGAGAAGCGCCATCCCTCGTCGCAGGCGACACATCCCACCTCGACCCGGGGAGGGCGACCGGGCGGGGTATATTTCAGGGCGTTGCCGATGAGGTTCTGGAACAGGCGGATCAGGTCGTCTTCACTGGCGATCACCTTGGGCAGTTCGTCCGCGACGACGACCTCCGCCGCGAGGTCGTCCATGGTGAACTGCAAATGCGCCATCGCCAGACGCAGCGCCTCGGCCGGGACCACGGTGCGCATGGGCTGGCTGAGACGGCCGATACGCGAATATTGCAGCAGGTCGAGGATCAACCGGTCCATGCGCTTGGCGCCATCCACCGCGAAGCCGATGAACTCGCGGCTCTCGGTGTCGAGCTTGTCCTCACTCCGCCGCTCCACCAGGGTGAGGAAATTGCTGACCATGCGCAAAGGCTCACGCAGGTCGTGCGAGGCGACATAGGCGAACTGTTCCAGGTCGGCGTTGGAGCGCGCCAGGTCCTTGGCCTGCGCCTTCAGGCGCAAATGGGCGGCGGCCAGTTCCTGCTCCTTGCGCATGCGCTCGCTGACGTCGTGGATGATCGACATCAGCAGAGTGCGGTCCTGGACGCGGATGGGGCCGGAATAGACCTCCACCGTCCGCACGCTGCCATCGGCGGTGCGATGGCGCGCGACGAAATAGTTGTTGAGGTTCTGCTCCGCCAAACTCATGCGGCGGCGGATTTCGTCTACCGGAAGCGCATTGATGTCATGGATGGTCTTGCGGCGCAGGTCTTCCAGCGGCAAGCCGTAGAATTCGGCGGCGGACGGGTTGGCGTCGACAATGCTGCCGTCCTGCGGATCGATCAGCAGCTTGATGACCGACCCCGAGACGAAGATCTGCTCGAACAATTCCTGCCGTTCGCGGCGAGCCTGCTCGGCGGCACGCTGGGCGCTCACCTCGCGGAAAACGACAACGGCGCCCTCGACCTCGCCCCGGTGGATCTGCGCCGAGACCAAGTAGTCCACCGGGATGCGGGTGCCATCGCGGCTGACGAAGAACTCTTCGGTTCCCCGCCGCGCCACGCCGTCCTCCAGGGTGCGCCGGATCAGACAATCACCCGCGGTGCAGGGACACCCGTCGGCCAGCAGATGCCAGCCGGCCTCCGGTCCCTGCTGCCCGATCATGGCTTCGGCGGAGGGCCAGCCCAGCAAGTGGGCGGCGACACGGTTGGCGAACACCACCGTGTTGCCATCGTCGACACCGTAGATGCCGTCGCCGGCGGCTTCGAGGATGTTTTCGAAGCGCGCGCCGGTGGCTCGCAACACATCCATCTGGACGGTCAGGGACTCCTCTGCCTTGAAGCGGGCAACAACCTGCCGGTGCATGCGACCAAGAGCGGAAGACAGCATCAGGATCAGCGCCGACAGCAGGGCCGCAGCCGCCACGACGAGGCCGGAATGGGCGCGCCAGGGGTCATCGACCTCGATACCGCGCAAAAAGACGATGGCACCGCCAGCCGCCAACCAGATGGCGACAACTGCCATTTTGGAAAGCACGCGTATTGCCGATGGTCGCCTCAAGAGCCCCTTCTTTCCCCAATTATTCGTGTGCCTCGACCATCCGGGGCTTCAGCTCCGGCTCGACAGAGCGACGGCGGGCAAAGCGCGGACCAGATTCATGGCAGACCCTCCCCTCAGGAGTGGCTTCCCGTCGGAGAAGCGCGACTTCGGCCCTGACAGTTGTTCTACCGCAAAGTGATCCAGGTCAAGAAAGAAGATGTGACGGAAAGAGCGCCCCGGACTCAGCGGTTGGGGCGGCGATGCCAGCTTTTGTTATAGCCCACCTCTATGACGGTGTTATAGGTGCCTGGATTAGCCGCCGACCAAGCCCCCCTACGGTTCGTGAATGAACGCCCGCCCTGCCCCGTTTCTTCCCATATCCCGCCGCGAGATGGCCGAACTCGGGTGGGATGCCTGCGACGTGGTGCTGGTGACCGGCGACGCCTATGTCGACCATCCCAGCTTCGGCATGGCCATCATCGGCCGCCGGTTGGAGGCGGAGGGCTGGCGCGTCGGCATCATCGCCCAACCGGCCTGGAACGACGCCGAAGCGTTCAAGGCGCTGGGGCGACCCCGGCTGTTCTTCGGGGTTACCGGCGGCAACATGGACTCCATGGTCAACCGCTACACCTCGGAGCGGCGGCTGCGCCATAACGACGCCTACACCCCCGGCGACGAGGGCGGCAAACGTCCCGACCGCGCCGTCATCGTCTATGCCCAGCGCTGCCGCGAGGCCTTCAAGGAGGTGCCCCTGGTGCTGGGCGGCATCGAGGCCAGCCTTCGCCGCATCGCCCATTTCGACTACTGGTCGGAAAAAGTGCGCCGCTCGGTGCTGGTGGACGCCAAGGCCGATCTGCTGGTGTTCGGCAACGGCGAGTGCGCCGTGGTCGAGATCGCCCGCCGCGCGGCGGGCGGTGAAGCCGTGCGCGACATGCACGATATCCGCGGCACCGCCGTGATGGTCAAGGCGGTGCCGGGCGACTGCGCCGTGGTGGATTGGAGCGACCCGGACGTCGTCCCTTCCCCCGGCAGGGGACGCGCGGCCCGGGAATGCGTCCGCCTGCCGTCCTTCGAGCAGGTGGGCGCCGACCCGCTGCTCTATGCCCAGGCCTCGCGCGTGCTGCACCAGGAGACCAACCCCGGCAACGCACGGCCGCTGGTGCAGCGCCACGGCGACCGCGAGCTGTGGCTCAACCCGCCGCCGCTCCCGCTCTCCACCCCCGAGCTGGACGCTATCTACGCCCTGCCCTTCGCCCGCGCGCCGCACCCCGATTATGGCGACGCCCGCATTCCGGCCTGGGAGATGATCCGCTTCTCGGTGGCGATCATGCGCGGCTGTTTCGGCGGCTGCGCCTTCTGCTCCATTACCGAGCACGAAGGCCGCATCATCCAGAGCCGCTCGGAAGCCTCCATCCTGCGCGAGATCGAAGACATCCGCGACCGTACCAAGGGCTTCACCGGCGTCATCTCCGACCTCGGCGGCCCCACCGCCAACATGTACCGGCTGGCCTGTCGCGACGACGCGGTGCAGCGCGTCTGCCGCCGCCTGTCCTGCGTCTTCCCCGAGATCTGCCGCAACCTGGGAACCGACCACGATCCGCTGATCGGCCTCTACCGCAAGGCCCGCGCCGTGCCGGGAATCAAGAAGGTCCTGGTGGCCTCGGGGGTGCGTTACGACCTGGCGGTGCAAAGCCCGGCCTACGTCGCCGAACTGGCGGCGCACCATGTCGGCGGCTATCTCAAGGTGGCGCCCGAGCACACCGAGCCGGGGCCGCTGTCCAAGATGATGAAGCCTGGCATCGCCACCTACGAGCGCTTCAAGGCCATGTTCGAGGCGGCGGCGCGGCAGGCGGGCAAGCAGCTCTACCTGATCCCCTACTTCATCGCCGCCCATCCCGGCACCGGCGACGAGGACATGCTGAACCTGGCGCTGTGGATGAAGCGCAACGGCCTGAAGGCCGATCAGGTGCAGACCTTCCTGCCCTCGCCCATGTCGCTGGCCACCGCCATGTGGCACGGCGGCGTCAACCCGCTGCGACCGCTGGGCCGGCGGGTGGCGGAGCCGGTGGCCTCCGCCAAGGGCGGGCGGCAACGGCGGCTGCACAAGGCGTTCCTGCGCTGGCACGATCCGGAGAATTGGCCGGACCTGCGCGAGGCGCTGAAGCGCATGGGCCGCGCCGACCTCATCGGACCCGGCAAGCACCAGTTGGTGCCACCCGGTCGGATTTCCCGAGCCGGCGGAAAATAGGCTTTCCACCCGACTATGCAACGTATCTGCCTTGCTCCAAAGTATCAGCGCCTTGGCGTCGGGATAAGGCGCCGACGGTCAACGGGAGACAAAGCATTGCCCGAGCCAAGGCAGGTGCGCGTCCTGCTCATCGAGGACAACCGGGCCGATGCCGCCTTGGTGCGGGCGCTGTTGCATCAGCTGCCCGGCAGCCCGTTCAGCCTGACCATCGCCGAAAGCCTGGCGACGGCGGTGGAGGTGTTGCAGGCGAGGGGGGCCGACGTCATCCTGCTCGACCTGGCGCTGCCCGACTCGGCCGGCGTCGCCACCCTATCGACGGTGCAGGACATGGCGCCCGATCTGGCGGTGGTGGTGCTGACCGGCCACGACGACGACCGGGCCGCACTTGAGGCGCTGAAACATGGTGCCCAGGACTACTTGGTCAAGGGCCGCGGCGACGGCACCGTGCTGCGGCGCGTCCTCCACTACGCCATCGAGCGCAAGCAGGCCGCGGTGGCCCTGCGCGAGAGCGAGGCGCGCTTCCGCGACTATGCCGCCTCGTCGTCGGACTGGTTCTGGGAGACCGATGTCCGGTTCCGCTATACCTACGTCTCCGATCGCTTCCAGTTGCTGACCGGGGCGGCCCCCGGCTGGCTGCTGGGCAAGGCGTGGCGCGAGACGCTGGCGCCGGCGGCCGCCCCCGACGCCGCGTCCGAGGCGGTCCTGCGGCGGCAGCCCTTCCGCGACGTCGAGGTCGACCTCGCCCTGCCCAACGGCAGTCTTCTTCGCGTCAGCGTCAGCGGTGTTCCGGTGCACGCCCCTCGCGGTGGCTTCCTCGGCTATCGCGGCACCGCCAGCGACGTCACCGAACAGCACCGCATGCGCGAAGCGTTGCAGGAAGCCAAGGACCGCGCCGAAGAGGGCGCGCGGGCCAAGTCATCCTTCCTTGCCACCATGGGCCACGAGGTCAAGACGCCGCTGCACGGCATTCTCGGCATGGCGCAGTTGCTGCTGGGCGAGCGGTTGGAAGCGCGTCAGCGCGAGCGGGTCCGCGTCATCGCCGACTCGGGCGAGCAACTGCTGGCGGTACTGGACGACATCCTTGATTTCACCCGGATGGAGGCCGGCCGGCTGCCGCTCCAGGTCCGCCCGTTCTCGTTACCGGCGCTGCTGGCGGCGGCCACCGGATTGATGGCGCCGCTGGCCGCCGGCAAAGGCATCGAGCTCGACACCCGCTTCGCTGCGGGCCTGGGGTCATGGTGGAGCGGCGACCCGGTCCGGTTGCGGCAGATACTCATCAACCTGCTCAGCAACGCCATCAAGTTCACCGAGCGCGGCCGGGTGGTGGTGAGCGTCGGCCCGGGTCGCCGGGCGGTGCGGATCGAGGTCTCCGACACCGGCATCGGCATCGCCCACCAGCATCAGGGCCGGCTGTTCAGCGATTTCAGCCGGATCGCCGCCGCGTCATCGCGGACCCGAGCCGGCAGCGGTCTCGGCCTCGCCATCTGCAAGCGGCTGGTCACCTTGATGGGCGGCGAGATCGGGCTGAACTCCGACCCCGGCGTCGGCAGCACGTTTTGGGTCGAATTGCCGCTGCAGCCGGCCGTCGAGCAGCCATCGCCTCCCTGCGGCGTCGCCACGCCCCCGCCGCCGCCTCGGCTGCCGCCGCGCTCGCGCCGCATTCTTCTGGTGGAGGACCACGAGGTCAACCGGAGCGTGGCGACGCAGACCCTGGAGCGGGCCGGCCACGCCGTGGTGGCGGTGGCCGATGGCCACAGCGCCCTCGATGCCCTGGCGCAGCACCCCTTCGACGTGGTGCTGCTCGACCTGATGCTGCCCGGCATGGACGGCGAGGAGACGGCGCGCCGCATGCGCGGCGAGGAGACGGCGGGCCGCATGCGCGGCGGCGGCGCACTGCCCATTCTCGCCTTCACCGCCCATCCCGAGGCCCAGACCCGCTGGCGCCAGATGGGCTTCGACGGCTTCATCGCCAAGCCGCTGCGCCCCGACACCCTGGAGGCGGCACTCCATCACGCGGCGGCGCCGCCGCTGTTCGATGCCGCCGAACTGACGGCCGACATCGACTTGCTGGGAGTTGCCGAAGTGGGCAAGTTGCTGACCCTGTTCGAGGACAGCGCCACCGCCGACTTGACGCGCCTGCGGGCGCTGTTGGCGGCCGGGAACTACGAGGATGCGGCGATGCACGCCCACCGCCTGGGCAGCGCCAGCGCCAGCATGCACCTGCCGGCCCTCTCCGCCTGCTTCCGCCGCGTCGAGCACAGCACCGTCGAGCGTCAACCGGCGGCAGCGCGGGCGGCATTGGCCGAGGCCGAAGCA
The DNA here is from genome assembly GCA_016183945.1 of Magnetospirillum sp. Next base: position 43,693 of record JACPDP010000044.1, read on the forward strand.
CTGTGGCCGGAGTCGCTGGCGATGGTGCGGGGCGCCATGAAGCCGCGTCCGGCGGCTCAGCCGACCACGATGCGATAACCGATGCCGTGGACGGTTTGGAGGATACGAGGTTCCTTGGCCGAGGCTTCGATCTTGCGGCGCAGGCGCGCCACCAGCACGTCGACGCTGCGCGGGCTCATGGGCTCCGGCGACTGGCCGAGGGTAAGGTCGACGATCTGCTGGCGGGTCAGCGGCCGGCCGACATGCTTGGCCAACACCGCCAGAATCTCGAATTCACCACGAGTCAGATCGATGAGAGAGCCACCGGGTGCCCGCAACTGCCGCGCCGCACCGTCCAACTGGAAGCCGGCGAAACTCATGCCCTCGCCTGCCGAGTGCTCGGCCGCCATGGCGACATGGACGCGGCGCACCAGGTTGCGCACCCGCACCGACAGCTCGCGCGGATTGACCGGCTTGACCAGATAGTCGTCGGAGCCGAGTTCCAGGCCGACGATCCGGTCGGTCTCCTCGTGGCGCTGGGTGACCAGAATAATGCCGACCTGCGAGCGTGCCCGCATTTCCCGCGTCAGGGTGAAGCCGCTGCCATCGGGCAGGTTGACGTCCAGCACCACCACGTCGAAGGACATGCGGGCGAACAGATCGCGGGCTTCGGCCACATTGCCAGCCTCGCCGACGATGAAGCCGTCGGCGCGCAAATGGCCGACCAGCCTGGTCCTTGTAACCGGCTCATCTTCGACCACAAGAACCTGATTTTGCTTCACTCTTTCAACTCCGAGACGGCAGAGCCCTATCGGAACGTTATTACTTCCACATGGGCTTGTACAGTGACGTACTGTGTCAGCGGAAGCCGGTTTCGATCAGGAGCCGATGGAATTCGCGCAGATGCTTCTCCGCCTGCACCGGGTCGGGCACGCTGGCGAGGAATTTTTCCTCGAACTGCGTCTGCTTGAGGTGTTCGATCACCCGCTGGCGAGCGAGGTCGAGCGACTTGCCGTCGATCAGCACGCCCGAGCCGCAGAACTTGATCAGCCGGATGGCGCGGAGCGCCAGCGGGTCGTCCTGCTTGTCGATCTTCTCGATGACCTGCTCGTCCAGCAGGTAACGGGCCAGCACCTCGTCGAGGTGATTGCCCAGCGATTTCTTGATACCCTCGGGCAATACCCCGGAGCACACGACGCGGTTGGCGGCGCATAGCGCGGCCATGCGGTCGCGCGGCGGCACCCGCACCGGCACCCAGGCGTCGATATGGATGGCGCCGCGCACCAGGGTCTCCAGCACCTCGACCAGCACCTCGACCATGCTGCCGCCGAGCGGCGATTCGGCCAGGCAGGCCAGATATTGCGCTTTGAGACAGCCCTCGGTCAGGCTCGACATCATGAAGTCCAGCGCCTGCATCGCCGTCAGGGTGGCGCCACCGGCATTGTAGACGCGCCCTCCCCGCTGCAGCAGCGCCTCGGCGGCAGCGGCCCCGCCCAGCACCCCCTGGTGCCCCAGCAGGCGATGCAGCACCTTGTGGAACATCTCGTATTCCTGCTTGGGCTCATTGCGGGACAGCGGGTTGGTTCCCGCCGTCTCGCGCGACACCCGGGACAGCAGCACCTGGCGGCACTGCGGCAGGCGGCCCTCGGCGAACAGCTTGTTCAGGGCGGTGAAGGTGGCCGGCGCGAACTTGGCCGCCTCGGCCTTGCCCTCCGCCAGGTCGCACAGGCTGCACAGCGCCGCCGCCAGATTGCTCTGGAAGCCCAGCAGGTCCTGGATGAACTGGGCCGAGACCAGGATATCGGCGATCACCCCGTCGATCATCGGCATGGCCTCGGCGCCACCGGGCTCCGCCGCCCATGCCAGCAGCAGGTCGACCTTGCCGATCCAACTGCGCTTCCCGATCAGCGCCTGGGACATCACCACATGGGCGACGTAATCGCGCTGGTCGCCGGCGGCTGCCGCCGTCTTCTGCATCTCGGCCAAGGTCTTGACTGCCGGCAGCTTCATGGCGGCCGCCGACCTGGCGCGGGCGTTGATGTCGTTCCATGCCTTGTCCAGCGCCTCGCGGCGCACTTTGCCGTCCTCGCCCGCGGCATGCGCCTGCAGGAACGACACCCGGTCGAGGGCCGAGAACAGCAGCCGGTCCTTGTCGCCGAAGCGCTTCAGCTCGGCGGCCGAGTGCAGCAGCTCGGTCGGCGTGATGAAGACCTCATCGAGATATTTGCGCAGCAACCGCCCCATGGTGAGCCGCGCCGGCAGGGCATAGTAGTCGGCCGGTTCGCGGCAGGGCGGCGCCTCGGTGATGGCGGCCAACTGCACCGGCAGGGCCGCCTTCTGCTCGGCCTTCTTCTCCACCACCACCGTTTCGGTGTGGGTGCCGTCGATGCGGCGGTAATCCTTGACCACCCGCACCGCTTCGTGGTTGCCGGTCTGCAGCAGATTTTCCAGGAAGGCCTTTGCCTTGCCCTCGTCGCCCGCCATCTCGGCGATGACCCAATGCTTGTCCTGCAGCACCTGGATTTCGAATGACGTGTTCTCCTGGGCGCCGCTCATGACGCGCGCCCCTCTTCGTAGGCCTTGCGCACCGTCGCCGAACGCCCCAGCCCGGCGATGTCGAGCCGGCCGGCCAGGGTCTCGGCGGCCTTGCGCGCCGGCTGGGCGATGCGCTCCAGCGGCGAGGCGGCGGCAAGGGTGAACCAGGCATGCGCCTCGGCGGTATCGGGACCGACGCCGCGCCCGGTGGCCAACACCACGCCCAGGTTGTATTGCGCCGGGGCTAGACCGGCGCGGGCGGCGAGGCGCAGTCGTTTCGCCGCCTCGGCATCGTCGCGCGTCACCCCCTCACCCAGCAGCAGCATGATGGAGAGGTCGTAGTGCGCCTGGGGGTCGCCATGATCGGCGGCACGGCGGTACCACGCCGCCGCCTTGGCGGGGTCCTTGGCCACGCCGCGGCCCTGTTCGTACATGCGGCCGAGATGGTGCTGGGCGCGGGCCTCGCCCTGGTCGGCAGCCCGGGTCAGCCACAACACGGCGGCGCGGTCGTCCTTCACGCACCCCAGCCCATTGGCCAGCATCAGCGCCCAGTTGAGCTCGGCCGCCGCCAGCCCTTGCGCCGCCGCGCGATGATACAGCGAAGCGGCCTCGTAAAGGTCCTTGTCCACCCCGCGGCCCAGACGCAGCATGTTGGCGAGGTTGAACTGGGCCTGGGCACCGCCCTGGTCGGCGGCCGCGCGGTAGAGCAAGGCTGCCTGGGCCTCGTCGCGCGCAACGCCGTCGCCGGCTTCGAGCAGTGCCGCCAGCCCAACCATGGCGGCCACGTCACCCTGATCGGCCGCCTTGCGGAACCACTGCCCCGCCACCTTGGCGTCGGCGGCGACGCTGCGCCCCTGGCGGATCATATTGCCGAGATTGAACTGGGCGCCGGCATCGCCTTGTTTCGCCGCTTTGTAGTACCAGCCCAGCGCCTCGGCATCGCTCTGCGCCACTCCCAGCCCGCGGTCGTGCATCACCCCCAGCGAATACTGGCCACGCGCATCGCCCGCCTGGGCGGCCCGGCCGTACCAGCGCACCGCCTCGGCGAGGTCGAGGGGAACGCCGCGCCCCTCGCGATAGGCATTGCCCAACGCCACCTGGGCGGCGGCGTCGCCGGCCTCGGCGGGCGGGCGCAACGCTTCCGGCGGGTCGTCGGCGAGGTCGCCCAGCATCAGCGGATCGGAATCGGGCTCCACCGGCGGCAGCGGCCGCTCCCTGGCTGACAGCGGAGGCGGCGGCGCCGCTGGCGGGCGGCCCGGCGGTGAAGCCGCCATGGCCGGCACGTCCTTGGGCTTGGTGTCGATGCCGTGGGAGGACAACTGGCCGAGGCGCCAGCGGGCACCGGAGTGGCCCTGCCGCGAGGCGCGGTTGAGCCACTTCATCGCCTCGGCCTCGTCCTTGGCGATTTCGTCGCCGGACAGCAGGTGCTCGGCGAGGGCGTATTGCGCCTCCTTGTCGCCGCGCTCGGCGGCGCGACGGAGGTCCTGGATGTGAGCGGGTACGCCTGCCATCGTAAGTCCCATCCTTATCGGAGAGAGGATGACCGATGATTCAGCGGCTGTCGACCTCGGTGCCCACCGGCGGCCGCACCAGCGCCGTCAGCGCCTGCGGCAGTTCCCGGAAGTCGTCGATCACCAGGTCGGCGCCCAACTCCGCCGCCGGGCCGCGGCAATAACCGAACGACACCACCACCGAGGGGACCCCGGCGGCCGTGGCGGCCAGCACGTCGTTGACCGAATCACCGATCATCGCCGCCTCGGCCGCCGTCACGCCGAGGCGGTCCAGGGTCACCCGCACATGGGCCGGATCCGGCTTCAACGAGCGCACGTCGTCGCCGCCCACCACCACATCGAAAAACCGGGTCAAACCCAGGGCGGCCAGCACCTCGTCGGTGGCGCGGCTGGGCTTGTTGGTGCAGACAGCCAGGCTGAGACCGTCGGCCTTGAGCCGCTCCAGCGTCTCGATCACCCCCGGCCACGGACGGGTCAGCTCGGCGGCGCGCGGTTCGTAGTCGGCGAGGAAGCGGGCCAGATAGGGCGCCACCTCGGGGCCGGGCAGTCCGCCACGGGCGGCGAATGCCCGCTCGACCAGCGTGCCGGCGCCGTCACCCACCATCACCTTGACCTCGTCGGCGGACAGCGGCGGGCGCCCTTCCTCGGCCAGCAGGCGGTTCACCGCGGCGGCAAGGTCGGGAAGGCTGTCGATCAGGGTACCGTCGAGGTCGAACACCACGGCGGCGATACGCCCTTGAGGCACGGGAGATTCGACAATCGGCATAACTCGGCTACACTTTCGATCGGGCCGCCAAAGGCTGCCCTCGTGACTGGTTACGACACAGGAGATACCATGAAGAAGACAACCCTCGCGCTGGGAATGTTGGTGCTGCTGGCTGGCTGCGGCGGGCGCGCCGAGCCGGAAGGCTCATTCCTGGATCCGGTCTGCATGAAGGACGGCTCCGTCGTCTTCCGCCAGTTGCCCGACGCCAAGGACCAATACGGCCAGCCCGCGGCCAAGAAGGAATACTGCGACTGGAATAAGAAGAAATAGGCAGGATGGGTGGGGGAGAATGCACCCGCCCGACGGGCGGAAGGCGTCTCCCCTGCCGCCCGCCGTAACCTTTGGCAACAAAGATTGACTTGGCCCGAGTCGCGCTTTTGTGGCACCTTCCCGCCGCAACCGCAACAGATTGGGTATCGACAAGGGACCATGGCTTCCGACAAGCTCGCCGTCATCGTGCTCGCTGCCGGGCTGGGGACGCGGATGCGTTCCGCCCTGCCCAAGGTCATGCACCCCCTCGCCGGCCGGCCCATGATCCGACACCTGATGGACACCGTCGCCGGGCTCGATCCCGACCTGGTGGTGGCGGTGATCGGCCCCGGAATGGACTCCCTGGCCAGCGAAGTGGCGCCGTGGAGGACGGTGGTGCAGTCCGAGCGCCTCGGCACCGGCCACGCCGTGATGCAGGCCCGCAAGCACCTCTCGGGCTTCGACGGCGACGTCCTGGTGCTTTACGGCGACACCCCGCTGATCGGCGGCGCCACCCTCGAACGCATGCTGGCCGAGCGGCGCGGCCCGCGCGACCCGGCGGTGGTGGTTCTGGGCTTCCGCCCGGCCGACGCCGGAGAGTACGGCCGCCTGGTGGTGGGAGCCGAAGGACTCAAGGCCATCGTCGAGCATCGCGACGCCAGCCAGGAGCAGCGCCTGATTCCCCTCTGCAATTCGGGCGTCCTTGCCATCGACGGCCGGCGCCTGTGGGGCCTGGTGGACCGGCTGGGCAACGACAATGCCAAGGGCGAGTATTACCTGACCGACCTGGTGTCCTTGGCCCGCGGCGACGGCGCCTGCTGCACCCATGTGGAGGGCGAGCCCCAAGAGCTGCTGGGCATCAATTCGCGCGCCGAACTGGCGGTGGCCGAGGCCGTGGTGCAGAAGCGCCTGCGCGATGCCGCCCTGGCCGGCGGCGCCACCCTGATCGCTCCCGAGACGGTGTGGTTCTCGTGGGACACCAAGCTCGGCCGCGACGTGGTGGTTTGGCCGCATGTGGTGTTCGGCCCCGGCGTCGTGATCGGCGACGACGTCACCATCAAGGGCTTCTGCCATTTCGAGGGCTGCACCATCGCCGCCGGCTGCGAGTTGGGCCCCTTCGCCCGCCTGCGCCCCGCGGCCGACATCGGCGAGGGCGCCCATATCGGCAATTTCGTCGAGGTCAAGAAGTCGACCATCGAGGCCGGCGCCAAGGTCAACCACCTCTCCTATGTGGGCGATGCTCGGGTGGGGGCCGGCGCCAATGTGGGTGCGGGAACCATCACCTGCAACTACGACGGCTTCAACAAATCCTTCACCGACATCGGCGAAGGGGCCTTCATCGGCTCGAACACCTCGCTGGTGGCGCCGGTCAAGGTGGGCGATGGCGCCATCATCGGCGCCGGCTCGGTGATCACCAAGGACGTCGGCGCCGGCTCGCTGGCGGTCGCCCGCGGCACCCAGATGGAGTTGCAGGGCTGGGCCGAACGCTTCCGCCAGGGCAAGGCGGCCGAGAAGACCAAACAGAAGGATTGACGCGGCATGTGCGGCATCGTCGGCATCATCGGCAAGGGCGAGGTGGCCGCCCAGCTGGTGGAGGGGTTGAAACGCCTCGAATACCGCGGCTACGACTCCGCCGGCATCGCCACCTTGGTCAACGGCCACATCGAGCGCCGTCGCGCCGAGGGCAAGCTGATCAACCTGGAAAATCTGCTGGCCGATAAGCCGGTGGCCGGCCGCATCGGCATCGGCCACACCCGCTGGGCCACCCATGGCGTGCCCAACGAGCGCAACGCCCATCCTCATGCCAGCCAGCGGGTGGCGGTGGTGCACAACGGCATCATCGAGAATTTCCGCGAGCTCAAGGCGGAACTGACGGCGGCCGGCCACCATTTCGAAAGCGACACCGACACCGAGGCGGTGGTTCACCTCATCGACCACCACCTGCGCCAGGGCATGGCGCCGGAGGAGGCCACCGCCAGGGCCCTGACCCGCCTGCACGGCGCCTTCGCCCTGGGCATCATCTTCACCGGCCATTCCGACATGATGATCGCCGCCCGCCAGGGCAGCCCGCTGGCCATCGGCTATGGCGACGGCGAGATGTTCCTCGGCTCGGACGCACTGGCGCTGGCGCCGCTGACCCAGAAGATCAGCTACCTCGCCGATGGCGACTGGGCGGTGTTGACCACCGAGGGCGTCACCATCCGGGATCGCGACGGACACCTGGTCAACCGCGAGGTGCGGCAGACCGCGCTGTCGGGCGCGCTGATCGGCAAGGGCCAGCACCGCCATTTCATGCTCAAGGAAATCTACGAGCAGCCGCAGGTGATCGGCGACACGCTGAACTCCATGCTGAACCCGGCCAGCCGCACCATCACGCTGCCCGAGCTGCCCTTCGACCTGTCCGAGGTCGGCCGCGTCACCATCGTGGCCTGTGGCACCTCCTATTACGCCGGCATGGTGGCCAAGTACTGGATCGAGAAGCTGGCGCGGGTGCCGGTGGAGATCGACATCGCCTCGGAGTTCCGCTACCGCGCCCCGGCCATGATTCCCGGCGGGCTGGCCATCTTCATCTCGCAGTCGGGCGAGACCGCCGACACCCTGGCGGCGCTGCGCTATTGCCGCGCGCAGGATCAGCGCACCCTGTCGCTGGTCAACGTCCCCGAGAGCACCATCGCCCGCGAATCCGAGATGGCGCTGCTGACCATGGCCGGCCCCGAGATCGGCGTGGCCTCGACCAAGGCCTTCACCACCCAGCTGACCGTGCTGGCCTGCCTGTCCATCGCGCTGGGCCGCGCCAGGGGCGGCATCGACGCCGAAACCGAGGCGCGGCTGTCGCAGACCCTGGCCGAGGTGCCGGCGCTGATGGCCGAAGTGCTCCGCCACGACGACGCCCTGCGCGCCATCGCCGAGGATATCGCCCAGGCCCGCGACGTTCTCTATCTCGGCCGCGGCACCGGCTTCCCCATCGCCCTGGAGGGTGCGTTGAAGCTGAAGGAAATCAGCTACATCCACGCCGAGGGTTACGCCGCAGGCGAACTCAAGCACGGCCCTATCGCGCTGATCGATGATTCGGTGCCGGTGATCGTGATCTGTCCCTCGGACGAGCTATACGACAAGACCGCCTCGAACGTGCAAGAGGTGGTGGCGCGCGGCGGCCGGGTGGTGTTCCTGTCCGACGCTGCGGGTGTCGAGCGCCTGGGCACCAAGGCGCTCGCCTGCGTCACCCTGCCCGGGGTCGACCCTTTCGTCGCCCCCATCCTCTACGCCATTCCGGTGCAGCTGCTGGCCTATCACGTGGCCGTCGCCAAGGGCACCGACGTCGACCAACCGCGGAACCTGGCAAAAAGTGTGACGGTGGAGTAGACCGCCACCCAGCCGGACCCGGTCGAGGTCGGGGAGGTCGGGGAGGCGAGACGAAAGAGTGTTGAACCACAGAGGCACAGAGATGCCGTAGCCGCTGCGACACACAGCCCTCTCTGTGGTCAAATTCCTTACCCGCCGACGATTGTGCCGACCCATACGAGAGCATGGGTCTGCCGGCAATTGACGCTTCCCAACGGTCGTAATAACCTCCCCAGGCCTTCCGGCAAGGGGGTGTGGAACGGTTCCATGATTGCCCGCCCCTGGCGGGGTGTGGGGGGATATGGCTGGGGCGGCAGCGAGAACCGGGTCCGACGGCGGTCGCGAGCCTCCAGCGGCGGCGGCCGGCGGCGTCCATGTCCGCCTGGCCCGCGACGAGGCCGACCTGCGGGCGATGGTCGGGCTCGGCCGCCTGCTGCCGAGAGCCGCAACCCCGGCCTGATCCTGGCCGAGCGCGATGGCCGGGTGGTGGGCATGGCGGTGGTGCCGCTGGGCCAGCACGTCTTCTCGCCGGCCCTGGCCGCCACCGTGCAACTGCTCTACGTCGCCCCCGAGGCGCGCGGCGGCCCCGCGGCGGTCAAGCTGCTGCGAGCCTTGCCCAAATGGGCCGACCCAGGCGGGCGCCACCGACCTCCACCTCAACGACACCACCGGCATCGCCCCGGCCAGGACCGACCGCTTCCTCAGGCGGATGGGGTTCCGCCAGACCGGGGGGAATTACGTGCTGGCGGGGGTGGGGGATGATCGAATTCAAGCCCCCGAGCACCCCCGACACCGACAGCCCCCGCCCTTCCGGAGACGGAAGGCGGAGCGGAGCCGCCCGGACGGCCTCTCTGTGTCTCTGTGGTTTCAGTGATTCGGGCGGTGCGCGGCACGCGGGAATTGATGCACTGTCACCGTAATTCTGTGGTTTCAGTGATTCGGGCGGTGCGCGGCACGCGGGAATTGATGCACTGTCACCGTAATTCGTCACCGTAATTCGTAATTCGATGCACTGTCACCGTAATTCTGTCTGTCACCGTAATTCTGTCACCGTAATTCGGTTTCGGCGCCGTCCGCGGCCTCGACGGCCAGCCGGTTACCGCCGCCACCTCGCCCATCACCGAGGACGACGCCGAAACCCTGCTGCGACGCGACGTCACCGCTGCCGAGCGGGCTGTTCTGCGACTGATCACGGCGCCGCTCGGCGACGGGCGGTTCGATGCCCTGGCGTCCTTCGCCTTCAATCTCGGCGGCGGGGCGCTTCAGCGCTCGACCCTGCGCCGCAAGGTCAATCGCCAGGACCATGGCGATGTCCCCGACGAGTTTCGCAAATGGGTCTGGGGTGGTGGCCGCAAGCTGCCGGGCCTGGTCCGGCGGCGCGCGGCCGAAGCGGACCTGTATGCCGGGTCGGGGTGACCGGAACCCCGGTGGCCGACCGGGGGCCGTCGCCACCGCGTTCGACTTCGAGTTCGGCGGATCGGCGGATTCGGAACAGACCCGCACCCTGCTGGCGCAGGCGCTACGGATCACGAAACGACGAAGGCTACCGCGTCTCCCTCAAGCTCTCCGCCCCCAGCTTGTGCATCGGCTCCAGCAGGTAGGACAGTGGGCTTCGTTTGCCGGCTTTGACCTCGGCGGTCACCGTCATGCCCGGGGTCAGCGGGATCCGCTTGCCGCCCTCCACCGTCACCGTGGCCTCGTCCAGGACCACCCGGATGGGGAAGAAATAGTCCTTCTTCTGCTCGTCCTGCACCGCGTCGGTGGAGACGTTGGTCACCCGGCCCTTCAGCGTGCCGTAGCGGGTGAAGCGGAAGGCGTCGACCTTGACCTCGGCCTCCTGGCCGACCTCGACGACGCCGATGTCCTTGTTGGCGAGCCTCGCCTCCACCAGCACGCCGGCCGATTTGGGCACCACCACCATCAGCTTCTGCGCCGGCTGCACCACGCCGCCGACGGTGCGGATCTCGATCTGCTGCACCTTGCCCGCCACCGGAGCGGTCAGCGTCTGCACCCGCTGGCGTTCGGCGGCCTTGGCCAGCTCCTGGGTCAGCGAGGTCGCCTTGGCCGAGACCTAGGACAGCTTGGCCGAGACGTCGCGGCGGAATTCCTCGCGGGCCTGGCGGGCCTGGCTCGCCAGCCCGGTGATGGCGGCCTGGGTCTCCATCAGCTTGGAGCGCTGCACCGTGCCGCTGCCGCGGTTCTCCTCCAGCTCCTGCTCGGCCTTGAGCCGCTCGATCTCGCTGCCCAGCCCCTGGCCGGCGAGATGGCGGCGGCGCTCGGTGCGGTCGAGGATCATCGCCTCGGTGCGGGTCAGGCGGTCGATGTCGGCGGCGATGGTGCGGGTCTCGGCCCGGCGCTTGGACAGGTCCGCCGCCAGCGTCGCCAGCTTGGCCTGGTGCTCGCGCCACTGGCTGTCCAACTGGTTGCGTTCGAGGGCCAGCAGCGCGGGCGGAATGTTCTCGGGCCGGAAGGCGGCGACCGGGTCGGGTTCCAGCAGGGCGGCGAGGCGGGCGGAGGCGGCGCGGGCGGCGTCGAGGTCGCTGGCGAGGCGGCTGACATCGGCGCCGGCGCCGGTGATCTCCAGCTCCATCAGCGTCTGGCCCAACGCGACCTCGTCGCCCTCCTTGACCAGGATCGACCGGATGCGCGAGGTCTCCAGCGGCTGGATCACCTGGGTGCCGTCGACATGGATCACCTTGCCCTGAGCGGACGCCACTTCGTCCAGTTTGGCGACCGAAGCCCAGGCCAGGGTGGCGACGAAGAAACCCATCACGGTGAAGGCGATGAAGCGGGCGGCCGGGGCGGCGGGGGTCTCCGAGACCTCCAGCGCTGCGGGCAGGAAGGCCAGCTCGGCGCGGCCGATGGGGTCGAGCTTGGGACGAGCCCGGTCGGCGGCGAGGGCCTCGCGCCAGACGTCGATGTGATGGGAGAGGGATTCGCGGGCGGCGCCGGCTTTGACCCAGGCGGAATCGATTTTCTCGTGGATGCGGGGGGCTAACCACAGAGGCACAGAGACACAGAGGGTGCACAGAGAAGAAAAAAAGCTCTTTTTCTCTGTGCCTTCTCTGTGTCTCTGTGCCTCCGTGGTTGATCCCCCGGTCGGGGCACCGCAATCGTCGCCGCTCATCCCGCCTCCGCCCCCGCCAGCTTCAGCTCCACCGGCCGGTGCACCAGGATGCGGCCGTCCGGGGTGGTGGTGACGGTGCCCTTCGACGACACCGTCATGTTGCCCAAGGACGGCGCCTCCGGCAGCGGCGAGGTCTGGGCCGCCCACAGCCGGGCGTAGCGGCCGTCGGGCCTGGCGAGCAGCTCGGCGTGGCTGCCGTCCTCCACCACCTCGCCCTTGTCGACCACGACGATGCGATGGGCGTCGCGCACGGTGGAGAGGCGGTGGGCGATGACGAACACCGTCCGCCCGCCGCAGATCGCCCGCATGTTGTTCTGGATCGCCTGCTCGGATTCGTAGTCCAAGGCCGAGGTCGCCTCGTCGAGGATCAGGATGCGCGGGTTGGTCACCAGGGCCCGCGCAATGGCGATCCTCTGGCGCTGGCCGCCCGACAGCGAGGCGCCGCGCTCGCCCAGCACGGTGTCGTAGCCCTCCGGCAGCTCGGCGACGAACTCGTGCGCCCCCGCCGTCCTGGCGGCGGCGATGATGCGGT
>JACPDP010000044.1:55751-77072 GCA_016183945.1 Magnetospirillum sp.
ACACTGCGGTTGAACAGCCAGTTCTCCTGCAGCACGACGCCGATCTGGCGCCGCAGCCAGGCGGGATCGGCCTGGCTGAGGTCGATGCCGTCGATGGAGATGCGCCCCGATTCGGGCAGGTACAGGCGCTGGATCAGCCGGGTCAGGGTGCTCTTGCCCGAGCCCGAGGGACCTACGATGCCCACCACCTGCCCCGGCGGCACCGAGAGCGTGATCTGCTTCAGCACCGGCGCCCGGTCGGGGCGGTAGCGGAACACCACGTCGCTGAAGGCGACCTCGCCCCGGATGGCCGGCAGCGCCTGGCGCCCACCTTGCGGCGAGCCCTCCGGCCGCGCGTTGAGGATGTCGCCCAAGCGGTCGACCGAGATGCGCATCTGCTGGAAGTCCTGCCACAGCTGCGCCAGTCGCAGGATCGGCTGCGACACGCGGCCGGCCAGCATGTTGAAGGCCACCAGCTCGCCGATGGTGAGCTTGCCCTCCATCACCAGGAAGGCGCCGCCCCACATGGTCGCCGCGGTGGTGAGCTTCTGGATCGCCTGCACGCCCTGGCTGGCCAGCGCTCCGAAATTGGCCGCCTTGAAGGCGGTCTGGACATAGGCCGCCAGCTGCTCCTCCCAGCGGCGCTGCATCTGGGGCTCGACGGCCAGCGCCTTGCAGGTCTCGACGCCGTTGATCGACTCCACCAGCAGCGCCTGGTTCTCGGCGCCGCGGCGGAACTTCTCCTCGGTGAGCCGCTTCAGCACCGGCGAAGCCGCCAAGGACAGCCCGAGATAGAACGGCAGGCTGGCCACCACGATCCAGGCGAGCGTCGCCGAATACCAGAACATCACCGCGAAGAAGACCACGGTGAACAGCAGATCCATCACCAGGGTCAGGGCCGAGCCGGTCAGGAAGCTGCGGATGCTCTCCAGCTCGCGGACGCGGGCCACCGTGTCGCCGACGCGGCGGGCGGCGTGGTAGGCGATGGGCAGGCTCATCAGGTGGCGGAACAGCCGGGCGCCCAATTCCACATCGACGCGGTTGGTGGTGTGGCTGAAGACGTAGGTGCGCAAGAATCCCAGCACCACCTCGAACAGCGACACCACGATCAGCGCGATCACCAGCACGTGCAGGCTGCTCTCGGCCTTGTGCACCAGCACCTTGTCGGTGACCACCTGGAAGAACAAGGGCGTCATCAGGCCGAACAGCTGCAGGAAGAAGCTGGCGACCAAGACTTCCCCGAACAGCGTTCTGTATTTGACCACCGCCGGGATGAACCACGTCAGGTCGAAGTGCCGCCCCATCGCCTCGAGCTGCGCCCGCGTCGCCACCAGCACCAGGCGGCCGGTCCAGCGCGCGGCGAGGTCGTCGAGGGATAGCTGCTCGGGCCGGCCGACGCGCGGGTCCTGGATCAGCGCCTGGCCGTCGGCGACTTTCGCCAGGATGAACCAGCCGCCATCACGGCCGCGCGCGATGCAGGGCAGCGGCGTGCGGGCCAGGCGGGAGACGTCGCTGTCGACGCCCTTGGCCTTGAAGCCGACACCTTGGGCATAGCGCACCAGGTCGACCTCCTCGACCGGCTTGGCGGGGTCGCCGTGGCGGTGGCGCAACTGGTCGTAGTCGGCCGGCTTGTCGAAATACTTGGCCAGCATGGCGAGGCAGACCAGGGCGGAATCGGGGGCGGTCTCGGCGGGTGCCGGTGTTTCACCCCCGCTACTGAGGTCCCCCTCCACTTCGTGCCCCTCCGCTCATCCGCGACCAGATAATGCCCGGTATGAGGGATGACTTGTCCATACATACTTAATCATTGGGTCTTGGCGCATTGACGTATCGTTAGGATAGCATTAGCCTCCTTAGCGTTTTCCGGACTAAGGGCCGGACGCGGTCGAACAGGGGGCTCAGTTTGTCGTTAATTCATTGGATGATGTGTGTTTAACAAAAAAAACAACGCTAAGGTGCATATACGCGGGGTGAAAGTCAGGGTAAGGGGGCTTCCTTTTCGTCTCAGCAGAATTCGCCCCATCGGCGAAATGGGGTTGGGGTTAGCTTGAGCGGCGGAAGGCAGGTCCGGTGAGGGGGATTTTTTGTAAGGCGGGGTAGGCATGAACGGCATCGAAACTGGAAAGGCGGGCGCTCCCCATGTCTCGCGCTGCAGTGGCAACGCATCAATGGCGGCGAAACGTGGCCTTAATGCGCCGTCCCTCACCCTTGGGAACCCATTCATATTCGAGGGTTGTCGAGTTGGCTTGACGGAAAAATCCGGTGCCTTCCTTGCGGGGACAACTCAACACTTCGCCGCCGATATCGCACTCAATTCGTTCCCAGCCAGCCTTTCCCACCTTTTCGGCGCCCGGCGACGGTGCCCAGGCAAACACTCCTTTAGATTTTCCGGCCTCCATCTCAGTCAGTGCCAACACGCGGGCATCGCCGCTCTCATAGAACGATACCCAACGCCCCACGAAGTCCGCCCGACCGGCAGGCACAGTCAGGTCAGTTGGCAATGGGACATCCTCGCCCGCCGCGAGACCGCGATCCAGGCTGCAGCCATATTCGGCGGGCACTGGCGCCGGGTCGATGAAGTTGCGTATGCACTCGCCGTATGCGCGGGCAAAGCGACCACTGCCTGCTGCGGTGTGTCCGATAAATTCCGCCGGTCGGTCGACGACCAAGTGCGCCCCCGTTGCATTGGAAAGGGCGTCCTCGAACATTCTGCCGCGACCACCCCAGATTTGCTGTTCTCGCCGATCGCCTTCGAACAGGAAGATCATCACACGCGCATTCTTGACGTCCTTCAAGCGGCCCGACAATTCGCCGGCGCTTTGGGCGGTACCTGCGAAACTGTCGCCATAGCCACCAGGAGCAGTGGCGATCGCCGCGAAGACGTCGCGCGACCGCGCCGCCATCACGAGCGACAGCCAAGCGCCCCGCGATTGGCCGGCAAGGACAATATGCCGATAGCCGCGCTGTTTAAGGTTCGCCACCTCGCCGGCAAGTGCCTCCTCGGCTTCCCAAACCCTGTCGTAGGCGAGTTTCCGCTTGAAGCTGACCATATCCCAACCGTCTCGCTGCAACAGGCGGAGCCACGGTGGTGGCGGATGGTGGTAGGATTCGTCTGTGCCGGTTCCGTGGCTGTAGACGACCACACCCTTGGCCTTTTCCGGTCCTGCGAGCGCGGCGTCCGCGTAGGTAATTTCCTCCCAGAACCCCTCTATTGCTTCAGCGTCGTCGGACGCGAAACCACAAACCAACATCGACAGCGCAGCCAGCCCAATTCGGAGGGGGCGATAAAAAGACATTCATCCTCTCCTATGCGATCAATACGGTCCAAACGTACACGTCACGACAAAAAATGCACGCGAAAAGAGTTTTATGGAGCGGCCCTCAGCATATCATTTCAAGACTGTAGTGCTGAGAGGTGCGGGCGCTCAGGGCGAACAGCGTCGTGAACAACTCGGTGGTCGCCGCACCATTGCGGAATATGGAATGCGCATTGCTGCACGAAGCGTTGCGGACGGAGATCAAGTCACGCGCTGTCGTCCATTCCAGCACCACCCAAAGGATTGTCTCGCCCACCGGGAAGGAACAGGCGTGGGTGCTCGATTTACGCCCCATTACCCTTGACGGCGAAATCCTCGAAATAATCGCATCTCTGTTTTGGGATGGATTCGCAGATCGCTGGCCATTCCAGATTGGGGGAATGGAAACTGCGGCGATTCCCCTGCTCGGTGCCATTTCCTTGGTCGGCCATCGGCGTGGCACTCCGGTCAACGCCTTCGTGGTGCGGAAGGAGCGGAAGACAAGTGGCCTCGCACGATCGATCGAGGGGAAAATCAATGAGCTTCCGGTGATTGTGGTCGATGATATCGTTAATAGTGCGGCGAGCCTTGAAAAGGTACGTGTCGTACTTTCAGAGTTCTCAAAACACGACTTTTCAGTCTTCGCCATTGTGGATTTTCACAGCAAGCGTGGCATCGATTGGCGAGGTAGGCACGGTATTCCGATCACATCGTTGTTCACGAGGGCGGAACTGGATCTGCCGCAGCCGGTCGAACGCCCCTCTCCGCCGATAAGACTGATTCCGGCGTGGTCATTTCGCAACCCGGACGCGAACCATTTCCAGGTCGGCCCCAAGTCGACGCCGGCATATGATGGCTCCCATGTCTATTTTGGCTGCGATGACGGGACGTTCTTCGCCATTGATGCCGGTGACGGCAGTACTCGTTGGCGGTTCCGCGTCAAGGGAGCTGGAAGGAAAGGTGTTCGCTCGTCACCGGCTCTGCGCGATGGTCGCGTGTATTTTGGAGCCTATGACGGCTGCGTCTATTGCCTTGACACTATTACGGGAAGCGAAATCTGGCGGTTCTCGGGGGCCGACTGGGTCGGTTCCTCCCCCGTAGTGGCCCCTTCGCTTGGACGCCTGTTCATCGGCCTGGAACATGCGTTGCCGGGCCGGCGCGGGGGCATCGCCGCCCTTGATCTTTCTTCCGGGGAACTGCAATGGGAGTCTTGCGTGCCCGGCTATGTCCACGGCACGCCGCTGCTTTCTCCTGACGGCGCCTGGGTGGCATGTGGAACCAATGATGGTGAGTTGATCTGCCTTGACGCGGCCTGCGGCAAGCTGCTTTGGCGCTACCAAGCCGGCGGCGCCATTAAGGCCGCCCCAGCTTTCGACGCCAAGAGAGGCCGGCTGCTCGCGGGCTCGTTTGACCAATGTCTCCACGCGGTGGATGCCGCAACCGGGGCGCCAGCATGGCGTATCGCCACCGAGGGGGTGCTTTACACCACACCCTTCGTCGAAGAAGACCTGGCCGTTTTCGGCTCGACCGACAAACACCTGTATGTGGTGGACTTGTCCGCAGGCACGGTGGTGGGGAAAAAACGGCTGGACGGGAAGATATTTGCGTCGCCGCAGGCGGTCTCGGGGACCATCCTGGTCGGGTCGACCAGCGGTGCATTGGCCGGCCTTGACCTGGTGACGTTCACCGTCACCGACCTCGTCCAGTTGCCTGAGCGGATTACGAATGGCGTGATCCATTGCGCCGACCGGGGTGTCCTGATCATCCCCACCCACGACAACGGACTGTTCTGCTATCGCATTGAAACGAAGGAGGTAGGCTCGCGGGGAGGCGCCCGACCAGCGCCGATGCCCGCTTCTTCGCCCGTTGCCATGGCGACCCAACCAACCCGGGGGGTCGACCTTTCCACAGCTTATGCGGAAGGCCATTATTTCCGCGTCTGCGACCCAAACCCGGACAATGGGGCGGGGAAACCCTTCTCGATTCTGCCGAGTCGCCGGATGTTCGGCGCCGCCACCATGCTGATGATGGCTTCCCCCCAGCACCGCCACCTGTCGTTGCGCGAGCTCGAATGGTTGCTGATGCCGCCCATCGTCTTCGAGCAGGCACGGATATTCTTGTACGGCCTTCGCCCCATCGGCCTGGTGACGTGGGCTTACTTCTCGGAAGAGGCTGAGACCCATCTTCTATCTGGGAGCAGGCTCGACCCCAGCGAATGGCGTTCCGGAGACCGCCTCTGGTTGATGGATGTCGTCGCGCCGTTTGGCGGCGGCAACGCCATGATTGAACGAGTGAAATGGGACGTGAAGGGTGACTTTCGCACACGCCCATGGCGCGATACCGTTTAACTATAGGTATTAAATAACGGAACGCACCCATGTCTAAGAAGCGCCTGGCGGTAATAATTATATTATTATTTACTATTTATATGTGTTCAAACCTTCTTTCTCTAATTGGAATGCCTCAAGATATGATAAAATCAATAAAACAAGTTATTTTGGTTACCATGATTATCTTTATAGGAAAAAAAGTCACACACAACTCGACTCGTAAATGAGGTAAGAAATGCCCAGCATTCCGACCGCTCTTGTCGATGCTCTCTCAAAGGCCAATGACTTTAACTCCGTCCTCGCCGCCCTCCAGAATGCATTGACTGAGCCTGACGTTCCGGAGGCCATCGGCACCGCGGTTGCGCAACTCAGATTACGGTGACAAGATTACGGTGACAGTGCACTAAATTAGCCGCGTCTGCTTGTTCGTTTGAATATCGAGGTTAGGTTTCGGTCCACGCTTGGCCGGTTTGAGGGAACGATGGGTGAGGGTTTCCAGGTCGGTGAGGAAGGCGGGCGAGCCGAGCGGGCGGCCGATGGTTTCGGCGCGGCGCAAGGCATCGAGCATGGCCGGTTCGGGCGGCCGGTCGATCACGGCGGCGAAGTCGGGAAAGCGGGCCAGTACGGGGGCGGTGGCTGTGATGCCGTCGTCGCACGCAGCCAAATGGGCGTGGACGCTGGACCAGGCCCAGTCCTGCGGGCGCTCGGCCAGTCCGGCGCGCACCGGATTGAAGGCGACGTAGCGGAGTGCCGCCGCGAGGTGGGCCTCGTCCATGACCACCGCGCCGAACCGGCCCTGCCAGAAATGGCCGCTCCGCTTCATCCGGGCATGGACGTGGCCGGCGTAGCGGCGATGCACCGGCGCGCACGCGCGCCGCAGCCCGTCGGGGTCGGAGGGGACCAGGATCAGGTGGACGTGGTTGGGCATCAGCACCCAGGCCCAGACCTCGACCGCGGCGGCGCGGCAGGACTCGGCCAGCAGGGTGCGATACAGCGCATAGTCGTCGTCGCCGAAAAACACCTGCGCACGGCCGTTGCCGCGCTGGGTGACATGGTGCGGCAATCCGGGAACGACCAGGCGGGCAAGACGGCTCATGCCCTTATCCTCCGCCCCCAAACGGCGGATGTCAATTCAATGCACTGTCACCGTAATTCCAAACGGCGGATGTCAATTCAATGCACTGTCACCGTAATTCTGTCACCGTAATTCTGTCCACTGTCACCGTAATTCTGTCACCGTAATTCTCTGTCACCGTAATTCTCGGACAGCGCCGTCACCGTCGACTGGGCGTCTGGTAACGGCACCGCGCTTGCCGGCAGCGACTACGTCACCGGTTCGGGCACGCTGACCTTCGCCCCCGGCCAGACCAGCGCCACCATCAGCATGGCGATCAGCGACGATGCGGTCTACGAATCCGACCAGGGCTTCGTCGTCACCCTTGGCAACGCCTTTGGCGCAACTCTGGCCGACGCCCAGGGGGTGGTCACCATTTCCGGGTCCGGCAGCGGTGCCGAGGCGGCGCCGGCGATCGCCATCGACGACCTGATGGTGAATGAGGCGGCTGGGACGATGACGTTTACCGTCAGCTTGAACCGGGCTTCGGACAGCGCGGCGAGCGTTGACTACGCCACCGCCGGCGGCACCGCGCTTTCGGGCGGTGATTTCACCGCCACCGGCGGCACGCTGACCTTCGCGGCCGGTGAGACCTCGAAGACCGTGAGCGTCGCGGTGCTCGACGACGACATCTACGAACCCGACCAGACGGTGCTGCTGACACTGTCAAACGCCTCGGGGGCCGCCATCGCCGACGGCCAGGGCATCGGCACCATCTCGGGCTTCGGCGCCGGCGCCGAAGCGGTTCCGGTGATCTCCATCGGCAGCGTGGCGACCATCGAGGGCATGAACGCCCGCATCCCGGTGACGCTCAGCCGCGTCTCCGACAGCGACGTCACGGTGTCCTACACCCTGGGCGGCGGCACCGCCGCGGCCGGGTCGGACTATGCCGGGGGCGGCGGCACGCTGACCATTCCCGCCGGCCGGACCACCGGCTACATCACGGTGGCGACGGCGGCCGACGGTGCCGCGGAGGGGACGGAATCCTTCACCGCCACCCTGTCCGCGGCGACGGGCGCCAGCCTGGGCACCGCCAGCGCCACCATCGCGGTCCAGGACGGCACCAACCGCTCGGGCTCCAACATCGAGTACGCCTGGCTGGGCGCGTCGAATCCCAAGATGACCGCCAGCAACGGGGGGCTGACCGTCGCCTACACGAGTGGAAGCACCTATGAGACCGTGCGCTCGGATTCCGCCATCACACAGGGGAAATGGTACACTGAAATCCGGGTGGATTCGCAGCCGTGGCTGTGGTCATTCACCCTGTGCCCCGCCGGTACGGCGGGGGCGTCGGAATCCGTCCAGAACACCACTCTGCACAATTATGGTCTCTGTGATGGCACTTACATGATGAATTTTGGTGTGGCCAGCGGTGACGGCCGTCCGTCGGGCAGCGTCATCGGCATTGCCATCGACGCCACCGACCTCTCCCACATCAAGGAGTGGGTCTCCTACGACGGAAGCTGGGTCTCCGGTGGAAATCCATCGACGGGAACGGTTTCCGGCTATTCGAGGTCCGATCTCGACGGCGCGTCACAGCCGCTCTATCTCGGGCTTTGGATGCACCCCGCCTATTCCGGCTATGCCGGTCAGTTCACGCTGAATGACGGCACCGACGCCTTCAGCTATGCGACCCCGACCGGGTTCTCGGCGATCAACACCGCCTCGACCGCCTTGGCCTACACCGCCACCGACGGGCTGCTCGACCTGAGCAGCGCGCCGGCCAGCGGGGCCAGCCTGATCCACAAGATCGACCTGACCGGCAACGGCGGGCAGACGGTGGCGCTGAGTGCGGCCGGGGTCGATGCCCTGGCGCCCGACACCCACGCCATCCAGATCCGGGGAGAGGCCGGCGACCGCGTGGTCTTCACCGACGACGGCTGGAGCCGGGGCGCCACCAGCGGCGGCTTCACCACCTGGAGCAACGGCGCGGTGACGGTGCGGGTGCAGGAGGGCCTGTGCACCTCCACTACCGGTAACGATACGCTGACCGGCGGGGCTGGGGCCGACATGCTGTTCGGCGACGCCGGCAACGACACTCTGATCGGCAACGGCGGCAACGACGTCCTTGATGGCGGCAGCGGCAATGATACGCTGACCGGCGGCGAGGGGCTGGACACCTATGTCTTCGGCAGTGGCTCCGGGGCCGACATCATCGACAACACCGGACAGGGCGGCGATGGCGACCGCGTGACCATCGGCGCCGGCATCGCCGTCGACCAGTTGTGGTTCAGGCATGTCGGCAACGACTTGGAGATGTCGATCATCGGCACCACCGACACGGCGACCATTTCCGGCTGGTACGCCAGCACCGCCAACCATGTCGCCCAGGTCGTCACCAGCGGCGGCCAGACCCTCCTCGACGGCCAGGTCGAGAATCTGGTGACGGCGATGGCGTCGATGACGCCGCCGCCGATCGGCCAGACCCAATTGACGGTGCCCCAGCACCAGCAGTTGGACCCGATCATCGCGGCGAATTGGCATTAGAATCAAAACCCAATTATGATTTGGCGAGCCTGCCATGATTCAAGCTGAGAAACAGCGGGAGCTTGGATCATGGCAGGCGAGTTTTGGCTGAACGATCGCTTCAATGAGCCTGTCGACGGTGATCGATTGTTCCTCGTTGCGGGGGTGACGGCTCCTGTGTGAGATTTCTCACACCATCTCTTCCGGCCTGACCCAGGCGTCGAACTGCTCGCCGGTGACATCGCCCGAGGCCAGAGCCGCCTCCCTGAGCGTGGTTCCCTCGGCGTGCGCCCTCTTGGCGATGGCGGCCGCCTTGTCGTAGCCGATCCGGGGGGCCAGCGCCGTCACCAGCATCAGCGAGCGGTCGCGCAATTCGGCGATGCGACGCTCGTCGGCGCCCAGGCCGTCGATGCAGCGTTCCGCGAAGCTGCGGGCGGCGTCCCCCAGCAGCCGCATCGACTCCAGCACATTGCGGATGATCACCGGCTTGAAGACGTTGAGTTGGAGGTGCCCCTGTGCCCCCGCCACGGTGACGGCGAGATGGTTGCCCATCACCTGGGCGCAGACCATGGCCAGGGCCTCCGACTGGGTGGGGTTGACCTTGCCCGGCATGATGGACGAGCCGGGCTCGTTGGCCGGCAGGACCAGTTCTCCCAGACCGGAGCGCGGCCCCGAGCCCAGCAGACGCACGTCGTTGGCGACCTTGTTCAGCGCCACCGCGCAGGCGTTGAGATCGCCCGACAGCGCCACCAGGGCATCGTGGGCGGCCAGCACCGCGAATTTGTCGGCGGCCGGGCGAAAATCGAGGCCGGTCAGCCGCGACAGCTCGGCGGCGAAGCTGGTGTCGAAGCCCTTGGGGGCGTTGAGCCCGGTCCCCACCGCGGTGCCGCCCTGGGCCAGCTCGCACAGCTCGGGCAGACGGGCGCGGATGCGGGTGGCGGATGCCGCGACCTGCGACGCCCAGGCGCCCACTTCCTGCCCGAGGGTGAGGGGCGTGGCGTCCTGCAGGTGGGTACGGCCGATCTTGACGATGGCGGCGAAGGCCGCCGCCTTCGCCGCCAGGGATTGGCGCAGCCGATCCAACGCCGGCAGGAGCCGGCCCTCGGCCTCCATCACCGCGGCAATGTGCATGGCGGTGGGGAAGCTGTCGTTGGAGGACTGGCTGCGGTTGACGTGATCGTTGGGATGCACCGGCGCCTTGGCCCCCAGCGGGGCGCCAAGGCTCTGGTTGGCGCGGTTGGCGATGACTTCATTGGCGTTCATGTTGGTCTGGGTGCCCGAGCCGGTCTGCCACACCACCAGCGGGAAATGCTCGGCCAGGCCGCCGCCGGCGACCTCGGCGGCGGCAGCGGCGATGGCGTCGGCCAGCCGCGGCTCCAACTCGCCCAGCGCCCGGTTGGCCAGGGCGGCGGCCTGCTTCTGCACCCCGAGGGCGCGGATCAGGGCGTCGGGCATACGCTGGTCACCGATGGGGAAGTTCTCCAGGCTGCGCTGGGTCTGGGCGCCCCACAGCCGATCGGCCGGCACCGCCACGGCGCCCATGGTGTCGGTCTCGATGCGGGTATGCTCGTCGGTCATCGCCGCCTGCCTTTCGGGGTCTTTGCGCGGGAGGCGCACCGGATTATGGTGGCGTCCCGCAATGTGGTCCGGAGTCCGTCCATGCGCATTCCCGTCGTCATCGCCGCGGCGCTGGCCTGCGGCTTAGCCTTCCCGGCCGAGGCCGCCAACAAGAAGCAGCCGCCGGCCTGCTCCGCCGTGTCCTTCCGCCCGCTGGCCGGGGCGATGAACGATGGTCAGGCCACCGCCGGCCACTATCGCTCGCGCTTCGGTGCCATCGATCTGATCGGCGACGTCAAGGGCGGACAGGCCACCTATTCCGTCCGCGTCAACAATCAGCCGCTCAAGCCGCTGCAGGGCGATATCCCGAAAAGCAGCTACTCCTGCCTGAATTCCAAGCACATCAAGACGCCGCCGCAGCCGGTGGCCGGCGCCTGCACCGGCAGCCGGTTCCGCGTCGCCGTGGACAGCTCGACCAAGCAGAAGCTGGTGATGCTGTTCGCCCTGCAAGGCGACGACTGGAAGCTGTGCGAGGCCGGCACGCCTTAGCTTCGTAGGGTTTGCGCATCCGCGCAAACCCTTTTGCCGCCCGGGCCCCTCCTCCGGCGCTACCGGGGAAGGGGTCCGCGCCGCTCGATCTCGCCCAGCACCTGCTCGCGCGCCAACTCGAACATACGATCCTTGTGGGTGCGGACGGCGGTCTCGTCGATGGCCAGACCCATGGCGGCGAAATCCCGCGCCACCTTGTGGCTGGCGTCGTGGTCGGACTCGCTGAACTCGGCGTCGATCACCGTCAGGGCATAGCCCTTGGCGGCATCCCCGGCCAAGCCCATCTGCTCGGCGGCCCACAGGCCCAGCAGCTTGTCGCGCCGGATGTTGATCTTGAAAGCGGTTTCCTCATCCAAACGGTATTTCGCCTCGAAGGCCTTTTCACGCTCATCGAATGTGGTCATGGTAAGTGGATTCCCGTTGTCCCACTTTAGTGCAAGTGGTTGTCTTTTTACCCCGGTGCCATTGCGGCAAAGGGAGTTATACCGGCGCGAGTGCCGGGGTTGAACGGGAAAAATCGACCATGTGCACCCTCATTGTGCTGCGCCGCCCGACCGAGGCCTGGCCGCTGATCGTCGCGGCCAACCGCGACGAAGTGGCCGGCCGGCCGTGGCAAGCGCCAGGGCGGCACTGGCCCGACCGCCCCCATGTGGTGGCCGGACTCGACGAACTGGCCGGCGGCAGTTGGATGGGTCTCAACGATCACGGCGTGGTGGCGGCCATCCTCAACCGTGTCGGCACGCTGGGTCCGGCGCCGGGCAAGCGGTCGCGCGGCGAACTGGTGTTGGAGGCGCTCGACCATGCCGACGCCGCCGACGCCGCGGAGGCGTTGCTGCACCTCGACGCGCGGGCCTACCGGCCGTTCAACCTTGTGGTGGCCGACAACCGCGACGCCTTCTGGCTGAGGGCCGATGGCAGCCGCATCGTGCGGCACGCCATTCCCGCCGGGCTGCACATGTTGACGGCACTCGACCTCGACGACGAGGCCAGCCCACGCATCCGCGCCTATCTGCCGCGCTTCCGCGCCCTGCCCCCCCCCGACCCCGCCGCCGGCGATTGGGGCGGATGGCCCGCCCTGCTGGCCGACCCCGGCGGCGGCGCCGATGGCGAGGAGATGCCGGCCATGTCTTTCCTGCGGCCGGACGGCTTCGGCACCGTATCCAGCTCGCTGATCGCCGTGGCCTCGGCGGAGACGCCGGAGATCCGGCCGCGGTGGCTGTTCACCCCTCGCCCACGGGTCGCCCCATACACCAACGTGGTGGCGGACGAAGCCTGACCACTCCGGCACGGGGTGGGGCGAACGTTGTCTCACCCCCATATCCCTGCTATATCAAACCTTGACTGATCGCCGGGGGGCGGTTTGCAACGCACGCCCCATTCCGCGCAACGTCAGTTGCGCCTTCATACCTCGGGTGAATCCCATGGCCAGACGCAGACAGATTTACGAAGGCAAGGCCAAGGTTCTCTTCGAAGGCCCCGAGCCCGGCACGTTGGTCCAGTATTTCAAGGACGACGCCACCGCCTTCAACAACAAGAAGCGCGGCACCATCACCGGCAAGGGGGTGCTGAACAATCGCATCTCCGAGTATCTGATGCTGAAGCTGGGTGAAATCGGCGTTCCCACCCATTTCGTCCGCCGTCTCAACATGCGCGAGCAGTTGGTGCGCGAGGTCGAGATCATTCCGCTGGAAGTGGTCATGCGCAACGTCGCCGCCGGTTCGCTGGCGCAGCGCTTCGGCCTGTCGGAGGGCACGCCGCTGCCGCGCTCCATCGTCGAGTACTACTTCAAGTCCGACGCCCTCAACGACCCCATGGTTTCGGAGGAGCACATCACCGCCTTCGGCTGGGCCACCACCCAGGATCTCGACGAGATCATGTCGTTGTCCCTGCGCATCAACGATTTCCTGACGGGCCTGTTCCTGGGCATCGGCATCCGCCTGGTGGACTTCAAGATCGAGTTCGGCCGCCTCTACAACAACGAGGACATGCAGATCGTGCTGGCCGACGAAATCAGCCCCGATTCCTGCCGCCTCTGGGATCTGAAGACCAACGAGAAGATGGACAAGGACCGTTTCCGCCGCGACCTCGGCGGTGTCGAGGAAGCCTACCAGGAGGTCGCCCGCCGCCTCGGAATTCTGCCCGAAGGAGGTCCCCGCGACCTCAAGGGCCCGGCAACGATGCAGTAGAACCGGCAAATCCATCCTTCGGGGCGGGCCAAAGCTGGAAGTGTGCGATGGGTGCTGGCTTTATATGCTGAAATGCCGCGACGGATCGCTTTACGTCGGCACGACGCGCGCCACGCTGGAGCAACGGGTGGCTGAACACCAGCACGCGGCCTTAGGCGGGTTCACGGCCAGCCGACGCCCCGTCGAGTTGGTTTTCAGCCAGTGGTTCGACCGCGTCGAAGACGCGATCTCAGCCGAACGACAAGTCAAGGGTTGGCGTCGGGAAAAGAAACTGGCATTGGTTCGTGGAGATTTCGAAGACCTTCCCGCATTGTCGCGACGAACACAACCTCATCCTTCTCAGAGGAACGCATGAAAGCCAAAGTCCATATCACCTTGAAGAATGGCGTGCTCGATCCCCAGGGAAAGGCGGTGCAGCACGCGCTGGGCTCGCTCGGGTTTGACGGCGTGCACGACGTGCGCCAGGGCAAGTACCTCGAACTCGACATCGCCGAGACCGACCGCACCAAGGCCAAGGCCGCCGTCGAGCAGATGTGCCGCAACCTGCTGGCCAATACGGTGATCGAGAACTACTCGGTCGAATTGGTCGAGTAGCGGATTCGCCCCCTCTCCCGCCGGCGAGGGGGCTCCGACGTCTTATCCGTGCCCCTGTTCGCTATGCTCGGCGATCTCGACCACGCGCAGGATGTTGGTGGTGCCTGAGCAACCGAACGGCACCCCGGCGGTGATCACGATGCGGTCGCTGGCCTGCGCGAAGCCCTCGTGCAGCACGAAGTGGACCGCCTTGTTCACCATCTCGGCGAAACCGCGTACCTCCTTGGTCAGCACGCAGGTATGGGCGCCCCAGACCAGGGCCAGCTGACGCGCCACCTCGATGTCCGAGGTCAGCGACAGGATCGATTGCTCGGGCCGCTCGCGGGCGGCACGCAGGGTGGTGGAACCCGACGAGGTGTAGGTGACGATGGCCGCCGCCCCCACCGTGTGGGCCACCTGCCGGGCCGCCGCGCTGATGGCGTCCCGCGTGGTGTGTTCGGGACTGCGCCGCGCCGCATCGGTGATGACGCGGTAATGCTCGTCCCGCTCCACCCGGTCGATGATGCGGTCCATCATGGTGACGGCGTCGATGGGGTAGTCGCCGCTGGCGGTCTCGGCCGACAGCATCACCGCGTCGGCGCCGTCATAGACGGCGGTGGCCACATCCGAGGCCTCGGCGCGGGTCGGCGACGGGGCATGCACCATGGAATCCAGCATCTGAGTCGCCACCACCACCGGCTTGCCGACGGCGCGGCAGGCCCGCACGATGCGCTTCTGCAGGATCGGCACCATCTCCAGCGGGCATTCGACGCCGAGGTCGCCGCGTGCCACCATCACCGCATCGGACAGCTCGACGATGTCGTCGAGATGCTCGATGGCCGACGGCTTCTCCAGCTTGGACAGCAGCCGCACCCGGGTGCCGACGCGCTGGGCGATCAGCCGGCGCGCCTCCTGCACGTCGGAGGCCCGCTGCACGAAGGACAGGGCGATCCAGTCGGCGCCCATGTCCACGGCGAATTCCAGATCGGCCACGTCCTTCTCGGTCAAGGGCGAGATGGGCAGAACCACATTGGGCACGTTGACGCCCTTGTGATTGGACAGCTCGCCGCCGGTGATGACGCGGGTCTCGGCGAAATCGCTGCCGTGACGCTCCACCCTCAGGCGGACCTTGCCGTCGTCGAGCAACAGTTCGGTTCCTATCGCCAATGCGGCGAACACCTCGGGATGGAGCAGCGGCGCGCGGTGAACGCCGCCCAACTCCTCCGACAGATCGAGGCGGAACGGCGCCCCGGCATCGAGACGGACCACGCCGCCGACGAACCTGCCCACCCGCAGCTTCGGCCCCTGCAGGTCGGCCAGCACGGCGATGGGACGGTGGACCTTGCGCTCAAGGTCCCGGATGGCGTCGTAGCGAGCCTGATGCTCGGCATGACTGCCGTGGCTGAAATTGAGGCGGAAAACGTCGGCTCCGGCGTTGAAAAGCCCCTCGATCGCCTGGGGAGTCGACGTCGCCGGCCCCAGCGTGGCGATGATCTTGGCGTTCCTCGTTCTTCTCATCACGAAATCCTGTTGCGCAGCTGCGGCACCATAGCAGAGCCGGAACGCCCCGCCTACCGCCCCCCCGGGTCGGAATCGGGTCGGAAAGCGGCTATATCCTTCGCCACGGCCCATTCGCGGTGGCGACAGAAAGTTTCGCGGCTGGCCAGCGCCAGCAGCAGAGCCGCCCCTTGGCAGGCCAACAACGCCGTGAAGGCGGTCCCATAGGCAGCGGCGGAATACACCCTGCCGCCATCCACGGTCCCGCCCTCCCAGTTGAGGTCGAGCAGCCAACCGATCAAGGGTTGGAAGACTGCCCCCGAGGCCATGGAGCAGGTGTTCACCACCCCCAGCACCGCCCCGCTCGCCCAGGCCGGCGCGTGCTCGCGCGCCGCGGCGAACGACAGCACGAAGGCCCCCCCCATGGCGCCCATCAGGCAGAGCAGAATCTGCCGCAGGGGAAGCGGCAGGCCTGGCAGGTAGAACGCCGCCGAGCCGAAAGCCAGGCTGCCGATGGCGGCCACCACCAGTGCCGGCCGGCGCCGCCCCATGCGGTCGCTGAACCAGCCGGTGAGCGGCGAGCTGATGCCCCACGCCACCAGCATGGCCGAGGTGGTGAAGGCGGCGGAGGGCCGATCCAGGCCGTGAACCTGCATCAGATACGGCACCCCCCACAACCCGGCGACCGAAAGCATCGGCCCCGCCATGGCGAAGCTGTAGAGGCCGAGGACGATGATCTGCGGCGTCCGCAACGCCAGCGTCAGCCCGGCGCCGAGGCTCCCTCCCGACTCCGCCGGCCTCGACTCCGGTGGGTGGGACGGCCCACCGTCGCGCACGAACAGCCACAGCACCACCGCCAAGCCCGCGGCCGCCAGCGCCGCCCCCCACATGGTGCCGCGCCAACCATACGCGGCCACCGCGGCGGCCAGCGGCGCCTGCCCGCCCACCGCGCCGGCCATCCCCATCGCCAGGGTCAGGCCGGTGATCAGCGCGAAACGCTGCGGCGGAAACCACAGGGAGGCCAGCTTGAGCGTCCCCACCCAGGTCACCGCCGCCCCCAGTCCGACCAGGGCACGGCCGGCATAGGCGGGACCCAGGCCTGGAGCCAGCGCGAACAGGGCGCTGCCCGCCGCGGACAGCAGGGCGAAGCCGGCCAGCATTCGCCGGGGCCCGAAGCGGTCGAGCAGCAGCCCGATGGGGATCTGCATGGCGGCGTAGGTATAGAAGTACAGACCCGACAGCATGCCGGCGATGGCGGCGCCGACGGCGAACTCGCGCATCATCTCGTCCACCATCACCGCCGGGGCAACACGCTGGAAGAAGGCGTAGCAGTAAAAGGAAGCGCCCAACGCCCACATGGCCCAGGGCAGCATCGGATGCGGGCGGGTGCCGCCCGTCAAGCCGTCTCGCGCCGCCGACGCTCGCGCTCCTCGTCGAAGGCTCGCACCACCCAGCCGAGATGGACTTCCATGGCCGCGGCGGCGGCATCGGGATCGCGCCGGCGGATGCCGTCGAAGATGGCACGATGCTGGGCGAGGATGGTCTGGTCGTCCTCGGCGGTGGGGAACAGCTCATAGCGGTGGAAAGCCACCGTCTCTTCCAGAATGCCGCGGATGTAACCGACGATGTGCATGTAGACGCCGCTGCCCGACGCCTTGGCCACCGCCAAGTGAAAGCGCAGGTCGTGCTCGGTCTTGTACTTGGCGCTGGCCATGCCGGGCTCGGCGGCCGCAAGGATGGCGGCCATTTCGCCGATTTGCTGGTCAGTCGCGTTGAGCGCGGCCCGGCGCGCCGCCCACATCTCCAGGTTGCAACGGATCTCGGCGAGGTCGTGCAGGTTCTCCCGGTTGACCCGGACCAGCTCCACCAGCCCCGGCTCCATGGTGCTGGTGGAGGCGATCACCCGGGTGCCGCCGCCTTGCACGGCGTCGACGAAGCCTTGCGTCTTCAGCCCCTGCAGCGCGGCGCGCACCGAGACACGGCTGACCCCCATTTCCTCGGCGAGCTGGCGTTCGCCGGGCAAACGGTGGCCCAGCCCCCACTCGCCCGAGGCGATGCGGGCCAGAATGCGGTCCACCACCCGATCCGATACCAGGCCGCCTTCCGGCTTGGCCCTGCGATGAAGGGGCCGCGAAGAGAGTTGATTCTTGGTCATACCAATAGCGTCAACCTTTGCGTCGTTGCCGTCAAGGGCGACGACTCGGTCTTTTTCGTTTGCATCCATCGCCCGGCCGGGCGCAAATCATCGCCATGAGCGCCGACAAGAAGAGTTGGCTGACGCCAATCCTGGACCCGCTTCGCCCCGTCATGCGCGAATTGCTGGCGGCCTCGTTGTTCGTCAACATCCTTGCTCTGGCGGTGCCGATCTTCGTGATGCAGGTCTACGACCGCGTCATCGGCCATTCCGGCATGGCGACGCTCAAGGGCCTGACCATCGGCGTCTGCATCCTGCTGTTTTTCGACTACATCGTCCGCACGTCGCGTGGCCGCGTCATGCAGACGGTGGCGCTGCGCATCGACGTCGAGGTCGGCACCAAGCTGTTCGACAAAGTGATGCACCTGCCGTTGCGCACCTTGGAGAGCCGGCCGGCCTCGTTCTGGCAGACGCTGTTCCGCGATGTCGACGCCATCCGCAACACGGTGTCGGGAGCGACGGCCATCCTGCTGGCCGACCTGCCCTTCGTGTTCCTCTTCCTCGGCGTCATCTTCGCCATCGGCCGGCCGCTGGCGGTGGTGTTCATCGCCATGTTCGCCGCCTTCATCCTTCTGGCATGGAAATCGGGCTCGGCGCTGACCGACACCTCGGGTAAGGAGAAGAACGTCCAGTCCGCCCGCGACGCCCTGGTGGCCGAGATCATCGCCGGGCGCGGCACGGTCAAGGCGGTGGCGCTTGACCGCGCCATCCGCCCCATCTGGGAGGAACGCCAGGCCGGCACCATCGAGCAGTCCATCCAGCGCGGCGCGGTCCAGGACGGCTACGTCAACCTGGGCCAGACGCTGACCATGCTGGGCAGCATGGCGCTGACCACGGTGGGCGCCGTCTTCATCATCGACCACGAGCTGACCATGGGCGCGCTGGTGGCCTGCAACATGCTGTCGTCGCGACTCTACGGCCCCATCAACCAACTGGTGGGCGCCTGGAAGACCTTCGCCGCCTTCAAGCAGTCGGTCGAGCGCCTGGGCGAGGTCTTCAACGAGAGCGAGGAGCGCCGCGAGAGTGCCATCCGCCGCGAGCGCCCCACCGGCCATCTGGCCGTGGAAGACCTGATCTTTTCCTACGACAAGAAAGCCCAGCCGGCGGTGGCCATCGACCGCCTCGACATCCG
Source organism: Magnetospirillum sp. (assembly GCA_016183945.1). The sequence continues at coordinate 74,625 of JACPDP010000044.1, forward strand.
TCCGAAGGGCGTCGTCGCCATCCTGGGCCGCAACGGCAGCGGCAAGAGCACGCTGCTGAAGGTGCTGATGGGGCTTTACCATCCCGAAAAGGGCCGCGTCCTGCTCGACGGCGCCGACATCGCCCAATTCACCCGCGCCGAACTGGCCGGCTGGATGGGTTATGTGCCGCAGGAATGCGTGCTGTTCAACGGCACCATCCGCGACAACATCGCCTATGGCCTGCCCGGCTGCACCGACGATGAAATCCTGGCCGCGGCCAAGATCGCCGGCGTGCACCACTACATCGTCGACCTGCCCGACGGCTATGGCGCCCAGATCGGCGAGGCCGGCTCGCGGCTGTCGGCCGGGCAGCGCCAGCGCATCGCCATCGCCCGCGCGCTGATCGGCAACCCGCCGGTGCTGCTGCTGGACGAGCCGTCGGCCAGCCTCGACCGCCAGGCCGAGGAGGACCTGCGCAACACCCTGGCCGAGTTCGCCAAGGAGCGCACCGTCATCATCGTCACCCACAGCCCGGTGCTGCTGCCGGTGTGCCGCGACGTGGTGGTGGTGGACAAGGGCCGTGTCGCCGCCGCCGGGCCGGCCGCCGAGACCCTTCAGCGCCTGTTCGGCGTGCGCCAGCAGCCACAGGCGGTGACGGCATGAGCGACACTCTCGCCCCCCCTCCCCCTCCGCCGGCGGCAGAAGGCGCGGGCGCCCCGCAGCCGCAGCTCTCCCCCGAGCAGATGATGCAGATGATGGCGATGATGGGGGGGGCCGGCGGCGCTCAACCGCCTGGCGATCCGCCGCCGTCGCCGCGGAAGCGCCTGTTGGGGACCGTCGCGGCGCTGTGGGCCTTCGTCCGCTGGCTGTTCGCCCGTCCCCAGCCGTCGGAAGACCAGCCGGGACCGCCGGAGGGACTTCCGGCGCGCGCCCACTGGTATGCGCACGGGGCGTTGAAGGCGGTGGTGAACTGGTTCCTGCCGCCGCTGGATGCGCTCGGGCCGGCGCCGCTGCGCGACTACCACGGCCCCGACGGCAAGCTCCACCGGCTGGCCAACACCTATCCCCTGCCCACTTGGCGGACCATGGCGCGCCTCGTCATCAGCCTGCTGGTGATTTTCCTGGCCTGGGCACAGCTCGCCGTTCTCGACGAGGTCGCCATCGCCGAGGGCGAAGTGGTGCCGGAGGGCAAGGTCAAGGTCATTCAGCACCTGGAGGGTGGCGTCATCCGCGAGATCTATACGGTGGAAGGCGCCGAGGTGAAGGAGGGCGAACCACTGCTGCTGCTGGAACTGGCGGTCAGCTCGGTCAACCGCGAGGAACTGCAGGTCCGCCTCGACGGCTATCACCTGCAGCGGGCCCGCCTGGTGGCCGAACTCAACGGCACCCCGCTCGCCTTCCCACCCGACGAGGCCAAGCGCCAGCCCAGCCTGCTGGAGGCCGAAGGTCACTCCTACGAGGCCCGCCACCAAGCGCTGAAGGCCAGCCTCTCGGTCTTGCAGCAGCAGGTGCAGCAGAAGGGGCTGGAGGTCAACGAACTGGAGACCAAGCGGCGCGCCCTGGCCAACAACCTGCGCCTGTCCACCCAGCGCTTCGAAATGTCCAAGGACCTGATCCGGTCGGGGCTGACCTCGAAGATGGACCACGTCACCGCCGAGGCCCAGATGGAGGATCTGCGCGGCCAGCTCGACAGCGTGCAAGCATCGATCCCGCGCTCGCAGGCCGCCCAGCAGGAGGCGCGTCAACGCATGGAGGAGGAACGGGCACGCTTCATCCGCACCGCCCAGCAGGAAATGTCGGAGTGCGAGCTCAATATCGCGCGCACCCGCGAACTGTTGGCGCAGGCCTCGGACCAGCAGCGCCGCACCCAGATCACCAGCCCCATCGACGGCATCGTCAAGAACATGCGCTCCAACACCATCGGCGGCGTCATCAAGGCCGGCGATCCCATCATGGAAATGGTGCCGCTGCACGAGCGCCTGCAGATCGACGCCAAGCTGTCGCCCATGGACCGCGGCTATGTCCAGACCGGCCAAAAGGCCACGGTCAAGCTGTCGGCCTACGACTACACCACCTATGGCGGGCTGGAGGGCGAGGTCATCCTGGTGGCCCCCGACACCACCATCGGCGGCCCGCCGCAGAACCAGCCCTACTACCGGGTCGTGGTGCAGACCGACAAGTCCTATATCGGCGACGAGTCCGACAAGCGCCCGATCACCGCCGGCATGCAGGCCACCGTCGAAATCCACACCGGAGCGCGAACGGTGATGGAGTTCCTCGTCAAACCGGTGGTCAAGCTACGCCACGAGGCCTTCCGCGAGAGGTAAATCCCAATTTTCCCTCTCCCAGCAGGGGAGAGAGTCTTACGTCCCCCCGAACACCAGCACTTCGCCGTCGGGCATGACGGCGCGGTCGCGGCCGCCCTTCTTGGCCTCGTACATGCGCTTGTCGGCCAATTCGATCATGCC
>JACPDP010000045.1 GCA_016183945.1 Magnetospirillum sp.
CGAACTCGCCCAGCCTCCAGCCGTTTACCCCCATCGCGATCCATCTCCCCTGCAAGACATGGGAATCGAATCATGGACCGGCAGCCCCGGTCAATCGCGTTTCGACCGACGGCCCCGAGATGTGTGCATCCCTTAGCGCGATGGCGGGGGTCCATGTCGAGCCCGCGCGGAACGCCCGGCCTCCGGCACCCTGCGCGTAGCCGCATGGAGTCCCGCTTTCGGGGGGTGGGGCCTGGGGGAGCCTGAGGGCGCGCCCTACGCCGCCCGGCTGGCGGGAGACTCGGTGAGCAGGGCGTAGAGCGCCTCGCCCTTTTCGGTGCCGCGCAGCTTCTCGCAGACGCCCTTGTCGCGCAGCAGCCGCGACACCCGGGCCAGGGCCTTGAGGTGGTCGGCGCCGGCCGATTCGGGGGCCAGCAGCAGGAAGATCAGGTCGACCGGCTGCTCGTCGATGGACTCGAAGTTGATCGGCCGCTCAAGGCGGGCGAACAGCCCATAGAGCCGGTCCAGCGTCGGCAGCTTGCCGTGCGGGATGGCGATGCCGTTGCCGACGCCGGTGGTACCCAGGCGCTCGCGTTCCAGCAGGACGTCGAATACGGCCCGCTCGTGCAGGCCGGTAAGCTCGGCGGCCCGCTTGGCCAATTCCTGCAGCGCCTGCTTCTTCGAGGTCGCGCGCAGGTTTGAGATGACCGCAGCGGGGCTGATGAGGTCGGTGATTTCCATGAAACACCCTCTCTTGCCGGCCATTAAACGCCGGGAGCAAGGAAGGGCCGGAAAATAGTTCCGACGCCCCTCCGAGTCAAGCTTCACCGACTTGTGCGCGGCACCATCATTCACATTCCCAGCGACTTCTCACGCCGACGCTGGACCGAGGACGGGATGCCCATGGCCTCCCGGTACTTTGCCACCGTTCGGCGGGCAATGTCGATACTGTCGCCTTTCAGCAGCTCCACCAGGCGGTCGTCGGACAGCACCTGGCGGCCCTCGCCGTCGATCAGCGCCTTGATGCGGTGGCGCACCGACTCGGCCGAGTGGGCGTCGCCGCCGTCGGCCGAGCCGATGGACTGGGTGAAGAAATACTTCAACTCGTAGATGCCGCGCGGCGTGGCGATGTACTTGTTGGAGGTCACCCGGCTGACCGTGCTCTCGTGCATGCTGATGGCGGTGGCGATGTCGCGCAGCACCAGCGGCCGCAGGTGCTGGATGCCCAGGCGGAAAAAGCCGTCCTGCTGGCGGACGATCTCGGTGGCGACCTTGAGGATGGTGGTGGCGCGCTGGTGCAGCGACTTCACCAGCCAGTTGGCCGATTGGAAGCGCTCCGAGATATAGGTCTTGTCGTCCTTCGACTGGCTGCCGGCGGCGATCCTGGTGTAGTAGCGGGTATTGACCAGCACGCGCGGCAGGGTGTCCGAGTTCAGCTCCACCAGCCAGCCGCCCTCGGGGCCGCGGCGCATCAGCACGTCGGGGGTGATGGTCTGCGCCACCACGTGGTCGAACACCAGCGCCGGTTTGGGGTCGAGCGCCTTGATCTCGCCGATCATCTCGGCCAGGTCCTCGGCGTCGATGCCGCAGACCCGCATCAGCCCGGCCAGGTCGCGCCGCGCCAGCAGTTCGAGATTGTCGAGCAAGGCCTGCATGGCGGGATCGAGGCGGTTGCGCTCGGCCAGTTGCAGCCCCAGGCATTCCTTGAGCGAGCGGGCGAACACGCCGGTGGGGTCGAAGCGCTGCACCTTGGCCAGCACCGCCAACACGCGCTCCACCGGGCAGCCCAACCGCTCGGCCAGGTCGCCGAGGTCGCCGATGAGGTAGCCGGCCGCGTCCAGCATCTCGATCAGATGCAGCCCGATGAGGCGCTCGGCGGTATCGGGGAGGTCGACGTTGACCTGGGCCAGCAGATGGTCGCGCAGGGAGATGTCGCCGGCCAGCGTCATTTCCAGATTGGACTCGCCGTCCTCGAAGTCGAGGCGGCCGCCGGCGCCGCTGCCCCATTGGGCGAAGGCCTCGCCGTCCACCTGATCGCCGGCGCTGTCGTTGTTGAAGGTGTTGTCGTAGTCGACGTCCAGCGTATCGTCGCCGGTGACCCCGGGCGGGCTGTCGACGATGCCGGGTTCGGGGGGCAGGGTGTCGAGGCTGGGCGGCTCGTCGAGACCGTCCGATCGGTCGGAGTCCTCGCGCTCCAAGAGCGGATTGCGCTCCAGTTCCTGCTCGACGAATGCCGACAGTTCCATGTTCGACAGCTGCAGCAGCTTGATGGCCTGCTGCAGTTGCGGCGTCATCACCAGGGTTTGGCTCTGGCGGAGGTCCAACCGGGGAGCGAGCGCCATGGCGGGTAATTACGCCCTAAAGACTGAAACGTTCGCCGAGATAGACCCGCCGCACCCCCTCGTGGGCGACGATCTCCGAGGGGCGGCCCTCCATCAGCAGCATGCCGTCGTGGAGGATGTAGGCGCGGTCGATGATGTCCAGCGTCTCGCGAACGTTGTGGTCGGTGATCAGCACGCCGATGCCGCGGTCCTTGAGGTGGGAGACCAGGTCGCGGATGTCGGACACCGCGATGGGGTCGATGCCGGCCAGCGGCTCGTCCAGCAGCACGAAATGCGGCCGGCAGGCCAGGGCGCGGGCGATCTCGACCCGGCGGCGCTCGCCGCCCGACAGCGCCATGGCCGGCGCCCGGCGCAGATGGCTGATGGAGAACTCGGCCAGCAGCTCGTCCAGGGTGTGCTCGCGCTTCTCGCGGTCGGACTCGATGACTTCGAGCACCGCCATGATGTTGCCCTCGACGGTCAGGCCGCGGAAGATCGAGGCCTCCTGCGGCAGGTAGCCGATGCCCAGCCGGGCGCGGCGGTACATGGGCAGGTCGGTGATGTCCTCGCCGTCCAGCATGATGCTGCCGGTGTCGGGCGCGATCAGCCCGGTGATACAGTAGAAGCAGGTGGTCTTGCCGGCGCCGTTGGGTCCCAGCAGGCCCACCGCCTCGCCACGCTGCACCGAGATGGAGACGTCGCGCAGCACGGGACGGCGCTTGAACACCTTGCCGATCCCCGACGTGCGCAGGCCGGTATTGGCCGCGACCAGCCGGGGGACGGATCGCTCGGCCTTGCCCAAGGGAGACCTTGGAGAGGCGGGCACCGTGTTGGTGGGTTTCATCGTTTCTCCCCCGCGGGAGGCTGACCGCCACCCTCGTCGCCATCCTGAGGCTTGGCCGGCACGTTGCCCTTGAACACGGCGCGCCGGCTTTCGGCATCCTTCTTCTCGGGAACGAACACGCCCTGCACCCGCTGGCCGTCCTTGCCGCCGGGAGCGGAGCCGAACAGCTTGCTGATGCCGGTGTGGAGGTTCACATGGGCATAGCCGCCGTTGAGCTGGTTCCCCTCGCGAGTGATCCTAACCGAACCGGAGACGGTGGCGATACCGCTTTCCACGTTGTAGTCGCCGCGCTCGCCGGTGATCACCTCGGACGCGGTGGTCAGCACCACATTGCCGTAGGCGTCGGCGCGCTGCAGTTCCAGGCTGCCGCCGCCGCCGGCCGCGGCGGTGCCGGCCGACTTGGCGGCGGGCTTGGCCGGCGGCTGGCGCTGGCCCGGCCGCACCGCCGGGGCGCTGGCGTCCTTGTCGCGGAAATGGGCGGTGAGCACGTCGCCCTCCAGCTTCTTGTCCGCCTGGAGGGCCACCGCCTTGCCGCGCAGCACCGCCATCCGCTGCATTTCCCAATACTCGATGGTCTCGTTGGCGGTGTACGTCTCGGTGGGGGTCGCCATGCGGGCGGGCTGGCCGCGCAGCACGAAGATGGCCTTGTCGAGGTCGTAGGACGCCTTGGTGCCGGTGGCGGTCTCGTTGGGCGAGGCCAGGGTGACGTTGCCGTCGGCGTCCAGCCGCCAGATCTCGTCGCCGTTGGCGCCCTTGCGATAATAGGCGGTGAGGGTGTCGGCGGTCACCGTCATGGCACCGCGGATGGCCTTGGCGTTGCCGCGGGCGATGACGCGCATGGCCTCGGAATGCCACTCGATGCCGCTGTCGGCATAGACCTGGATCTGGCTGTCGCCCCCCTTGCTGAGGTCGAACCCCTGGGCGGCGGCGGGCATCGCCGCCAGCCCGAGCAGGGCGGCGGCGGCAACGGCGGCGGGAAGGGCGGACCGGCTCATCGGCGCGTGGCTCCCCTGGACGGGCCGGCGGCGCCCTTGGGCGTGGCCGTGGCGCCCTTGCCCACCGCGGCCATGGTCATGGTCGCCTTGCCGGTGAACACCACCTCAAGGCCCCGGTCGCGCACCTCGAAACCCTCGGCCGCCAGGGTGCGCCCCTGCGGCCCATGGCCGGTGATCGGCTCGGTGCCCCTGGCGGAGTTGTGCACCAGATCGATGGTGGCCGCGGTGGTATGCAACTCGTAACCGGCGTCGTGGAACAGGTTCACCGTGCCGGCCAGGTCGAGAATCTTGGACTGCTGGTGGTAGAGGCCGGTATCGGCGTCGACGAAGACGTTGGCGCCCGACGAACTGGTGAAGTCGGCCTTGGGCGCCTTCAGCGCCACCAGGTCGGCGTCGCCCGGCTGCTGGACCGCGAGATCGGCCGACACCGCGAAGGGGCGGTTGGCCTGGTCCACGCCGAAATAGCGCGAGTTCACCATCGACAACGTCTCGACCTCCTTGGGCGACAGCTTCGCGAATCCGATCTGGAAGCGGTCGTCGTCCTGCACCAGCTTCGGCCATGCCAGCACCAGCGCCAGCAGGACGGCGGCCAGACTCGGCAACACAATCTGCATCCAGCCGACGAAGCGGCTGTAGCGCGCCAGCGGTCCCTCGCCCTGCCGCGCCGTCAACAGCCGCCGCTTGCGCCGCGGCTTATGCTCCTCCCCGACGCCGGCGTCGTCGCTCACGCCACCCCCACCCGCAGGCAGTCGTGGACGTGCAGCACCCCGGCGGGCCGGCCGTCCTCGGCGACCACGAACAGGCTGGTGATCTTCATGGTGTTCATCAGCCGGAGCGCTTCCGCCGCCAGCATGTTGGGCAACACGGTCTTCGCGCCCCGCGTCATCACCTCGGCGGCCGCCAGGCCCAGCAGGTCGGAGTGCATGTGCCGGCGCAGGTCGCCGTCGGTGATGATGCCGGCCAGCCGGCCGTCCCCCCCCATCACGCCGACGCAGCCCAGGCTCTTGGCGGTCATCACCAGCAGCACCTCGCTCATGGGGGCGTCGGGGGCGGCCAGCGGGATGGAGTCGCCGCCATGCATCAGGTCGCTCACCTTGAGCAGCCTTTTCCCCAGTTGGCCGCCGGGGTGGAACACCCGGAAGTCGGCGGGGGAGAACCCCTTGCGTTCCAAGAGGGCCACCGCCAGGGCATCACCCAGGGCCAGCATCATGGTGGTGGAGGTGGTCGGCGCCAGGCCCAGGGGGCAGGCCTCGGGAATGGGCGGCAGGATCAGCGCGGCATCGGCGGCCTCCGCCAGGGTGCTGGCGGCGCCCGAGGTGATGGCGATCAAGCCGATCTCGAACCGCTTGCAATAGGCGACGATGTCGCCCAGCTCCGGGGTTTCGCCCGAATTGGACAGCGCCACCACGGTATCGTCCGCGGTGACCATGCCGAGGTCGCCGTGGCTGGCCTCGGCGGGGTGGACATAGAAGGCCGGCCGGCCGGTGGAGGCGAGGGTGGCGGCGATCTTGCGCCCGACATGGCCGCTCTTGCCCATGCCGGTGACCACGGCGCGGCCCGGCGCCACCTCCAGCATGTCGATGGCCTTGGTGAAGGCGCCGCCCAGCCCCTCGGCCAGCGCGTCCAGTGCGGACGCCTCGGTCCGCAGCACGCGGCGCGCTGCGGCGATGTCGGCGGCGGCCCGGTCTCGGGCATCGAAGGTCATGGGCACTCCCCCATCAGAAGCCGGCGGGCTCCAAGGCGCCCTAACTATACGAATCCGCCCCCGGCGGGGAAGGCAAAACGTCAAGCTTGACGCAAGAGTCGTGCCGAAAGTGCGCGGAGGGCGGGAGCCACCCCTTCGAGACGCGCCCGGTGGGCGCTCCTCGGGGTGAGGCGGTTTTTCCTCGGCCCCCAAAGGGGTGCCTCATCCCGAGGACGCCGCGTAGCGGCTGTCTCGAAGGGTGGCTCCCGATCCCTCGTCAATGCGCGAAGATGTCGTCCTGGTCCCAGCCCGCCAGGTCGAGCTCGGCACGATCGGGCAGGAAATCGAAGCAGGCCTCGGCCAGGGCGCGGCGGCCCTCGCGGTCGAGCAGGGTCTCGAACTGCGCCTTCAGGGCGTGCAGATACAGCACGTCCGAAGCGGCGTAGGCCATCTGCTCGGGCGAGAGAGTGGCGGCGCCCCAGTCCGAGGTCTGCTGCTGCTTGGACAAATCGACGCCCAGCAGGTCGCGGCACAAATCCTTCAGGCCGTGGCGGTCGGTGTTGGTCCGCGTCAGGCGCGAGGCGATCTTGGTGCAGAATACCGGCCGGCAGCGGACGCCGAAATGGCGGCTGATCTGGGCAAGATCGAAGCGGGCGAAGTGAAACAGCTTGACCACGCCCGGGTCGCCGAACAGGCCGGCGAGGTTGGGCGCGTCGTACCGGGCCTCGGGAAAATGCACCACATGGGCGTCGCCGTTGCCGGCAGACAGCTGCACCACGCACAGCCGGTCGCGATGGAGGTTGAGCCCCATGGTCTCGGTGTCGACAGCCACCACCGCCCCGAGATCGAGGCCGCTGGGAAGGTCACCTGTATGGTAATGAACGGTCACGGGCCGCACCTCGGAAAAGTTATTACCCTTCCGGGTGGCGGCGCCGTGTCCGTCAGTTCCGCCCCCCGGAGGGGAGGGATGGTGCCCAGGAGAAGACTCGAACTTCCACGACCTTTCGGCCACTAGAACCTGAATCTAGCGCGTCTACCAATTCCGCCACCTGGGCAGGTAGCCGGACGGGCCAGCCCGTCCGAGGCGGAGAGCAATATTCGAGAGCGCAAGCGGTGTCAATGGATGATTTTCACCGCTCCCACCCTTTTCAGAACTCCACCCCCGCCTGCGCCTTGATCCCGGCACGGAAGGGGTGCTTCACCATGGTCATCTCGGTGACCAGATCGGCGGCCTCGATCACCGGCGGCAGGGCATTGCGGCCGGTGACCACCGCGTGCTGGCCGGGCGGCCGGGCGGCCAGCGTCTCCAGCACCGTGCCCACCGCCAGGTACTCGTAACGCAGCACGACGTTGAGTTCGTCCAGCACCACCATGGCGTAGGACGGGTCGGCCAGCATCTCCCTGGCGGCCTCCCAGGCGCGCTCGGCGGCGGCGATGTCACGGGCGCGGTCCTGGGTTTCCCAGGTGAAGCCCTCGCCCATGGCCTTGAAGGTCACCAGCGGGCCGAAGCCCTCCAGGATTCGCCGTTCGGCGGTATCCCAGGCCCCCTTGATGAACTGCACGATGCCCACCTTCATGCCGTGACCGACGCAGCGCAGGCCCATGCCGAAGGCGGCGGTGGACTTGCCCTTGCCGGCGCCGGTGTGGACGATCAGCAGCCCCTTGGTCTGTTCGCGCCTGGCCACCAGCTTGTCGCGCGACGCCTTCTTCTTGGCCATCTTGTCGCGATGACGCCGTTCGAGGTCATCCGCGCCGGTCTCTTCGCTCATTATCCGTCCCCTGCCGATTGATACCGCCATCATACATGGCCCGCGCCCGAAGGGATGTCACTCCCGAGGGCGCGGAACCGGGGCAAAGGGAGGTTTTCCACAACAGGCTTGCCTCGCCCCCGGTTTCGGCTATAGTGCCGTCAAGACACATTCTTGCACCCACCGAGAAGCAGTTGCTGGAGGCGGGGTTGTAAGGGTGGGCCATTGGCCCACTTTTTTGTTTTTTAGGACCAATATCAGGTCGCAGGGCGACAGCAATGGATTTGATCTCGCGACTCGAGGCCCTCATCGTGCCCTCGCTGGACGGTATGGGCTACGAGCTGGTGCGGGTGATGCTGCAGGGCCGGGAACGCCCCACGCTGCAGGTCATGGCCGAACGCAAGGACGGCTTGGCGATGACGGTCGAAGACTGTGCCGACATCAGCCGCTCGCTCTCGGCACTGTTCGACGTGGACGATCCCATTCAGGGGGCCTATACGCTGGAAGTCAGCTCACCCGGCATCGACCGGCCGCTGACCCGGCGCAAGGATTTCGAGTGCTGGGCCGGGTTCGAGGCGAAGCTGGAGACCAGCCAGCCGATCGACGGGCGCAAGCGCTTCAAGGGGCTTCTCAAAGGCCTCGACGAGGCTGACTGCGTCATCGTCGCCATCGAGACCGGCGAGGCCCGCATTCCCCTGGCCGAGGTGAGGAACGCCAAGCTGGTGCTCACCGACGCCCTCATCGCTGCCGCGACCAAGGACCAGGAAGGCTAGGACAGAATAATGGAACGGATCGCCGCACTTCCCCGCCCCGAACTGCTTCAGGTCGCCGACGCCGTCGCGCGCGACAAGGGCATCGACCGCGACGAGGTGCTTGAAGCCATGGAGCAGGCCATCCAGAAGGCCGGCCGCTCCAAATACGGTCACGAGCACGACATCCGCGCCCATATCGACCGCAAGACCGGCGAGATTCAGCTGGCCCGCTACCTTGAGGTCGCCGAGCCCCTCGAGAACGAGGCCACCCAGGTGACCTTGAAGCAGGCGCTGCGCAAGAAGCCCGACGCCCAGCTCGGCGAGTTCCTGGTCGACCCGCTGCCGCCCATCGATTTCGGCCGCATCGCCGCCCAGACCGCCAAGCAGGTCATCGTCCAGAAGGTGCGCGACGCCGAGCGCACGCGCCAGTTCAACGAATACAAGGACCGCGTCGGCGAAATCTCCAACGGCCTGGTCAAGCGCGTCGAATTCGGCAACGTCATCGTCGATCTCGGCCGCGCCGAGGCTCTGCTGCGCCGCGACGAGCTGATCCCGCGCGAAACCTTCCGCACCGGCGACCGCGTCCGCGCCTATATCTACGACGTCCGCGCCGAGCCGCGCGGCCCGCAGATCTTCCTGTCGCGCACCCATCCGGTGTTCATGTCCAAGCTGTTCGCCCAGGAAGTGCCCGAGATCTACGACAACATCATCGACATCAAGGCGGTGGCCCGCGATCCCGGGAGCCGCGCCAAGATCGCCGTGCTGTCGCACGACTCCTCCATCGACCCGGTGGGCGCCTGCGTCGGCATGCGCGGCAGCCGCGTCCAGGCGGTGGTGGCCGAGTTGCAGGGCGAGAAGATCGACATCATCCAGTGGTCGCCCGATGTCGCCACCTTCGTGGTCAACGCCCTGGCCCCGGCCGAGGTCACCAAGGTGGTGCTCGACGAGGAAGCCGGCAAGATCGAAGTGGTGGTGCCCGACGACCAGCTCAGCCTGGCCATCGGCCGGCGCGGCCAGAACGTTCGCCTGGCCAGCCAGCTCACCCAGCTCAACATCGACATCCTCACCGAAGCCGAGGAATCGGAGCGGCGCCAGGACGAGTTCCGCACCCGCTCGAATCTATTCATCGAGGCACTGGACGTGGACGACGTCATTGCCCATCTGCTGGTCACCGAAGGCTTCTCCTCGGTGGAGGAGGTGGCGTTCGTGCCCCCCGAGGACCTCACCGACATCGAGGGCTTCGACGAGACTGTGGCGGCCGAACTGCAGGAGCGGGCCAAGGCCTTCCTCACCGAGCAGGACGAACGCCACGACCAGCGCCGCCGCGAGTTGGGAGTTAGCGACGAACTCGCCGCCATCGACGGCCTGACGCCGGCCATGATGGTCAAGCTGGGCGAAAAAGGGGTGAAGAGCCTCGACGACCTGGGCGATCTGGCCAGCGACGAGTTGATCGACATCGTCGGCAAGGACCAGATGAGCGCCGACGACGCCAACGCGGTGATCATGGCGGCCCGCGCCCACTGGTTCGAGGACGGGCAGGCTTAGGAAGAGGGGGCTGCTCCAATGCGCGGAACGGCCGATGAGACGGACGCGGCGCGCGGGGACGACGACACTGGGCCACGGCGCCGTTGCGTCGCCACCGGAGAGGTTCAGGCCAAGGAGGTGCTGTTGCGCTTCGTGGTCGGACCGGACGGCAGGATCGTCCCCGATGTGAGCGCAACCCTGCCGGGGCGGGGAATCTGGTTGAGCCCCCGCCGGGATGTGGTAAATACGGCCGTGGCGAAGCGACTGTTCGCCAGGGCGGCACGCCGGCCGGTGGCGGTGCCCGACGACCTGGCGGAGCGGATCGAGGGTCTCCTCGTCCGCCGCTGCCTCGACACCCTCGGCCTGGCGCGGCGCGCCGGCGAGGCGGTGTGTGGATACGAGAAGGTGCGCGCCGAATTGGGCGCCGGACGCGCCGCCCTGTTGGTTCAGGCCCGCGACGCCGCGGAGGCGGGCCGCGCCCGGATGCGGGCGGCGGCAACCGGCCTGCCGGTGATCGAACTGTTCGACGGTGCCGAGTTGGGTGCCGTATTTGGCCGCGAAGCGGCCGTGCACGTATGCTTGTCCCCGGGCAAGCTGGCCCTGCGGCTCCGCCACGATGCGGACAGGCTGGCCGGCTTCCGCCCTGGGAATGTGACCCTGCCGTCGCCGGCGGCCGGGTGTCCTTAGGTTGAGAGACGAAGCCGTTACATGAGCGAATCCAAGGATCAAGAGCGCAAGACCCCGCTGAGCCTGGCCCGGCCCGGTAAGCTCGAGCTGAAGAAGACGGTGGAGACCGGCCAGGTCCGCCAGAGCTTTTCGCACGGACGCTCCAAGGTGGTCACCGTCGAGGTTCGCAAGAAGCGCACCTTCGCTCCCGGGGCCGGCGGCGCCATGCATGAGGTCAAGGAGGGCGTTCATTCCGCCGCCGAGGCCGATCCCGCCGCCGCCGTCGCCAAGGTCGAGGCCGCCAGCCGCGCCGCCTCCGTCCCCGACCTGACCAACCACGAAAAGGCCGCCCGCGCCCGTCCGAGGAGGAGGCCCGCCACGCCGAGGAGGAGGCCGAACGCGCCCGCGTCGCCGCCGAGGAGGCCGCCCGCCGCGCCGCCGAGGAGGCCCTCAACCCGGCGCCGCCCGCCGCCGTCGAGGAGAAGGCGCCGGAAGCGCCGGTCATCGCCACCCCGGCCCAGCCGGAGCGCCCCGCCACTCCGGCCGCTGCCACCACCCCCGCCGCCGCCGCTGCTGCCGCCGCTCCCCGCCCCCGCACCGCCGAGGAGGAGGAAGAGGAGGAGGAGCGCGCCAAGAAGCGTGCCGCCGCGCACAAGCCGGCCCCGGTCAAGCGCACCGAGCCGCGCCGCCGCACCGGCAAGCTCACCATCACCGCCGCGCTGGACGACAACGACAAGGCCGAGCGCGGCCGGTCGCTGGCCGCGGTCAAGCGAGCCCGCGAGCGCGAGCGCCTCAAGCACATGCAGCGCGGCTCCGAGAAGGTGGTGCGCGACGTCATCATTCCGGAATCCATCACCGTCCAGGAACTGGCCAACCGCATGGCCTAGCGCGGCGTCGACGTCATCAAGACGCTGATGCGCATGGGCGTGATGGCCACCATCAACCAGACCATCGACGCCGACACCGCCGAACTGGCGGTGACCGAGTTCGGCCACACCTTCAAGCGCGTTTCGGAATCCGACGTCCTGGTCGGCCTGGGCGGCGAAGCCGACAGCGACGAGGAAATGATGTCGCGTCCGCCGGTGGTCACCATCATGGGCCACGTCGACCACGGCAAGACCTCGCTGCTCGACGCCCTGCGCGAGACCGACGTGGTGTCCGGCGAGGCCGGCGGCATCACCCAGCACATCGGCGCCTATCAGGTGACGCTGACCGGCGGGGCCAGGATCACCTTCATCGACACCCCCGGCCACGAGGCCTTCACCGCCATGCGCGCCCGCGGCGCCAAGGTGACCGACATCGTGGGGCTGGTGGTGGCGGCCGACGACGGCATCATGCCGCAGACGGTGGAAGCCATCCGCCACGCCAAGGCGGCCGGCGTGCCGCTGATCGTCGCCATCAACAAGATCGACAAGCCCGATGCCAACCCGCAGAAGGTCCGCCAGGAACTCCTCCAGCACGAGCTGGTCACCGAGGAACTGGGCGGCGACATCCTGGCGGTGGAAGTCTCGGCCAAGAAGCGCCTCAACCTCGACAAGCTGGAAGAGGCCATCCTGCTGCAGGCGGAAATCCTCGACCTCAAGGCCAACCCCAAGCGGCTCGCCGCCGGTACCGTGGTCGAGGCCAAGATGGAGAAGGGCCGTGGCGCCGTCGCCACCGTCCTGGTCCAGAAGGGCACGCTGAAAGTGGGCGACGTCTTCGTCGCCGGTGCCGAATCGGGCCGCGTCCGCGCCCTGGTCGACCATCTCGGCAACCGCATCGACGAGGCCGGTCCGTCAACCCCGGTCGAGGTGCTCGGCCTCAACGGCGTTCCCGCCGCCGGTGACGAATTCGTCGCCGTCGAGGACGAGGGCCGCGCCCGCGAGATCGCCAGCTACCGCCAGCGCAAGGACCGCGAGGTCAAGGCCAACCTGGCCAAGCGCGGCACCCTCGAAGAGATGTTCTCGGCCATCAAGGCCGGCGAGGCCAAGGAATTGCCCATCGTCATCAAGGGCGACGTGCAGGGCTCGGTCGAGGCCATCAACGCCACCGTCGGCAAGCTGGGCAACGACACCGTCAAGGTGCGTGTGCTGCACGCCGCCGTCGGCGCCATCAACGAGTCCGACGTGACGCTGGCCAAGGCCACCGGCGGCCTGATCTTCGGCTTCAACGTCCGCGCCAACCCGCAGGCCCGCGACATGGCCCGCCGCGACGGCGTCGACATCCGCTACTACTCCATCATCTACGACGTCACCGACGATCTGAAGAAGATGCTGTCGGGCATGCTGGCGCCGACCCTCAAGGAGCGCTTCCTCGGCTACGCCGAGATCCGCGAGGTGTTCAACATCACCAAGCACGGCAAGGTGGCCGGTTGCCGCGTCACCGAGGGCAACGTCAAGCGCGGCGCCAAGGTCCGCCTGCTGCGCGACAACGTGGTCATCCACGAGGGCGACCTGGGCCAGCTCAAGCGCTTCAAGGACGACGTCAAGGAAGTGTCCGAGGGGTACGAATGCGGCATGTCCTTCGCCAACTACGAGGACATCCGGGCCGGCGACGTCATCGAATGCTTCGAGATCGAGGAGGTGGCGGGCGTCCTTTAGCGGGGTGATCCGCCAACCTTTTCCAGAGGACGCGCCATGTCCAGGGGCCAAAAGCCGCCGTCACAGCGCCAGCTTCGCGTCGGCGAGGAACTGCGCCACGTTGTTGCCAACCTGATCGAGCGCGGCGAGTTCCGCGATCCCGATCTGCTTGGCCGCGCCATCACCGTCACCGAGGTCCGGGTCAGCCCCGACCTGCGCAACGCCACCGTCTTCGTGGTGCCGCTGGGCGGCGGCGATGTGGCGCCCATCCTGGCCGGACTGAAGCGGGCCAAGGCCTATCTGCGCCACGAGATCGCCCGCAGCGTCGACCTGCGCATGGTGCCCGAATTGTGGTTCCAGCCCGACATCACCTTCGACGAGGCCAGCCGCATCGACGCCCTGCTGCGCAGCCCGGTGGTTCGCCGCGACGTGGAGGGCCATGACGTGGAAGGCCATGACGAGGACGAGGGCCTCGACGCCGGGCGCGATGACGGGGAATAGCATCCATACCCTTCAACCCTCCCCTGGCGGAGCCGGGGGAGGGCCGGGTGGGGGCCCAAGGAGCGTAGCGACGCGGGAGTGGTGCCGGCGGGAAAACTCCCGCCTCGCTGGCGCTCGTTGGGCCCCCACCCCATCCCTCCCCCGGCTCCGCCAGGGGAGGGGGTAGTGGCCCGTAAGCGCAAAGGCCTGCCGATTTCCGGCTGGATCGCGCTCGACAAGCCGCTCGGCATGAGTTCAGCCCAGGCGGTGGCTGCCGTGCGGCGCATCACCGGGGCGGCCAAGGTGGGGCACGGCGGCACCCTCGACCCGCTGGCCACCGGCGTCCTGCCCATCGCGCTGGGCGAGGCGACCAAGACCGTCGCCTATGTCATGGACGGCGCCAAGACCTATCGCTGGACGCTGGCCTTCGGCGAGTCGCGCACCACCGACGACCGCGAAGGCGCCGTGGTCGAGACCTCCGGGGTGCGGCCGGCCGACGACGACATCCGCGCCGCCTTGGGCGGCTTCACCGGCGACATCGAGCAGGTTCCGCCCATCTTTTCCGCCGTCAAGGTGGCGGGCGAGCGGGCCTACGACCTGGCGCGGGCCGGCGAGGCGCCCGAACTGAAGTCCCGCATCGTCCACATCGACCGCTTCACCCTGCTGGAGCGGCCCGACACCGACACCGCCGTGTTCGAGGTCGCCTGCGGCAAGGGCACCTATATCCGCTCGCTGGCCCGCGACCTCGCCCGCGCGCTCGGCACCGTCGGCCACGTCGCCAGCCTGCGGCGCACCGCCTGCGGCCCGTTCCGTGAGCAGGCGGCGATTTCTGTGGATAAATTGCGGGAGCTGGGGCATATTCCCGGCCCTCGGACCTATCTGCTTCCGGTCGAGACCGCGCTGGACGACATCCCGGCCCTGGCCCTGACCGAAGTGGAGGCCCGCCGCCTCCAAAGTGGCTGCCCCGTGTCCCTCTTGCGCGTGGCTTCCCGTGGACCGCTTCCCGACATCGCTTCCGGACAGACCGTCCGCGCGATGGAAGGCGGGCGGATGGTGGCGTTGGTGCGCATCGAAGCCGGAGAAATCCGCCCGGTGCGCGTGATGAATCTCTCGAATGACGACAAGGCGTCTGTCGATGTCGATCACGCCTGATCGTAAGCACGAGTTGGTCAAGGAATATGCCACCACCGAAGGCGACACCGGGTCGCCCGAGATCCAGGTGGCCATTCTGTCGGAGCGCATCCGCAACCTGACCGAGCATCTCAAAGAGCACAAGAAGGACTTCCACTCGCGCCGTGGTCTGCTGATCATGGTCGGCCAGCGCCGCCGCATGCTCGATTACCTCAAGAGCAAGGATCAGCCGCGCTACGAGACGCTGATCGGCCGCCTTGGCCTGCGCAAGTAGTCTCAGGATAATCGCCCTGAACGACGGCCGGGCGCCGCCGTTCTCAGGTTGTGACCCGCGTGGGGACGGTCCCCGCGCGGGTTGTCGCATTTGTGACGAATGGCGCCGGGATCGAACCGCAATCCGGCGGCGGTCCAAGGAATAAAGGATTTAACGTATGTCCATGTTCAAGATTTTCCGCAAGGAACTGATGTGGGGCGGCCGCAAGCTGGTTCTGGAGACGGGCAAGATCGCCCGCCAGGCCGACGGCGCCGTGCTCGCCACCTATGGCGACACCACCGTGCTGTGCACCGTGGTGGCGCTGAAGACGCCGCGCCCGGGAATCGATTTCTTCCCGCTGACCGTTCATTACCAGGAGAAGGCGTTCGCCGCCGGCAAGATCCCGGGCGGCTTCTTCAAGCGCGAGGGGCGCCCCTGAGAAGGAAACGCTGGTCTCCCGCCTGATCGACCGCCCGATCCGCCCCCTGTTCGCCGCCGGCTTCCGCAACGAGACGCAAGTCATCTGCACCGTGCTGTCGCATGACCTGGAGAACGATCCCGACATCGTCGCCCTGGTCGGCGCCTCCGCCGCCCTGACCATTTCCGGCGTGCCCTTCATGGGCCCGGTGGGCGCCGCCCGCGTCGGCTATGTCGACGGCCGGTACCTGCTGAACCCGGTCGCCGCCGACCTGGAGAACAGCGTCCTCGACCTGGTGGTCGCCGGCACCCAGGAAGGCGTGCTGATGGTGGAATCGGAGGCCAGGCAGCTGTCCGAGGACGTCATGCTGGGCGCCGTCAGCTTCGGCCACAAGCAGTTCCAGCCGGTCATCGACGCCATCATCGGCCTGGCCGAGCAGTGCGCCAAGGAGCCGTGGGACCTCCCCGCCCCGCCGGCCGCGGTGGCCACCGTCCGCGCCAAGTTCGAGGCCGCCGGCATCACAGCCGAGCTGGCCGACGCCTATAAGATCGTCAAGAAGCAGGATCGCTACGCCGCCGTCGGCGCGATCAAGCAGAAGGCCACCGCCCTGCTCTCCGAGCAGCCCGAACTGGACGTGGCCTCCGGCATCCTCAAGGACCTCGAATCCGAGGTGGTGCGCGGCAACATCCTGAAGACCGGCATCCGCATCGACGGCCGCGACACCAAGACGGTGCGCCCGATCGAGGCGCAGGTCGGCATGCTGCCCCGCGCCCACGGCTCCGCCCTGTTCACCCGCGGCGAGACCCAGGCCCTGGTGGTCGCCACCCTGGGCACCGGCCAGGACGAGCAGATCATC
This sequence comes from Magnetospirillum sp., assembly GCA_016183945.1. The sequence continues at coordinate 16,210 of JACPDP010000045.1, forward strand.
GACGCGCTGGCCGGCGAATATCGCGAAGCCTTCATGCTGCACTACAACTTCCCTCCCTACTCGGTGGGTGAAGCCGGCCGCATGGGCAGCCCGGGCCGCCGCGAGATCGGCCACGGCAAGCTGGCCTGGCGCGCCGTGCGCCCCTGCCTGCCGAGCAAGGAGTCGTTCCCCTACACCATCCGCGTCGTCAGCGAGATCACCGAGTCCAACGGCTCGTCCTCCATGGCGACGGTGTGCGGCAGCTCGCTGGCGATGATGGATGCCGGCGTGCCGATGCCCAAGCCGGTGGCCGGCATCGCCATGGGCCTGATCAAGGAAGACTACGGCTTCGCCGTGCTGTCCGACATCCTCGGCGACGAGGATCACCTGGGCGACATGGACTTCAAGGTCGCCGGCACCTGTGACGGCGTCACCGCGCTGCAGATGGACATCAAGATCACCTCGATCACCGAGGAGATCATGAGGATCGCCCTGGGTCAGGCCAAGGACGGTCGTCTGCACATCCTGGGCGAGATGGCCAAGGGCATCGACCATGCTCGTGACGAGGTGTCGGGCAATGCGCCCCGCATCACCACCATCAGCATCCCCAAGGAAAAGATCCGCGAAGTCATCGGCACCGGCGGCAAGGTCATCCGCGAGATCTGCGAGCAGACCGGCGCCAAGATCGACATCGACGACGACGGCACCATCAAGGTGGCCTCGGTGGACGGCGATGCCGCCCAGCGCGCCATCGACTGGATCCGCGGCATCGTCGCCGAGCCGGAGCTGGGCGTGGTCTACAACGGCAAGGTCGTCAAGGTCGTCGACTTCGGCGCCTTCGTGAACTTCCTGGGCTCGCGCGACGGCCTGGTCCACATCTCGGAACTGGCCCGCGATCGCGTCGCCAAGACGGCCGACGTGGTCAAGGTCGGCGATCAGGTCAAGGTCAAGGTGCTGGGCTTCGACGACCGCGGCAAGGTCAAGCTGTCCATGAAGCAGGTGGATCAGGCCACCGGCGAGGACATCTCGGCCCAGCTCGACGCCGAGCGCCGCGAGAAGCGGGAGCGGACCGACGCGTAAGCGGTCGGTTCCGAGGTAACGTCAAGCGCGGGTCCCGGCAACGGGGCCCGCGTTTTTCGTTGGAAGACTCCGTCGCTTGATTCTTGCGCCGACTGCGCCATATTGGTGTTGCAATCCCAACCGAACGTGTCAGAGGAACCATCATGGCCTTCGGAACCGACCGCAAGTATATGACCCCGGCCCAGGCGGAAGCGGCCGCCATCGATGTCGGCCTGCGCCAGTACATGCTGCGGGTCTACAACTTCATGGCCGCCGGACTGGCGCTGACCGGCATCGTCGCCATGGTCGTGGCGTCCTCGCCCAGCGCCATGGCGCTGATCTTCGGCACCCCCATCAAATGGGTGGTGCTGTTCGCCCCGCTCGGCCTCGCCTTCTACATGGGGGCCAAGATCGAGAGCATGCGGGCCTCGACCGCCCAGGGCATCTTCTGGGCCTTTGCCGCGCTGATCGGCGTCATGATGTCATCCTACCTGATGATGTATACCGGCGCCTCGGTGGCGCGGGTGTTCTTCATCACCGCGGCGTCCTTCGCCGGCCTCAGCCTCTACGGCTACACCACCAGGAAGGACCTGTCGGGTTTCGGCAGCTTCCTGATCATGGGCGTGTGGGGCCTGATCATCGCCAGCGTGGTCAACATCTTCCTGCAGAGCAGCGCGCTGCACTTCGCCATGTCGGTGATCGGCGTGCTGGTGTTCGCCGGCCTGACCGCCTACGATACCCAGAAGATCAAGGAACTGTACTGGGAGGCCGACGGCGCGGAGGTGGCGGCCAAGAAGTCCATCCTGGGCGCCCTGACCCTCTATATGGACTTCATCAACATCTTCATCTTCCTGATGCAGCTGATGGGCATCCGCCGCGACGAGTAGCGGCCGCCCCGTCCACGGGAACGAACCCCCGGCCATCCCGGTCGGGGGTTTTTGTTGGTGCGCCAGGCATGGCGCGTAGTGCCATTGACACCCACCGCCGCTACGAACCACGCCAGCCGAACCCGAATCCGGTAGGATGAGAAATTCGGGCTAGGCGTGAATCTGGCGGGCGTCCACCGCCAGGCAGGCCTCCTTGACGGCCTCGCCCAGCGCCGGGTGAGCGTGGCAGGTGCGGGCCACGTCCTCGGCCGAGGCGGAGAACTCCATGGCCAGCACCAGCTCGGCGATGAGGTCGCCGGCCGCCGGGCCGATGATGTGGGCGCCGAGGATGCGATCCGAGGTCGCGTCGGCCAGGACCTTGACGAAACCGTCGGTCTCGTTCATGGAGCGGGCGCGGCCGTTGGCGGTGAAGGGGAACTTGCCGGCCTTGTAGGCGACGCCCTCCTTCTTCAACTGCTCCTCGGTCTTGCCCACCGAGGCCACCTCCGGCCAGGTGTAGACCACGCTGGGAATGGCGTCGTAGTTGACGTGGCCGTGCTGGCCGGCCAGCAGTTCCGCCAGGGCGACGCCCTCTTCCTCGGCCTTGTGCGCCAGCATGGCGCCGCCGACCACGTCGCCGATGGCGTAGACGCCGGTCACATTGGTGCGAAAATGGGGGTCCACCTTGACGAAGCCGCGCGGGTCGATCTCGCAGCCGACCTCGGCCAGGCCCAGACCCTCGGTGTAGGGGCGGCGGCCGATGGCCACCAGCACCACGTCGGCCTCGATGGCCTCGGGCTCGCCGCCGGCCGCCGGTTCGACGGCGAGGGTGACCGCCTTGCCGGTCTTGACCGCCTTGGTGACCTTGGTGCCGAGTTTGAAGGCGAGGCCCTGGCGCGCCAGGATGCGCTGCATCTGCTTGGACACCTCGCCGTCGTTGAACGGCAGGATGCGGTCGAGGAACTCGACCACGGTGACCTCGGCGCCCAGGCGCTTCCATACGCAGCCCAGCTCCAGGCCGATGACGCCGCCGCCGATCACCACCAGGCGCTTGGGCACCGTGGGCAGGGCCAGTGCGCCGGTGGAGCTGACGATCACCGCCTCGTCGATCTCGACGCCGGGCAAGGGCGTGACGTCGGAGCCGGTGGCGATGACGATGTGCTTGGCGGCGATGGTCTTCTCGCCGTCGGCGCCGGCAACCGCCACCTGGCCGGGAGCGGCGATGCGGCCGGCGCCCACCAGATAGGTCACCTTGTTCTTCTTGAACAGGAACTCGATGCCCTTGGTGTTGTCGGCCACCACCTTGTCCTTGTGGCCCATCATGCCGGCGAGGTCGAGTTCGACCTTGCCCAGCTTGACGCCGAACGACGCCATCTCGTGGCCGGCGGCGTGGTAGTGGTGCGAGGCGGTGAGCAGCGCCTTGGACGGAATGCAGCCGACATTGAGGCAGGTGCCGCCCAGGCTGCCGCGCTTCTCGACGCAGGCGGTCTTGAGGCCGAGCTGCGCCGCCCGGATGGCCGCCACGTACCCTCACTACGTCGAAGCTGTCGCTCATGGTCGAAAGTCCTTGTTGTGAAGACTCCCTCCCCTGGCGAAGCCGGGGGAGGGTTGGGGTGGGGGCCCAAGCAAAGCGCGGGAGTGGTGCCCCCAAAGATTTGTTGGGCGGAAAAACTCCCGCCTCGCTTACGCTCGTTGGGCCCCCACCCTGCCCTCCCCCGCCTGTGGCAGGGGAGGGTAAGTGAAGATCCTACATCTCCCGCAGGATGCGCTGCGGGTCCTCGATGCATTCCTTGACGCGCACCAGGAAGCTCACCGCCTCGCGGCCGTCGATGATGCGGTGGTCGTAGCTGAGCGCCAGATACATCATCGGCCGCGCCTGGATGGAGCCGTCGGGCATCACCATGGCGCGCTGCTGCACCTTGTGCATCCCCAGGATGCCCGACTGCGGCGGGTTGAGGATCGGGGTGCTCATCAGCGAGCCGTAGACGCCGCCGTTGGAGATGGTGAAGGTGCCGCCGGTGAGGTCGTCCATGGACAGCTTGCCGTCGCGGGCGCGCTTGCCCAACTCGGAGATGGTCTTCTCCACCTCGGCGAAGCCCATCTGGTCGGCGCCGCGCAGCACCGGCACCACCAGGCCCGACGGCGTGCCGACGGCGACGCCGATGTCGTAGTAGTTCTTGTAGACGAGGTCGTCGCCGTCGATCTCGGCATTGACCGCCGGCCAGTCCTTCAGGGCGGTGGTGCAGGCCTTCACGAAGAAGCTCATGAAGCCCAGCTTGACGCCATGCCTCTTCTCGAAGACGTCCTTGTACTGGTTGCGCACGGCGAACAGCGCCGTCATGTCCACCTCGTTGAAGGTGGTCAGCATGGCGGCGTTGTTCTGCGCCTCCTTGAGACGCTCGGCGATGCGCTTGCGCAGGCGGGTCATGCGCACCCGCTCTTCGAGAGCCGCCTTGGGCCGCGGCCCGGAGGGGACGGCGGGCGCGGGGGCCTTGGCCGGTGCGGCGGGCGGCTTGGCGACGGCTTCCAGCACGTAGCCCTTGGTGACGCGGCCGTCCTTGCCGCTGCCGGCGAGGGCCGCGGTGTCGACGCCGGCGTCGGCGGCCACCTTCCTGGCCGCCGGCATCACCGCGGCGGCGGCGGGTGCCGCCTTGGGGGCGGGCTCGGCGAACTGCGCCGGTGCCGCCTGGGTGGTGGTGGAGACGGCACCGCCGGCCCCGATGAAGCCCAGCACCGAGCCGATCTCGACGGTGGCGCCCGCCGCCGCGACGATCTGGGTCAGCGTGCCGGAGGCCGGCGCCGGCACCTCGGCGGTGACCTTGTCGGTCTCCAGCTCGACCAGCGGCTCGTCGGCCTTGATGGCGTCGCCGACATTCTTCAGCCACTTGGCGACCGTGGCCTCGGTGATGGACTCGCCCAGGGTGGGCACCTTGATTTCCGTGCTCATCGTTCAAAGTCTCCTAGGCGGTCAGGCGCGACAGCTTGGTGGCGCGGCGGAAGGGTTGCGGCAGGTTCTCCGGCGCCCCGGTGAGCGCCATGTCGCAGATCCATTCCTGTTCGGCGGCGTGGGTCTTGTAGAGGCCGGTGGCCGGCGAGGCGGCGGCGCGGCGACCGCAATAGAACGCCCGCTTGGCCTTGATCTCCAACTCCTCGCAGGCGAACTCGATGCGGCGGTCGACGAACTGCCACGCCCCCATGTTGGCCGGCTCCTCCTGCACCCACAGCAGGTCGGCATTGGGATAGCGCGCCAGTTCCTTCTTCAGCGCGTCCTTGGCCCAGGGGTAGAGCTGCTCGATGCGGATGATGGCGACGTCGTCGATGCCGCGACGGGCACGCTCCTCGAACAGGTCGTAATAGACCTTGCCCGAGCACAGCACGACGCGGCGAACCTGCTCGTTCTTGACCAGCGGCTGCGTCTCGCCCAACACCCGGTAGAAGCGGGTGACGCTGGTGAAGTCGGCCAGGTCGGACACCGCCAGCTTGTGCCGCAGCAGCGACTTGGGGCTCATGATCACCAGCGGCTTGCGGAAGTTGCGGTGGAGCTGGCGCCGGAGGGCATGGAAGTAGTTGCCCGGCGAGGTGATGTTGCAGACCTGCCAGTTGTCCTCGGCGCTCAGTTGCAGATAGCGTTCCCAACGGCCCGAGGAGTGTTCCGGGCCTTGGCCTTCGTAGCCGTGCGGCAGCAGCATCACCAGCCCCGACATGCGCAGCCACTTGGATTCGCCGGAGGACAGGAACTGGTCGATGATGACCTGGGCGCCGTTGGCGAAATCGCCGAACTGGCCTTCCCAGACGGTCAGGCCGTTGGGCTCGGTCAGCGAGTAGCCGTACTCGAAGCCCAGCACCGCCTCTTCCGACAGCGGGCTGTCGATGATCTCGGCCTCGGCCTGGGTGTCGCGGATGTGGTTGAGCGGCACGAAGCGGCTCTCGTTCTCCTGATCGGTCAGCACGGCGTGGCGCTGCGAGAAGGTGCCGCGGCCGACGTCCTGACCCGACAGGCGGACCGAATGGCCCTCGATCAGCAGGCTGCCGAACGCCAGCGCCTCGGCGGTGGCCCAATCGATGCCCTTGCCGCTGTCGATCATCTCCTTCTTGGCCTGCAACTGGCGGAGAATCTTGCGATTGACGTTGAAGCCCTCGGGCACCGTCGCCAGGGCGCGACCCACCTCCTTGAGCACGTCATGCGACAGGCCGGTCCTCTCCTCGCGGAACTCCTCCTCCTCGGAGAGCTGCACCAGGCCCTGCCACTTGCCTTCCAGCCAGTCGGCCTTGTTGACCTTGAAGCTTTTCGACGCCTCGAACTCCTGCTCCAGACGGTGGTGGAAGGCGGTCACCAGGGTCTCGGCGTCGCCCTCGGCGATGGTGCCCTCGGCCACCAGCTTCTTGGCGTAGACCTGCCGCGTGGTGGGGTGGCTGGCGATCTTGCGGTACATCAGCGGCTGGGTGAAGGCCGGCTCGTCGGCCTCGTTGTGGCCGTGGCGGCGGTAGCAGACCATGTCGAGCACCACGTCGGACTTGAACTGCTGGCGGAACTCGGTGGCGATGCGGGCGACGTGGACCGTGGCCTCGGGATCGTCGGCGTTGACGTGGAACACCGGCGCCTGGAAGCCCTTGGCCACGTCCGACGAATAGGGGCC
>JACPDP010000046.1 GCA_016183945.1 Magnetospirillum sp.
AGGTCGATGGCAATCCGAGTAATCTGTTTCATGGGCGGCCCCCTCTTTGTGGCGTCTCGATAACGACCACGTTAGGGCACTTCGATGCCGGTGAGCAGGGGCCGTCCACCTCATCATTCCCGCGAAGGCGGGAATCCATGGCCGGGCAGCACAGCATATTGTGGTTGAAGACCGTGCTGGTCCCAACATGGACCCCCGCCGTCGCGGGGGTGACGAAGGTGGGAACTGCTGGACTGGGCTGATGGGACATCGGCATAAGCCACCTCTCGGAAGCCGGGGGACAAAAGTGTGCTTCTGCATTACCGCCGATGCGCGATCAAACCCGCACCTTGACCGGTTCGACGAAGGTGAAAATCTTGCGCAGATTGCGCAGGCGCTCGATCAGGGCCGCCGACAACTGGGTGTTGGCCGCCAGGATCAGGTGGCCGTTGGTCAGCCGGATGTCGGAGAGAACCTGCTGCCCGGCCCGTAACGCCGCCAGCGGCACCTCGACCGAGGTGGCCGGGGCGACACGGCCCAGGGCGTCCAGGCAGGTCCGCACCTTGGCGAGAAGGATCGGGTCGTATTGCGACTTGCGCTTGTCCAATTCGGCAAAGGCCGACTTGGACAGGTCGCCGCCTTCGGTGGCGATGGCCAGGTCCTTGAGAATTTTCAGCAGGCGGGCGTCGAGGGGAATGGCGTTGCCCTTGGGTCCCTCGGGGGGAAAGCCGGTGCCGTCGAAGCCGCGGTCCTGCAGGTAGACGATCTCGGCCACCTCGGCCAGCCGCGGGATGTTGGCGATGAGGTTGCGCCCCGCCGACGGGGCCTGGTCGAAGATGGACTGCTCCTCGGCGGACAGGGCCTCCCCCTGACGCTTGCGCGCCGTCAGGTCGGAGGGAATCGCCACCTGGCCGATCGACACCAGCGACGCCGCGACCTCCAGCTTCCAGCGCTGCGGCATCTTGAATTCGGTGGTCAGCGCCCGCACCCATTCGCGCAGACGGGTGGCCAGGGCGTGCGCGACGGGATCATTCAGCGATACCACCTCGACCAGCACCTTGATGCTGCCGGTCAGGGTGTTCTCCAGCAACTCCCGTTCGGCGGTCACCAGGCGGTACTGGACCAGCGCCGCCTCCAGCCCCTCGACCAGGCGCTCGGGCGGGCAGGGCTTGGTGTAGAACCGGAAGATGGCGCCCTGGTTGATCGCCTCGATGGCGGTCTGCTGGTCGGCGTTGCCGGTCAACATGATCCGCACGGTATCGGGAGCCAGCTCGCGGACCTGCTTCAAGGTCTCGATGCCGTCCATGCCGGGCATGCGCATGTCGCACACCGCCACGGCAAACGGCTCGCGCCGGCCCGATGCCTCGCGGACGGCGGCAAGCGCCTCGGCGCCGCCTTGCGCCGTGGTGACGTCGAACTGCTCGCTCAGCTGACGCCGCAGCGCCGACAGCAGGTGGTGATCGTCGTCGATCACCAGGATGCGCTCACCCATGTCACTCCTCGCCCGACTGCTCCGCCGCCAGCGCCTCCCAGCGCCGCACATGCTTATCTTGCCGGGCTTCGATCAGATAGGCCATATCCAGTTTCGGCGAAGGGGCGGCTCCATCGGCCAGCAGCGGAAACCGGGGACCCAGCGCCATGGCGACGTGCAGCGCCGTCAGCACCGGATTGTCCCGCCCGGGGGCGGCGCCGGGCTCGGGGGCGAAGGCCACCGCCTCGATCATTTCGTCGCTGAACCCCCACAACCCGAGCAGATAGGCTCCGACCAGGTTGTGGGTCGCCCCGAATGCCGCCCGCTCGGCGGCGACCAGCGGGGTATCGGTTCCCGCGCCCGACAGGGCGTGGCGGCACTGCTCGGGGTGGCGGTCGAGGAAGATCAGGCAGCCGATGGACGACAGCATGCCGGCGCACTGGGCTGCCTTGACCGTCGTCTCGTTGCACTCCGCGGCCCGCGCGATCCCTTCCGCCAATCGGCCGATGCGCAGGCTGTAGTGATTGAGGGTCGTCAACAGCGGGGCCATGGTCGGGTGCCCGCGGAATTGCTGGAACAGACCCAACTCCACCACCAGGGCGTGGAGGGTCTCCATTCCCAGGGTGCGAACCGCCTGCAGCGCGGTGGTGACACGGGTCCCCAGCCCGAAGAAGGCCGAATTGGTGATTCTCAGAATCTCGGCCGTCATCGCCACGTCCTGGCACAACAGCTTGGTGATGGAGGCCGCCGACGCATGGGGCGAGCGCACCTCGTCGCCGATCCTGACCACCAGGTCGGGCAGGCTGGGAAGGCTCGACACCGCGCCGATGACGGCCAGCAGCCCCGGGTCGGCGAGCCGGCGGCGCAAGGCCAGCGGGCGGGCGATCGCCGCAGCCAAAGTTTCGGAATCGCATGGTTTGGCCAGATAGACATGGGCCACGGTGACCGTCTTCAGGATGCTCTCGGTTTCAGCGTAACCGGACAGGATGACCCGGATGGCCCCGGGGTGAAGCCGGCGAACCTCATCGAGCAACTGCGCCCCGTCCATGCACGGCATGCGCATGTCGGAGACCACCACATCCACCGGCTGACGCGCCAGTTCGTCCAGAGCCGCCGCCGCACTGTCACAGAAGACGATGTCGTACTGATCCTCCCGTTCCAGCAACGAGCGGCGAAGCCCCTTGAGAACATGGGGTTCATCGTCGACGAACAGAATGCGGTCCCTTCGATCACCCATTCGGGCTCCCATCGCGTGCGCCGCTGCCGTCAATCGGCAATCGAATGATAAATATTGCACCCTCGCCGTCCCGCCCGTCCAGCTCGATTTTCCCGCCATGCTTGATGACAACCACATCGCGGCAGATCGCCAGCCCCTGCCCGGTACCCTTTCCAACATCCTTGGTTGTGAAAAAGGGGTCGAAGATCCGGTCACGGATCGCCGCCGGGACTCCGGTGCCGTTGTCGGCGATGCGGATTTCCACCTCGTCGCCGATGTGTCTGGTGGCCACCGACAGCAGGCCCGGCAGCGGCTTGCCCGAGGCCTCGATGGCATGGGCGGCATTGACGATCAGATTGAGGAAGACCTGATTCATCTCGCCGGCGAGGCAGAGCACGGCGGGCAGCGACGGGTCGAGATCCTTCCGCAACTCGGCGACGTGCTTCCAGGTGTTGCGCGACACCGTCAGCGTGCTCTCGATGGCCCGGTTGATGTCGGTCATGGTCTTGGCGCTGGTGCCGGGATGAGAGAATTCCTTCATGGAGAGCACGATGCGGCCGATCTGGGCGACGCCGTCCAGCGATTCGTCGACCGCCACCGGCAGTTCGTTCATCAGGAACTGCAGCTTGAGGGACGTGGCCGCCGCCAGGAATTCCGGACCGCCGGCGCGGTATGCGGCTTCGATTGCCGTTGCCAGCGTGGCGACCCCCTTGCCGATGAACCGCAGGTTATCGCCGACATATTGGACCGGGGTGTTGATCTCATGGGCGATGCCCGCCGCCAACTGGCCGACGGTGGCCAGTCGCGAGGACTGCAGCGCCTCGCGCTGAGCGTGCTTCAGCGACTGGATGTCGCGGAAGGAAATGATGGCGCCGCGGACGACATCGTCCTCCTTGAGCGGCGAGCAGGCATAGGCGACGGGGAGGACGACCCCCGTCTCGGTGGCGAACATGGCGTCGTCGTCGCGGAATGCATTGCCCTCGGCCACCACCTGCCGCCACGGCGAGTTGGCAAAATCGAGGAAGCCGTCCTGTTGCCGCAGCAGCAGCAGGCCGTCGAGGGGATGGCCCTCGACATCACCGTTCGTCGCGTGCAGTCCCAGCAGCGTCCGTGCCGACGCATTGGCGAACATCACGTCGCCGTTGCGGTCGATCACCAGCACCCCCTCGAACAGGCTGTCGGCGATGGCCTTCAGGCGCTCCCGCGAGGCGCGAAGCGCCACCTCGGTGCGGGCACGGATGTCGACTTCGCGGACCAATTCGCCGGTCCGCTCGGCGACCAGCCGTTCCAGCTCCTGCTGCTGGTCGGCGAGTCCCTGCTCGTAGCGCAGGCGGAGGCCGGCGTCGTGGAACACGACCACGGCGCCGGCCAGCATCTCCCCCTCGATGATCGGCGCGACCCGGTAGTCCACGGGCAGGCTGTCGCCGTCGAAGGTCCAGAAGACGTCGCCGCTGACCTGTTCGGCGACGCCGCCCCGGTAGGCCCGCCGGATGGCCGAGGTCTCCAGCGGATAGGGCTCGCCGTCCCGGCGGAAGGGCTGAACGAAGGCATGGAAGCACACGCCGACCAGCGTGGCGGCGTCGAACCGCAGGATGTCGCACGCCATCCGGTTGGCGAAGGTGATCCGCCCGCCGAGGCTGAGGCCGAGGATTCCCTCGCCGGCCGAATCGAGGATCAATTGATAGCGACGGCGCAAGGCGTCCAGTTCGGCTTCGCGCTGCTTCAATTCGGTGATGTCGGTGTTGACGCCGACGACGCCACCGTCGCGCGTCCGGTATTCGCGAGACAATATCCAGCGGTTGTCGATGGTGCGGATGATGAAGGGCTCGCCGGTCGCCTTCCGATGCAAAGCAAGGCGCTGTTGCACCCATTCCTCGCGGGAGAGGTACTCCGTATTGAGCGACCTCTCTTCCACGACCTTGCGAACAAGCGTTTCGAACGGTATTCCCGGACGAACGAAGTCGCCGGCAAAATCCTTGCGGTGATGGCTGTTGGAAACCACCAGCAGGTCTTGCGCGTCGTAGACCGCAATGGCGTCGACCATGCTTTCGATGGCGTCGGCGAGCTGCTGCTGGGCCAGTTTGGCACGTCGCTCCGCCGCGGTCTCGCGGGTGATGTCGACGCCGATGCCGCGATATCCGGTGAACACTCCGCCTTTATCGAAGACGGGGATGCCGCTGATGCGGACGGCCCGGGCGTCCTTGCCTTCCTCGGGCCCCACATGAAAGGCCACGTCGCGGAACGGGTGACGCCAATCGATGACGGCCTGGTGTTCGGCCGCCAGGGCCGGGTCCCCCTCGCCGAGGCCGATGTCGAAGAAACTGTTGCCGAGAATGGCCGAGGGCTTCACCCCCAGCACGCTGGCGATGCGATCGGAGACGAAGGTCAGGCGGTAGCCGGCGTCGGTCTCCCAGAACCAGTCCGAGGCGGACCCGGCGATATCGCGGAACCGCCCCTCGCTCTCCCGCAGTTCCCGCTCGACTTCCTTGCGCTCGGAAATGTCGCGGATGACGCCGATGAAGCGCCGCCGGCTGCCGCTCACCACCTCGCCCAGGGCCAAGTCCACCGGGAAAACCTCGCCGTCCTTGCGCCGGGCGACCGACTCGGCGCCGCTCCCCATCACCCTGGACTCGCCGGTGGCGAGGTAGCGGGCGAGTCCCTGTCGATGAAGGGCGGCCTCCTCCTGCCGCATGAGAAGGGTCACATTCTGTCCGAGCAGCTCGTCGGCATCATAGCGGAACATGCGCTCGGCCGCCTTGTTGAAGCCCTCGATCTCACCGTGTTCGTCGATGATGACCACCGCCTCGCCGACATTGTCCATGACCGCGGTGAAGCGGGCCTCGGCCTCCTCGCGGAATTGGTCGTGAGCCGCCCGCAACTCCTGCTGGAGCACATCGAGGGCACGGCCACTCAGGCGCCGTTCGGCATCGGCCTCGTCGTAGGCGACGCTGACCAATTCGCACAGGCGGTGGACGTCGATGGCCCCGTCGGGGGTGATCGCCTTGCGCAGTTGCCGTTCGAGGAGCTTATGCATCAGTCTTCGCGGAACACCGTGATGGTCATCGTCTGGTTGTGCAGTTCGCACGATCCGCTGAACTGGTGCGGACTGATCTCGCCATACGAGTAGAAGCCGATGGGAGCGCAGCCGGCACCGAGAACGCCGGTCACCGCCTCGACCTCCTCGGCAACCCGCTGGCCAAGCAGCAGCTTGCGGCCGATGCAACTGACCAGGATGGCCAGCGACGCCGGCCCGTCCCCGCAGGCCTGCCGGGCCGCCGCACCTGCCCCGTCGATCAAATGCTCGAAATCGCCGCGCATCAGCTGGGCGAAACAGCCGGTGGGAACGTCGCCCGCGAAGATCATCGCCCGCCGTTCCTCATCGATGCCAACCACCGTGCGCACCAGATCGGCGGCGTGATCCTGGTGTGCCCTGACCCGCAACGGGAACAGCAGGGCGGAGCCGGGCAGATGCGCCGCCTCCTCGCCCAGATATCGCCTGTAGAGGTCGAGGGCGGGCTCGTTGTCCAACTCGTACAGGATATTTCCGTCCGAGCGGGTGATCAGGCGTTCCGGCCCGAAGCTGTCCCAGCCACCGAAACTGCCATGGCGGATGTCGAGGCTGTCGCCGTAGAAGCCCAGCGCCAGGATGGCCCCCGCCACCGGCTCGGCATCCGCCCCCACCAGCGTCGACCGAAACGCGGCGCCGTCGCCGGCCAGGCCGCCGGTCAGGATGGTGCCGTCGGGCAGCGTCTCCTTCAGCCCCCGCACCAGGTCGCTGCCGTTGACCTGGGTGCCGTCCGACAGGACGAAGACCGCCCGCAGGCCGGGATGCGGCAACGTCGTTCCCAACCGCCGGCCGGCCTGGTGCGAGCCCCCGCAGGCGCCGATGCGTTCGGCACGCAATTCGACATGGGCGCGGGCAAATCGGATCGCCGCGGCAACGATGGTGCCGTCATAGACGTCGGAGCCGACGATCTCGCCGCCCGTGGTGCAGCCGACCAGCTTCGCCGCCGGGCACAATCGGCGCAACTCCCGCAGCCGCTCCCCGTCGGCAAGAGTCCCCGGCGCGGCGAAGTACAACACCACCTGCGCCGAGGGAAGGTCCGGTCCACCGTCACCGAACCGCCACCCGGCCTCCGCCGTCCATTGGCCCGATCCGACCTGCATCCGCCCCCTCCCCAAAATAAAAAAGCGCTCCTTTTCTAGACGTACTCTCCGCCAAGTGTGATTTCCAGAGAGAAATCTCCGGCCCGACTTGCCCCGACCATCGACAACACGGCACGGGTGTTCTGCCCGTGGGGATGCGCCGCAGAGCGAGGGGCGCGACGCGCTCGCATCTAGGGGGCGGGCGGGATGCCTGCATTGCGGAAAGCCCTTACCGCCGCAATCAGGCCCTTGGTCGAGGCGTCGTGCGCGGTCGGCTCGGCGGTGGCGGTGAGTTCGGGCAGAATCGTCTTGGCGAGCTGCTTGCCGAGCTCCACGCCCCACTGGTCGAAACTGTTGATGTCCCACAGGATGCCCTGGACGAACACCTTGTGCTCGTAGAGGGCGATCAGCATGCCCAGCGTCCGGGGGTCGAGCCGGCGATAGAGCAGGCTGTTGGTGGGGCGGTCGCCGGGAAACACCCGGTGCGGCAGTTGCCTGGCGATCTCGTCCTCGGCCATGCCGGCGGCCAGGAGTTCGGTCCGCGCCTGCTCGGCGGTCTTGCCCGTCATCAGCGCTTCCGGCTGGGCCAGGAAGTTGGCCAACAGCATCAGGTGGTGCCCGCCCAGCGGGTTGTGGGTCTCGGCGGCGGCGAGGAAGTCGCAGGGGATCAGCTTGGTCCCCTGGTGGATCAGCTGGTAGAAGGCGTGCTGGCCGTTGGTGCCCGGCTCGCCGAACACGACCGGGCCGGTCTGCCACGCTACCGGGGCGCCGTCCCGCGCGCAGCCCTTGCCGTTGGACTCCATGTCCAGCTGCTGCAGATAGGCGGGCAGGCGGTGCAGGTACTGGTCGTAGGGCAGCACGGCATAGGCCTGGGCGCCGTGGAAGTTGTTGTACCACAGGCCGAGCAGCGCCAGGACCGCCGGCATGTTGCGCTCCAGGGGCTGGGTGCGGAAGTGCTCGTCCATCCGGAAGGCGCCGTCCAGCAGCTCCTCGAAGCGCTCGAAGCCCACCGCCACCGCGATGGACAGGCCGATGGCCGACCACAGGGAGTAGCGGCCGCCCACCCAGTCCCAGAACTCGAACATGTTGGCGGTGTCGATGCCGAAGGCGCGCACCGCCGCCTCATTGGTCGACAGCGCCACGAAATGCCTGGGAATGGCCGCCTCGCCCAATGCCGCCACCAGCCAGTGGCGCGCCGTGGTGGCGTTGGCGATGGTCTCCTGGGTGGTGAAGGTCTTGGAGGCGATGATGAACAGCGTCGTCTCGGGGTCGCACAGCTTCAGCACCTCGGCGGCGTGGCTGCCGTCGACATTGGAGACGAAGCGAACGGCGAGTCCCGCCTGATGGTAGGGCTTCAGTGCCTCGGTCACCATCACCGGCCCCAGGTCGGAGCCGCCGATGCCGATATTGACCACGCTGGCCATGCGCTTGCCGGTCTGCCCCCGCCAGTCCCCCGAGCGCAGCCGGCCGGAAAAGTCCTTCATCCGGGCCAGCACGGCGCGCACCTCGGGCATGACATCGGCGCCCTCCACCCGCACCGGCCGGTCGGAGCGGTTCCTCAGCGCGGTATGCAGCACCGGGCGGTTCTCGGTGGCGTTGATGGGCGCACCGGCGAACATGCGGTCGCGCCAGTCCTCGACGCCGGCCTGACGGGCGAGTTCCACCAGCAGAGCCATGGTCTCCGCCGTGATGCGGTTCTTGGAATAGTCGAGCAGCAGCTCGTCGAGGGTCAGCGAGAATCGTGCGAAGCGCCCGGGGTCGGCGGCGAACCGCTCGCGCATGGGCTGCGAGGCCATGCCCCGGGCATGGGCGGCCAGCGCCGCCCAGGCGGGAAGGGAGTCGGGATGCGGCATGGAAACCCCCGGTTCAGAGCGAAGCCGAGTCTAGCAGAGGGATCGCCATTCGTCATGCTCGCGAAAGCGGTGCCCCTCTCCCCTTGCGCGCGCTTGGCGCCGAGCCAAGGGTTGGGAGAGAGGGCGGCTTTCAGTTGCCCCGCTTGTCGCGGCGCAGGTCGGCCTTGTCGCGGTTGAGGTCGCGCCGGTCGCGATTGAGCTCCCGCTTGTCGCGGTTGAGCTCGCGCCGGTCGGCCTTCACCGCGGCGGTGTCGCCGGACCTCGCGTCCTGGCGCAGTTGGTTGCGGTCGCCTTGCAGTTCGCGCTTATCGGCCTGCAACTCGCGGTGATCGCGGCGGATTTCCTGCTTGTCGCGGCGGATTTCGGGCGACGGCTGCGCCAAGGCGGGGACCACCGCGAGGGCGGGCAGGGCGGCGAGGATGGCGATCAGGGTCTTTCTCATGGGCGGGTCCTCCCGGACGGCATCGGGGATTGCGGGGTGGTCAGGACACCATGCATTTGCGGCGAAAGGGAGGCGGAAGTCTCAGCCGGTCGGCAGCTTGACGGTGAACCGCGCCCCCAGCACGCGGCCATCGGCGGCGGTACGGTTCATGGCACGGATGGTGCCGCCATGGGCATCGACGATCTGTTTCGAGATCGACAGCCCCAGCCCGGAATGGGTGCCGAACTTCTCCTCCTTGGGGCGCTCCGAGTAGAAGCGCTCGAAGATGGCGTCGAGCTTGCCCTCGGGGATGCCGGGACCATCGTCCTCGACCTCGATGCGCACCGCGCCGCCGTCGCGATGGGCCGTGAGGGCGATGGTTCCGCCCTCGGGGCTGAACGAGACCGCGTTGGCGATCAGGTTCCGCAGCACCTGCACCAGCCGCGGCTCGATGCCCTGCACCTCCAGCGGATCGCCGTCCGGCACCGCGACGGCGAAGGCCAGCCGGCGGTCCCCGGCGGTGGCGCGGTAGACCTCGGCCAACGCCGCGACCATGGTGGACACCGCCACCGTCCGGCTCTCGGCGCGCGACAGTTCGGCGTCGAGCCGCGAGGCGTCGGAGATGTCGCTGATCAGCCGGTTCATCCGCTCGATGTCGTCCTGCACGATGGCCATCAGCTTGCGGTGCTGCTCGGGGTCCTTGACGCGGGCGGCGGTTTCCAGGGCGGAGCGCAACGAGGTCAGCGGGTTCTTGATCTCGTGCGCGACGTCGGCGGCGAAGGCCTCGATGGCGTCCATGCGGCCCCACAGCGCCTCGGTCATTTCCTTCAGCGCCACCGAGAGCTCGCCGATCTCGTCGCCGCGCCGCGACAGGTCGGGGATGGCGTGGGCGCGGCCGTGGCCGTGGCGGACCTGCTCGGCCGCCAGGGCGAGGCGGCGCACCGGCCGGGCGATGGTGCCGGCCATGTAGAGCGACAGCCCGGTGGTGATGGCCAGCACCACCAGGAACACCTCGGCGATGGCCAGGCGAACCTGGAACAGGCTGCGGGCGATGCCGGTGCCGTCGGCGGTCAGCATCAGCGCCCCCACCACCTGCTTGTAGCGCTGCACCGGCACCGCGGCCGACAGCAGCAGGCCGCCGCCGTGGCGGGTGCGCACCACGAAGCCGGTGCGGCCGCCCAGGGCCGCCTTGGCCTCCTGGTAATGCTCGGCGTGCTGCTCCGGCTTTTCGCCGTAGACCGGCAGGGCTTCGTCCTCGGGCATCCAGGTTGCCAACCGATCCCACGCGTCGGCGACCCGGGCCCGCCAGCCGCCGCGAGGGTTGTGCGGCGGCAGGTCCTCCACCTGCACCATCAGGCCCTTGGCCCCCAGGATGAAGCGCGAATCCGCCACCAGGTCGCCACCGGGGCCGAACAGGCGGGCGCGCACCTGGGCCGGTTCGGCCAGGCGGCGCACCATGGTTTGGGCCATTTCGCGGTTGAGTTCGAGGAAGCCGTAGGCCTCCTCGGTGACGGCGCCCTCGCCGACGGCGCCGGCCACCATCTCGGCCTGGGTGGCCAGTCCAGCCAGCTCGGAGCGGATCAGCCCCTGCTTGTAGCGGTCGAAATACAGCAGCCCCACCATCAGGATGACCGGCGCCAGCAGGTTGACCGCCAGGATGCGCCGGGTCAGCGGCGAGGCCAGCGGCCGCCAGCGTCTGCGCCGGCGCAACCGCGGTTCAGGGCTCGTCACGATAGCGGTACCCGACCCCGTAGAGCGTCTCGATGTGGCCGAATTCGGTGTCGACCTCGCGGAACTTCTTGCGCAGCCGCTTGATGTGGCTGTCGATGGTGCGGTCGTCGACGTAGATGTTCTCGCCATAGGCGGCGTCGATCAGCTGGTCGCGGTTCTTGACGTGGCCCGGCCGCTGCGCCAGCGACTTCAGCAGCAGGAACTCGGTGACGGTGAGATCGACCTTCTGCCCCTTCCAGGCGCAGACGTGGCGGCCCGGGTCGAGCACCAGTTCGCCGCGCACCAGGGCGGCCGAGCCCCCCGGCATGTCGCCGCCCTCGGCGGCGATCTCGGCGCGGCGCAGCAGGGCGCGAATCCGCTCGATCAGCAGCTTTTGCGAGAACGGCTTCTTGATGTAGTCGTCGGCCCCCATGCGCAGGCCGAGCAGCTCGTCGATCTCGTCGTCCTTGGAGGTCAGGAAGATCACCGGCACCGCCGACTGCTTGCGCAGCCGCTGCAGCAGCTCCATGCCGTCCATGCGCGGCATCTTGATGTCGAGCACCGCCAGGTCGGCGGGCTGGGCGGACAGGCCGCGCAATGCTTCGGCGCCGTCGGTGTAGGCGCGGACACGGAAGCCCTCGGCTTCCAGCGCCATGGAGACCGAGGTCAGGATATTGCGGTCGTCGTCCACCAGCGCGATGGTCTGCGCCATGCGAAATACCTCCGAGGAAGCCCGGAGCAGAGCCTACCGCAATGGGGCGCGCCTGCAAGGCCCCTTCCGGCCAGATGTTCCGAATTCTCGCCGAATCCGCCGGGCCGGGTACCGGGACGGTGTTCCGGTTCACCCTGCCGGCGACGGGATGACCGTTCGACCGAATTGACGCCACCCGGCCGGTGACCCTATATTGCGTGCCGATGGTCCTCGCCATCCGCAAGGGGCGAGGTGAAAAGGGAACGCGGTGCGGCTCCGAAAAGGGGCTCAGTCCGCGGCTGTCCCCGCAACTGTAAGCGGTAGGGATACGGCCTTTCGTAAGCGACGCCACTGGCCAATGCGGCCGGGAAGGCTATGCCGGCATCCTCAATATCCGCGAGCCAGGAGACCTGCCATCACGAGAGCCGTTCGCGAGCCATTCGGCCGGGGTGTGCCGGAGGGTCGGTTTTCCGTTTCGCGGGCGGCAGTGTCTCGACAAACGGAGTCCGACCGATGACTGTTGCCATTGCTTCCCGTTCCGCTGCCGTCTCCGCCCGCCTGATCCCCGCGCTGTTTGCACTGGCGTTCGGCGCCTTCCTGGTGTTCGGCGTCGGCTTCGCCCATCCCGAAGCCATCCACAACGCCGCCCACGATGGTCGGCATTCCTTCGCCTTCCCCTGCCACTGATGTTCAGGCGGGTCATGCTGACCGCCCTGCTGGCCGGCGGGCTGGCGGGGCTGTTCGCGTCGGCGGTGCAGACCTGGAAGGTCGTGCCGCTGATCCACGAGGCGGAACTGTATGAACAGTCCGCCGTCGCCCACGGGCATCCCGGCGTCGCCCATGAGCACGCCAATCACGAAGAGGCCGCCAACGCCAAACCGGCGGAAAGCCACGACGCCGCGGCCTGGGAGCCGGCCGACGGGATCGAGCGCACGCTCTACACCATGGCCGCCAACCTGCTCACCGGCATCGGCTTCGCCTCGCTGCTGGTGGGCACCATCGCGCTGTCGGGTCGTGAGCCCGACGGCCGCGAGGGTGTGTTGTGGGGTCTGGCGGGCTTCGCCGCCTTTTCCATGGCGCCCGCGATGGGCCTGCCGCCCGAACTGCCGGGGATGATCGCCGGCGATCTGGTGGCGCGGCAGGCGTGGTGGGCGGCCACCGCGGCGGCCACCGCCGCCGGCATCGCGGCGATGGTGTTCGCCAAGCCGCCGTGGGCCAAGGCGGCGGCGGTGGCGCTGCTGGTGCTGCCGCACGCCATGGGCGCCCCCGAAGGCGGCGAAGGCGGCGCGGTGCCGCCGGAGCTGGTGGCCCGCTTCGTCGCCGCCTCGCTGGCCGCCACCGGCCTGTTCTGGCTGGTGCTGGGCGGCGCCGTGGGGGGGATCTATCGCCGGATGAAGGCATAGGCAAGCGAAGGCCGTCACCCCTTGGCGGGGGTGACGGCTTCGCCTTGTCTTACCCGTTGAGGATTTTCGGCACGGTATTGTGCCGCAGCCGGTAGGCGTCGGGCATGCCGGCCCCCAGCAGCGGGCGCAGGTAGAGGCGGAACCGGTCGGTGACGTCGGTGCCGCTGTCGGTGATGAACTCGTCCTCCATCACCCGGGTCTTGCCCGCCACCGCATCCAACGGCAGCAGCTTGTAGTCCACCGAGTAGAAGCCGGTGCGCTGGATCGCCACCGAGCCGTCCATGCCGCCCCACATGGCGAACTGCACCGCCTTCTCGCCCACCTCGCGCGCCTCGCGCTGGTCGACGTCGGAGACGCAGCCGATGAACGAGCGCTGCAGGTAGCCGAAGGTGTCGCCGCGCACCCGCTTGATGCCCAGCTTCGCCTTGATCTCCTCGCACAGCAGGTCGGCCAGCGCACCGGTTCCCGACAGCTGGATGTTGCCGTGGGCGTCCTTCTCGATGTCCTTCGCCAGCTTGGTGACGATGGGGGTGCCCTGGTCGTCGTGGACGCCCTCGGACACCGCGATGACGCAGCGGCCGTACCGGTCGTAGGTGGCCTTGACGTCGGTGAGGAACTTGTCCACCACGAAGGTGCGCTCGGGGATGTAGATCAGGTGCGGGCCGTCGTCGGGGAACTTCTTGCCCAGGGCCGAGGCGGCGGTCAGGAAGCCGGCGTGGCGGCCCATCACCACCGCGCAATACACCCCCTTCAGCGCCGTGTTGTCGAGGTTGGCGCCCATGAAGGCCTGCGCCACGAAGCGCGCCGCCGAGGGGAAGCCGGGGGTGTGGTCGTTGCCCACCAGATCGTTGTCGATGGTCTTGGGGATGTGGATGCAGCGCAGCGGATAGCCGGCCTTGCGCGCCTCCTCCGAGACGATGCGCACGGTGTCCGAGCTGTCGTTGCCGCCAATATAGAAGAAATAGGCGATGCCGTGGGCCTGGAGGACCTTGAAGATCTCCTGGCAGTATTTGAGGTCCGGCTTGTCGCGGGTCGAGCCCAGCGCCGAGGACGGCGTGTTGGCCACCATTTCCAGGTTGTGGCTGGTTTCCTGGGTGAGGTCGAGGAAGTCCTCGTTCACGATGCCGCGCACCCCGTGATAGGCCCCGTAGACCAGATCGACGTT
The DNA here is from genome assembly GCA_016183945.1 of Magnetospirillum sp. Next base: position 14,056 of record JACPDP010000046.1, read on the forward strand.
GCGGAACTTGCGGGCTTCCAGAACCACCCCCACCAACGAATGATTGATGACGGCGGTGGGTCCGCCACCCTGCGCCACGAGCACCTTACCGTGCAGCATTAAACGTCCCTCCTCGGCATGTCATTGGCGCAAGAATAGAGGAAAACGGCGGCTCTTCACCAGTGGCCCGAAAGGGTGGGACCGCGGCCCCACGGCGGCACGGGCCGCTTTTTGACATTCACCCCGGCATTTGGGGTAGGCCTATAAGACTTGGGTCTGCCCACCCGAGGTGACCCGATGAACGACCGCTGGTTCCTGGACCGTTTTCTCGACATTGCCGGACGCCACAATCCGGAAAGCTATTTCCTCGATGCGCTCGCCCTGCCCTGGGCCGGCGGCGACGACTACCACGGGCCGCAAAAGTTCGTCTGCGACCTGGTGGAAATCGATGGCCGCGGCCGGATGCACCTGTGGGTGTTCGCCCACCACCGCGCCGCCGAGCTGCTGTCGGGCGGGCTGATCGGCCGCATGTTCGCCTGCACCCAGGCCTTCTGCCTGGCGCCGCTGCCGCTGATGCGGTCGCGGCTGGAGAAGGCGGCGAAGCGGCGGCGCTACGACACCGGCACCGAACGCTTCCAGGCGGTGCTGAACAGGCCGCGGACGAAATTCGACTCGTGGAATCTGGTGGTCTGCGGCGGTCGCGGCTGCGAGCTGGCCGGGGAGGACAGCCTGGTGCGCCGGCTCTATGGCCCGCTGTCGACCCTGGTGGAGCACATCCGGGACGTCAACACCTGGCACTTCTACCAGACCGCCACCGGCTTCGACCTGCGCTCGATCTGGGACTTCTCGCTGTCGGGCCGGCTGTCGCTGGAAGAGAAGCTGGCGATCTACGACGGCCGCCGCCACCTTGCCCCGGCGCCCGACGACGACTTCGACATCGCGGTGAAGCACGACCTCCACCTGAAGCGCCGCAAGGGCTTCCACGCCCAGGGCCACGAGGCGTGGTTCGGCGACCGGGGGCAGATTCTGGCGCGGTAGAGCAGATGCGTGACAGCGGGCGAGACGCCCGCGCTCCAGTTGGTTAACGCCCTACCACCGCATGGTGCCGCCGATGGGCTTGGACTTCTGCATGCCGCGCCGGGTGATCAGGGTCCATTCGTGCACCTGCATGTAGCGCGGCGCCAGGAACTGGTAGATGTCGCGGATGCGGTTGGTGTTCTCGTCCGAGCGCACCACGAAGATGGTCTTCCACACCGGGATGAAGTCCTCCCAGGCGGTCAGGCGACGCAGCAGTTCGTCGCGCACCTCGCGGATATAGCCGATCTGGTTCTCGATGTTCTTCAGCATGGCGAGGACTTCGCCGGTCTGGGCGTCGACCTGGTCGAAATACTCCTGCAGAACCTTGATGGCCCGCTGCGACAGGCGGGCAACCTGATCCACCGTTTCGATCATGCCGCGGTCGGTGGAGTAGATGCGGCGGAAGCCCTGCAGCTTCTCGTCGATCTTTCGGATTTCGGCGAGGATGTCGCGCTCGGCCTCGATATAGGCCAACTCCTTGGCCAGCGCTTCCAGGTAATGCACCACCTCCTCGCGGCGATCGCGGCCCAGGCCCAGTTCCTCGGCCGCCTCGGCGAAGGCGATGTTGACGTTCTTCTTGACCTGCGGGTCCTCGGCGATCTGCATCAGTTCCTCGGCCGAGGTGATGATGTGCTCGTCGCCGGTCAGCCAGGTCACCAGCTGCATGGTCAGCCGCTGGTAGGCGATCATGCGGTGCCGCTCCTGCGGCTCCCACGACGCCTCGCGCGTCGTCACCTCCTTGGGCAGGGGATCGCCGGGGCGCAGGCCGCGCATGAACTGCAGGCCCTCGGCCACCTTGTCCAGCATCTTGAAGTCGGAGGCCTCGGGGGCCAGCATGAATTCGCGCTTGATGCCCTCGAAGGTCAGCACCGCATCGTTGCTGGCGAGCTTCAGCACCGCCACCGGCTCGCCGGAGTCGGCAATGCGGAAATACAGGTCCTCGAAGGACGAAAAGAACTTGTGGTCGAACCTGATGATGCCGTCATCGGCACCGTTTTTGTCAGCCATATCTCTCTCGCACACCCGATCCCGAACCGGCATGGCCCCAGCAAAGCCTCTCGACAGTATGCCGGCCCCGGGGCTGGCGAACAAGGGGGGCGACCACTCGCCCGGCCATCAGTCCTCGACCTCGACGAAGGTATGACCGGGGCGACCATGGACATAGCCGTTGGCGAATTCGGCATGGGGACACAGTTCGGCCAGTTTCGCGCCCACCCGGGTGCTGTCCATGCCACCGGCCAGGGCGGCGCGGTACAAGGCGGCCACCGCCACCATGTCGACGTTCTGCGGCGACAGCCGGAACCGCTCGATGCCCGCCGCGCGCAGGCGCGCCAGATCGGCCGAGAGGTCCATGTAGTGGTAGGACATGGTCTGGGTGCCGTTGACGGCGAGGAAGGGGTCCTCGTCGAGGGTTTCCACCGCCATGCCGTCGGGATCGTCGGCGCAGACGTACTGACAGCCGTCCTTGGCCAGGTTGCGGGCCCGCGCCGCATAGCAGCGGGCCGAGATGGCCAGCGGCAGGCGGCCGAAGGCCTGCACCTCGATCTCGGCCCTGGCGCTCGCCGCCAGACGCCCCATCACCGCGGCCGACAGCTCCGGCGGCAGGCAGACCCGCGCCGCGCCGAGGCTCTCCAGATAGGCCAGGGTGCCCTCGTTGTAGACGTTGACCACCGGCCCGACGGCGAAGCGCCGCCCCGCCAGCATGGCCGCCACCGAGATATCGTTGGCCTCGATCATCAACCCGTCGAGGCCGGCCAGCTCGCGGGCGCCGTCCAGTTCGCGCTCGGTCATGATCAGGGCCAGCGACGACAGCACCACCTCCTTGCCGGCGGCGCCAAGGCGCTCGATCACCTCGGGCAGGAAGGGGGCGAAGAAGGGCGTGCGCTTCGAGCACACCACCTCGCCGACGCAGACACTGTCCACCGCCGCCTCGTCGGCGATGCGGAAGTAGAAGTCGCGCATCTTCTCGGGCGCCCAGTTGAACAGCACTGGCCCCAGGGTCAGTTTGCTCACCGCCAGGCCCTCTCATAGGCGCCGGTGGTTTGGCGACCGCCCTCGGTGATGCGCTCCAGGTCGATGTCGGGCAGCGGCCGGCCGGCCATCACCGCGTCGATGGCGGTGCGGAAGGCCTGCACCACCGCGGCGACATAGGCCCGCCCGCGCTGGCGTCCCTCGATCTTGAGGGCGGTGACGCCGGCCTTGATCAACTCGGGCAGCATGGGCAGCGTGTTCAGCGAGGTGGGCTCCTCGAACAGGTAGCTGGCCTTTCCCCCCGCCAGGAAGCGCCCCTTGCACAGGGTGGGATAGCCGGCCGGCTCGTTGTGGCCGAACTTGTTGATGGTGAAGCCGCCCAGCTCCGAGGTGATGCCCTGCGGCGTCTCGTTGTAGCGCACGTCCGAAGCCGGCGAGCACACCCCGTTCATGTTGGGGGACTGGCCGGTGACGTAGGACGACAGCGAGCAGCGCCCCTCGGCCATGACGCACAGGCCGCCGAACACGAACACTTCGGTTTCGATGGGGCGGATCTTGCCGTTGATGGCGGCGATCTCCTGGACGGTGAGCACGCGCGGCAGCACCACCCGCTTGACCCCGAACCGCTCGGCGTAGAAGCGGATCGCCTCGGGGTTGGAGGCGGCGGCCTGCACCGACAGGTGCAGCCGCAGATCCTTGTGGGTGCGGGCGGCGTAGTCGATCAGCCCGATATCGGCCAGGATCACCGCGTCGGCGCCCAGGCTGGCGGCGTCGTCCACCGCCTTGTGCCACAGCTCTGGCTCGCCGGCGCGCGGGAAGGTGTTGATGGCCACCAGCACCTTGGCGCCCTTGGCGTGGGCGTGGCTGACGCCCTCGGCCAGCTCGGGCCGGCTGAAATTCAGTCCGGGGAAGTTGCGGGCGTTGGTCTCGTCGCGATAGCCGACATAGACGCAGTCGGCACCGGCGTCGACGGCGCTGCGCAGCGCCGCCGGGGTGCCGGCGGGGCAGACCAGTTCGGGGCGCACCAGGCCGGTCATGACGGCACAGCCCCCCCGGCATTGCTTTGACCGGCACGGCGGCTGGCCTTGCGGATCGCCTTGAGTTCGGTTTCCAGCTCGGCGATGCGGGCGGCCTGGGCGTCGGCGTCCTTGCGCGCCGGAGCCAGCAGGGCCGCGCGCAGGGTGTCGAAATCCTCGCGCATCCGGCAGGCCAGCCCGGCGGCGGCCCCCATCACGGCGCGGGCGGGGCGGCCGAACGGCCCCAGCACGGCGGCGAAGTCCTCCATCAGGTCGATGCCGGCCCCGTCGATGGCGTTGCGCAGCGCCACCACCACCTCGGTGTCGCCCTCGATGATCAACTGGCGCGAGAAGAACAGCGCGTCGCCGTCCACCCGGCCCTCGGCCAGGGCGATCAGCATGTCGAGCGGGCCGCGGATGGTGGCCGCCACCTCGCCGGGATCGACCTCGCGCCGCACCGTCATGCGCGGCTGCTCGGGGTCCAGCTCCAGCAGGATGGCGAAGGGCAGGTCAACCGGGTCGATGCACACCGCCCGGTCGCCCCAGGCCGCCATGCGCTCCAGGATGTCGGGATGGCGCTTGCGCACCGCCTTGATCATGGCGTCGAACACCGGCTGCAGCAGCGACGGCCGCACCGGCTTCAGCGCCAGCCCGAGCAGCAGCACGGGGGTGAAGGGGGGTGTCATCGGCCTGGCGTGGGTCATGGGCCTTCGGGCTCCGATTCGATGCCAACGATTATCCATACGCGTCATAGCCGGGCGCGTTGATCGCCGTCAAGCGACGGGCCCGGTGACCAAGGGACGGGCAGCGCATTCCCTGGTCGGTTCCCCATCCTAATATAATCGGCGCCGAATGGCTTGCGGCGATCGTCCCTGCGACGCCACCCGCTCAGCATGACGTCCTCTCAAGCCTTCACCCCGGCGCCGCCCACCTTGTGCGCCGTCGGATCGAGCGGCCAGCGCGGGCGGGGGGCGAAGTCGAGGCCGTCGGTCAAGCCCAGTCGCAGGCGTTCGACCCCGGCCCAGGCGGTCATGGCGGCGTTGTCGGTGCACAGCTTCAGCGGCGGCGCGAGAAACTCCAGGCCATTGTCGGATGCCACGGTCTCCAGGGTGCGGCGCAGCAGGGTATTGGCGGCGACGCCGCCGGCCACCACCAGATGGCGCCCCGCCGGCCAGCGCTGGCGGAAGTCGCGGATGGCGCGGCCGGTGCGATCGGCGATGCTGCCCGCCACCGCCGCCTGGAAGCCGGCGGCGACGTCGGCGGCATCCTGGGCCGACAGCGGCCGCGGCAGGCGTTCCACCAGCAGGCGGACGGCGTTCTTCAGACCCGAGAAGCTGAAATCGCAGTCGGGGCGGCCCTTCATCGGCCGCGGCAGGGTGAAGCGGGCCGGGTCGCCCCCGGCGGCGGCCGCCTCCACCGCCGGCCCGCCGGGGTAGCCGAGGCCGACCATCTTGGCCACCTTGTCGAAGGCCTCGCCGGCGGCGTCGTCGATGGTGGTCCCGAGGCGGCGATAGGCGCCCACCCCCTCCACCGCCAGCAACTGGCAGTGGCCGCCCGAGACCAGCAGCAGCAGGTAGGGGAAGGCGATGCCGTGGGTCAGCCGGGCGGTGAGGGCGTGGCCCTCCAGGTGGTTGACGGCGAGGAACGGCTTGGCGGCGGCCAGGGCGATGGCCTTGGCGGTCATCACGCCGACGATGACGCCGCCGATCAGCCCCGGTCCGCCGGTGGCGGCCACCGCGTCCAACTGGCTGAACGAGATTCCCGCCCGCGCCATGGCCTCGGCCACCAGGCGGTCGAGGTGTTCCAGGTGCGAGCGCGCGGCGATTTCCGGCACGATTCCGCCGAAGGGACGGTGTTCGTCCAACTGCGACAGCACCACGTCGGCGAGGATGTCGCGCTCGCCGGTGACGACGGCGGCGGCGGTCTCGTCGCAACTGGTTTCGATGCCCAATACCAGCACCTGCGGAATCCCTCTTTTCATGCGTCTCGGCATTACCTACAACAGCCGGACCATGACCGCAAAACCCATCCTCACCATCGGCACCCGCGGCAGCCCCCTGGCGCTGGCGCAGACCCACGAGGTTCGCGACCGTTTGGCCGCCGCCTTCCCCGAACTGGCCGCTCCCGGCGCCATCGCCACCCTGGTCATCAAGACCACCGGCGACCTGGTGCAGGACCGCCCGCTGGCCGAGATCGGCGGCAAGGGCCTGTTCACCAAGGAACTGGACGACGCCATGCTGGACGGCCGCATCGATCTGGCGGTCCACTCCATGAAGGACGTGCCGACCCTGCTGCCCGACGGCATCGGGCTGCCCTGCATCCTGCCGCGCGAGGATGTGCGCGATGCCTTCATCTGCCTCAAGGCGGGCTCGCTGGCCGAACTGCCCGGGGGCAGCGTCATCGGCACCGCGTCGTTGCGGCGCGGGGCGCAGATCCTGCACCGCCGCCCCGACCTCAAGGTGGTCAACTTCCGCGGCAACGTCCAGACCCGCCTGCGCAAGCTGGAGGAGGGCGCCGTCGACGCCACCCTGCTGGCCATGGCCGGCCTGCGCCGCCTCGGCCTGGCGCAGCACGTCACCGCCGCGCTGTCGGTCGAGGACATGCTGCCGGCGGTGGCCCAGGGTGCCATCGGCATCACCTGCCGCAGCGACGACGCCGGCGCGCACCGTTTCCTGGCGGCGCTGAACGATCCGGTGAGCAACGTCCGCGTCGCCGCCGAGCGCGCCTTCCTCACCCGGCTGGATGGCTCCTGCCGCACCCCCATCGCGGCGCTGGCCGAGCTGGATGGCGATCGCCTGAGCTTCCGCGGCCTGATCGTCAGTCTGGACGGCGTCACGGTGCACGCGACGGCCCGCACCGGCACCGCCGCCGACGCCGCCGCCATGGGCACCGACGCGGCCGAGGAACTGCTGAAAGTAGCGGGACCGGGGTTCTTCACGGCGTGAGTTCATTCCGCATGGCGCCTGACCGCAAGCCCCTCGCCCTGGTCACCCGCCCCCGCGAAGATTCCGAGGCGGTGGCGAAGGCTTTGGCCGAGCGCGGGCTCGACATCATGGTCGAGCCGTTGCTCGATATCCTCCCCCTCGACGGCGTCGCCATCGACACTTGCGGCGTCCAGGGTATTCTCGGCACCAGCGCCAACGGCATCCGCGCCCTGGCCCGGGTGCTGCCGGATCGCGCCATTCCGGTGTTCGCGGTGGGCGACGCCTCGGCCCGGGTGGCGCGCGAGCTGGGCTACACCGCGGTGGAGAGCGCCGGCGGCGACGTCGACACCCTGGCCGAACTGGTCGCCGCCCGCACGCAGCCCTCCGCCGGCGCCCTGCTGCATGCCGCCGGCACGGCGGTGGCCGGCGATCTGGCGGGGCGATTGGGCGGCAAGGGGTTCGAGGTTCGCCGCGTCGTGCTCTATGAGGCCCGCACCGCCACCCGGCTGTCGCCCGTCCTCAGCGCGGCCCTGGCGGCCGGCGCGATCGATCTCGCACTGTTTTTCTCTCCCCGCACCGCCGCGACCTTTGCTACCCTCGTGCGAGACGCCGGGGCGGCAGGGGAGCTGACCCGCATCGCCGCCTACGGCCTCAGTGCCAATGTGGCGCGCGAACTGGCGTCGCTGCCCTGGCGAGTCTTGCGGACCGCCGCCCAACCGACCCAGGCCGCGCTGTTGGCGGCCCTCGACGACGACCTAGGAACGGACCTTCGCGCATGACCCAGGAGCCGACCGAGCCGACCGCGACCTCCGTGCCGGCGCCAGACCTTCCGCCACCCGAGGTCGCGCCGGCCGCCCAGGCTCCGGAGACGGCGCCCAAGCGCGCCTCGTGGGGCGGGCTGATCGCCGTGGTGGTGCTGGCCCTGTTGGCGGCGGCGGCCACCGTCACCTATCCGCGCTGGAGCGCCCAGTTCGACTTCGCCACCACCATGGCGCCGCCGCCGAAGCCGCCGGTGGTGCAGCCGGCCAACGAGGTGGCTGCGCTGCAGTCCGAACTGCTCCAGACCCGCGAGCGCCTGCGCCAGCTTGAGGCGCGGCTGTCGCAGCCCGTCGCCGCGCCCGCCCATGACGAGTCCCGCGTCGCCGCCCTGGAAGCCGCCCTGGTCGCAATTCAGGCGCGGCCGCAGGTGCCGGCCCGGCTGGTGGACGAGGTCGAGGGCCTGTCGCGCCAGGTGGTCGAGTTGCGCAAGACCGCCGCCGACGCCGCCGCGGTGCTGCGGCTGGCCGACCGCATCGAGCAGACCGAGGCCAGTGTGCGCGAGCTGTCGCAGCGCCGCGCCTCGGCGGTGGCGATGCTGCTGGCGGTGGGGCAACTGCGCGAGACCGTCAACATGGGCTATCCGTTCGATGCCGAGCTGCGGGCGCTGAAGGCCATCGCCCACCCGGACGAGGCGGTGCAGAAGGCGGTCGACGCCCTGGCCGAGCGCGCCGCCGCCGGCATTCCCACCCGCATGGTGCTGGCCGAGCGCTTCTGGCCGCTGGCGCCCCGGGTGGTGCGCGCCGAGGCGCTGCCGCAGGGCGACACCTGGTGGCGGGCGACGCTGAACCGCCTGCTGTCGCTGGTCACCATCCGCCGCGAAGATGGTGCCGCCGCCGGCGAGACCGCCGCCGCGGTGGCGGCCCGCGCCGAGGCCCGGCTCTCCGAGGGCGACCTTGCCGCCGCCGCCGCCGAGCTGTCCGGCCTGTCCGGCGGTCCCGCCGAGGTGGCGGGGCACTGGCTGGCCGATGCCCGGGCGCGGGTCGCCGCCGAAAGGGCGCTGGCGGACCTCACCGCCCATACCATTGCGCTCACCGGCGCGGGGCGTTGACATGAAGCGCCTCATCCTCTTCGTGCTGACCGTCGCCGTCCTGGTGGCCGGCGCGGTGTGGCTGGCCGACCGGCCGGGCGAGGTCACCGTCCACTGGCAGGGCTGGCGGGTCGATACCACCGTGCCGGTGCTGGTGTTGGCGCTGGTGCTGCTGCTGGCCGCCATCGAGGTGCTGCTGCGGCTGGGTCGCGTGGTGGTGGGCGGCCCCGCCCGTCTGTTGGCGGCGCGGCGGGCGCGCCGGGTGCGCGACGGCTACCGCGCCCTGTCCGATGGACTGGCGGCGGTGGCGGCGGGCAATCGCGAGACTTCGCGCAAGCTGGCGAAAAGGGCCGACCGCCTGTTGGCCGACCGCTCGCTGACCGGGCTGCTCACCGCCCAGGCGGCCGAGCTGGCCGGCGATCAGGCCGAGGCGCGTCGCCGCTTCGAGGACATGGTCGGCCGCCCCGAAACCGCCTTTCTCGGCCTCAAGGGCCTGCTGGACCTGGCGCTGAAGGACAACGACCACGACAAGGCGCTGGACTACGCACGGCGTGCCTGGGCGCTGCAGCCGGGCGGCGAGGGGCTGGCCGCCACCCTGTTCCAGTTGCAGGCCGGCGCCGGCCAGTGGTCGGAGGCGGAACTCACCCTCGACGAGGCCCGCCGCCGCAAGGCGATGACGCTGCCCGATCTCGGCCGCCGCCGCGCCCTGGTGCTGGACGCCCGCGCCGCCGCCGAAACCGCCTGCGCCTCGGACGCATTGTCGCTGGCGGTGAAGGCGCACGAGGCCGATCCCGCCTTCGTGCCGGCCGCGGTGCGGGCGGCGCGGCTGCTCACCGCCGCCGGCAAGGAGCGCAAGGCCCGCGCCATCGTCGAGGCTGCCTTCCGTATCGCTCCCCATCCCGAACTGGCCGCCGCCTGGGCGACGCTGGTCCCCGACGAGGCGCCGCTGGAGCGGGTCAAGCGCATGGAGCGTCTGGTCAAAGTCAACCCGCAGGCTCCGGACGGCCACATCGCCCTGGCCGAAGCCGCCCTGGCCGCCCGCCTGTGGGGTCAGGCCCGCACCCATCTGGAAACCGCATTGGGCCAGCGCAACGGCCAGGCCGCCTATCGCCTGCTGGCCAGCATCGAGCGCGACGAGAAGAAGGACGAGGTCGCCGCGCAGGGCTGGCTGGCCAAGGCGGCCGAGGCCGCCGCCGACCCGGCCTGGCGGTGCGCCCGCTGCGACGGCGTTGCCGCCGCCTTCGCTCCCGCCTGCCCGAAATGCGGCGCCGTCGATGCCCTGGCGTGGCGCTGATCACCGCGGCCCCAGCCATCTCCGCCCTGGCATCTCCACCCAGCGATAGGTGAGCGCCGACAGCCCGACCACGGTGGCGAGGTAGGTCAGCGCCAGGGCGTCGCCGCCCCACGGGCCGTTCAGCACCAGCAGCACGCGGGTCTGGCCGTTGACCTCGATGGGGGCGGTGAACGAGGCGTGCAGCAGCTTCTCGGCCAGGTTCACCGCCCGGCCCAATGCCACCAGCAGCAGGGTGTGGATCATGTAGATGGAATACGACCACTGGCCCAAGGCCTGGGCCGGGCCGCCGGCCAGCAGGCGGGAGAGGAAGCCTTGCTCGAAGGCGAACACCGCCACCACCGCGGCGAACACCAGCGGCGCCGCCAGCGAGGGCGGCTCGCGGTCGACGGCGGCGATGAAGGCCACCACCAGACCCACCACGCTGGCCTCCAGCAGGCCGGCCGCCGGCAGCCGCCAGCCCAGGCGCGGCGTGACCAGATGGTGGACCAGCGCCCCCAGGAAAAAGCCGTAGACGCAGCGGAACAGGCTGAAGTCCTCGATGGTATGCAGGTACTCGCGCGAGAAGGCGGCCACCACGGCGAAGCCGGCCACCGAGACCGCCAGCAGGATCGGCCCGCGCCGCGCCAGCCCGGCCAGCGCCACCAGCCCGAACAGGATGTAGGTGTTGAACTCGGTGCTGATGGACCAACTGGGGAAGTTCCAGGTGGCCACGTCGTGCAGGCCGAGGGCGTGGACCAGCGCCAGGTTGCTCGCCACCGCCGGCCATGAGGTCTCGCCCGAGAAGGGCGGGTTGTGGGCGACGATGCCGGCCTGGCTCATGGCCAGCGCCTTCGCCCCCTCCAGGGCCACCATGGCCGCCAGCACCGCCGCATGCAGCGGCCACAGCCGGGCGAAGCGGCGGCGCACGAAGCGTCCCAGCTCGGCCGGCCCGGTCAGCCGTTTGCCGTAGGCGTGGGCGATGACGAAGCCCGACAGCACGAAGAAAAAATCGACGAACATCCAGGAGTGCCGCAGGAACGGCAGCGGGAACAGGTGGCTGTCGGCATGCAGGTGATGCAGCGCCACCACCAGCGCACAAACGCCCCGCCAGCCGTCGAGGACGGAAAAGCGCATGGCTTCTCACTTCCAACATTTCCGTCACCCCCGCGAAGGCAGGGGTCCATGGTGGGGTCGGCCTCGGCGTGGACGTGGAAGCGCCGGGCGTGCCGCGGCATGGATTCCCGCCTTCGCGGGAATGACGGCATTTTTTCCGCGCCCGTCATGTTGAGCGCGAGCGGCGCCTGGTCTCCACGATGCAGACGGCGAAGCGGCTACCTTTTCAGCACCGCCACCGCCTCCAGATGGGGCGACCAGGGGAACTGGTCGATGGGGGTGATCGCCTCGATGGTGTAGCCGCCTTCCACCAGGGTGCGCAGGTCGCGGGCCAGGGTCGCCGGGTTGCACGACACCGCCACCACCAGGGGCGGACCGGCGGCGGCAAGCGCGGCGCATTGCGCCGCGGCGCCGGCGCGCGGCGGGTCGAACACCACCACCTTGAAGGGCTTCAGTTCGTGCGCCAGCAGCGGCCGCCGGGCGAGGTCGCGCACTTCGGTGGTGATGGCGAGGCCCTCGCGGTGGGCGGCGGCGTCGAGCGCCAACAGCGGTGCCTGCTCGCCCTCCACCGCGTGCACCCGGCCGCGCAGGGCCAGCGGCACGGTGAAGCTGCCGCAGCCGGCGTAGAGGTCGAGCAGCGGTGCCGTACCGCCCGCCGCGTGCAGCACCCGCTCGGCGATGGCCAATTCACCGCCCCGCGTCGGCTGCAGGAAGGCGCCGGGCGGCGGCTCCACCGCGATGCCGGCGAAGCGCACCACCGCCGGGCGGCGCCGGGCGATGGGTTCGGCAAAGCCGGCGCCGGGGCGCCGCCAGGTCAGCCGCGCCAGGTCGGCGGCCTCGGCGAAGGCGGCCAGCCGCTCGCGGTCGAACAGGTCGAGGCGGGCGTCGGCCTCCACCAGCAGGTCGAGGCCGCCCTCGGTCAGGGTGACGACGCAGTCGCCCTCCTCGCCCTCGGCCACCACCTCGGCCAGCATGGTGCGCAGGGCGGGCAGCAGGGCGGCCAGGGCCGGTTCCAGCAGCGGACAGCGCTCGATGTCGATGACGGCATGGCTGGCGCGTCCGTTGAACCCCACCAGCGCCATCCCCTTGCGCCGCTGGAAGGCGAAGGCGGCACGGCGCCGGCTGGCGGGGGGAACGCGCACCAGCGGCGCCACCGGCACCGTCCCCAGCCCGGCGCGGGCCAACTGGGCGGTCAGCAGCGCCGCCTTCCACTCATCGTAGGTGTCATCGTCGAGGTGCTGTACGGCACAGCCGCCGCAGCGGCCGAAATGGCCGCAGGGCGGCACCTCGCGGCCGGCGCCGGGCTCGACGACCTCGATCAGGGTGGCGGCGAGGCCGTCGCCGCGCCTGCCCTCGATGCGCGCCAGCACACGGTCGCCCGCCACGGTGAAGGGGACGAACACCGAGTCGCCACCCAGCCGCGCCAGCCCGTCGCCGCGCGCCCCCAACTGCTCGATGGTGAGTTCGACGGTGCGTGCCGCCGGCTGCGCGGCACGGGCCTTGCGGGAGGGTGGGCGCCGGGTCCTCATCGCCGTTCCGCCGGAATCTTGGCGCGACCGAGGTCGGCGGTGAAGCGGGCCAGGATCTCCGAGGTGGCGCGGCCGATGGCGGCCACCGCCGCCTCGACCTTGTCGCCCCCGGAGGGCGGTTCGGCGGCGTAGGTCTCCTGCAGCACCAGGGTGCCGTCGCGGGCGCTGACCACCGCCAGTTGCAGCTCGACCGCCACCCGGCCGGCGCCGGACACCTGCTCGAAGCGCCGCAGCTTGCCGCGCAGGGTCCAGTCGGAGGGCACCCGCAGGTCGGGGGTCACCACCCGGTCGGCGGCGTTGGCGGCCCGCAGGTAATCCACCACCCGGCCTTGCAGCATGGTTCCCGGCGCCTCGCTCCAGTAATCGTAGCTGTAGCGCCCGAGCGGGCCGCCGGGGCGGCTCTGGAAGGCCAACGCCCGCTCGGAGACGACGCCGTCGGTCTCCAGCCGGTCCACCTCAAGCACGCCGGGCAGGATGGGGCGCGGGAAGGGCTGCGTCGGCTCGGCGACGGCGAGGCGATAGTACTGGTCCTTGGGCGCCGGCGGGCCGGCACAGGCGGAGAGAACCAGGAGGAGGAGTGCCATGAGACACGGATGAATGCGAGCGGCCATGGTGGTCCCCATTGCGCTCCGACCCGGTATTCTTGGGACGGTAAGAAATAGGAGTGGACGTAAGGCACGACGGCGCCGGGCCTCCCCTGCCGAAGGCGGGGGAGGGAAGGTGGGGACCCGAGGAGCGAAGCGACGAGCGGTGGGTCCGCCAGCACCACTCCCGCCTCGCTTTCGCTCGTTGGGCCCCCACCCCAACCCTCCCCCGCCTTCGGC
>JACPDP010000047.1 GCA_016183945.1 Magnetospirillum sp.
CCTACGGATTCCTCATCAGCGAGAGGAGTCTGATTCCCCCCTCGGGACCACGCTTCGCCCCGATCCGCCAAACGCCTGCCATATCCGACCGTTACAGACCCCGAGGATCCGCCCGTCCGGCCTGAACGTCACGTGAACACGCCAATCACCACCATACGAATACGGCTGACACGAGCGCTGGCGCGACAATTACCACGCTGTCCCTGCTGCCAACGGCCAATAGTACGGTCACGCGGCTTTGTGACACAGTAGAACTAGCGCCTTGTTTTTATTGATATATCATCAATTTCAAAAGATTGGCGTCCCCAGGGGGAGTCGAACCCCCGTCGCCGCCGTGAGAGGGCGGTGTCCTAGGCCTCTAGACGATGGGGACGTCTGGGCGCGAGAGCGGCTTTATGTCGGAATCGCTAGGGCGATGCAAGCGTTTTTTTGGTTCATCGCGGAAGTCCGGGGAAGGCGGCCCGGATTTTGAGGAAGAAGTCGGCGTCGTCGCGGAAGCCGTAGGCCATGCGCTTGATCATCTTGATGCGGTTGTTGATGCCTTCGAGGATGCTGGTGTTGAGGCGCCATGAGGCGCTGGCGACGATGCCGGGGAGGTAGGGTTCCAGTTTCCTGGCGAGGCGGATCAGAGGTTCGATGCCGCTGTCGCGGGTCTTGTGCCACCAGGCTCGCCAGGCTGCTTTTGCAGCCTCGACCGAGGACTGGCGCCAGAGCTGCTTGAGTTCGTCCTTCATCACGCAGACGGTCATCAAGGATTGGTTGGCGGCGAGCAATTCGTCCGGCCGCACCTGGTCCTGTGGCCGCTTGAGGTTCTCGCGGTTGCGCAGCAGCAGCCATCGGGCGGTCTTGACCACCTTGCGCGCCTTCTTGTCGCCGCGCAGGCGATTGGCCTCATCGACGCGGACCCGGTCGATGACGTCATGGCCGTACTTGGCGACCGCCTTGATCCGGCGGCAGCCGTCCTCGCCGAGCAGGTCGAGGAACGGCCGCACACCCTCGCGCGGGCGTTCGCGGCCGACCCACAGCACGCGGCGGGTGTATGGCTCCTCCCCGCTAATCCGCGATGAACCGATTTTTTTTGCGGGTCGCCAGTGCCACCGCTCTGCTGCGGCCGCCGTCGCGATCGAGATGGTGGGTGAGCATCTGGATCACTTGGCCTTCCGCTACCCCGACGATCAGCCAGATCAACTCGGGCTCCCAGGCTTCCGCCAGGTCGGTGGGGGAGGGGAGGGCGCTGCCGTCCGGGTGGGAATGATAGTGTCCGACGACGCGCTCGGCGGTACCGCGCAGGCTTCGTTCCGCCGCCAGGCGCACGCGCGGATCCAGCTCGAAGCGGTTGCCGTCGGCCAGATTGGCGGCGGGCACTATCCGTGTTACCCGCACGGGGCGCCGGCCGGTGCCCACCAGCAGACCGCAGCATTCGTTGGGATAGGCCGCCTCGGCTGCGTCGGCGATGGCTTTCAGGTGGGCCGGCTCGACGACGATCATCGCGCCTGCGGTTGCGGTGCCAGCTCGAAGCTGCCCACCAACCGGCCCGCCGCCGGGTCGAGCACCAGCAACCGCTCCGGCCCGGTGCCCGACAGCCGCAGCACGACGCGCTCGCCGGCCGCCACCATCTGCTCGATGCGGGCGCCGGCCGGAACCGTCACCTCGACGCGGCCGAACTCGGCGGCGGTGCCGGCGGGGGGGGCGGTGGGCGTGCCGGCTTGGCGGGCCTTGGTCGACATGGCGTAGACCAACAGGCCCAGCCCGGCGAACAGCAGCACCCCCATGAAGATCACCAAGGCCTTGATCGCTCTCATAGGATAGGATCGCTCCGCTGCAACTGCGTCCGAGGGAGTGCATGACCGCCGCCGCCCGCGATATCCGCGAACCCGCCCCTGTCGCCGGGGACGAGGCCGGTACCCGCCTCGACAAGTGGCTGGCCGCACGGCTGCCGGACCTGTCGCGCACGCGGGTCAAATCGCTGATCGAGGGCGGCTGCGTCACCTCGGGCGGCTCGACCATAGCCGACCCCTCTCAGCGGGTCAAACCCGGCCAGGCCTTTACCGTCGCCATTCCGCCCGACGCCCCCGCCGAACCGGAACCGCAGGACATTCCGCTGGCCGTGATTTATGAAGACGACGACCTTATCGTCATCGACAAGCCCGCCGGGCTGGTGGTGCATCCCGCTCCGGGCAATCCCGACGAGACGCTGGTCAACGCCCTGCTGGCCCATTGCGGCAGCTCGCTGTCGGGCATCGGCGGGGTGCGGCGGCCGGGGATCGTGCATCGCATCGACAAGGATACCTCGGGCCTCCTGGTGGCGGCCAAGAACGATGCCGCCCATCACGGGCTGTCGCGCCAATTCGCCGAGCACTCCTTGGAGCGGGCCTATCGGGCGGTGGTGTGGGGCCGTCCCAGCCCGACCGAGGGCGAGATCGAGGGCAACATCGGACGTTGCCCCACCGACCGCAAGCGCATGGCCATCGTCCGGGGCGGCGGCAAGCCGGCACTGACGCGATACCGCGTCCTGGCCTCCTACGCCAGTGGCGCGGTGAGCCTGGTCGAATGCCGGCTGGCGACGGGACGCACCCACCAAATTCGCGTGCACATGACTGCCTTGGGCCATCCCCTGGTCGGGGACCCCGTCTATGGCCGCGTCGGGGCCAAGCGGACAGGGACCCTCCCGGTCGAGGCACGCCGGGTGTTGGTGTCCTTGCCGCGCCAGGCGCTCCATGCCTGCCTACTGGGGTTTTTACATCCCACAAAGGGTGGCAGGATGCGTTTCGAGAGTGTTATACCTTTTGATATCAGCTCGCTGCTTAAATTCTTAGAGGACATATAAAAAGCCCCTATACTTGACTGTACGACTGTGGCATTCTTCGTCGTGAGGGAACGTGATAATCGGCGGTGGTTGCCCTTTGGGAGCCGCCGCTGCGCGGACGGGCAAAGCCCTTGCGCTCCCGAGAGAGAGGAGAATGCCATGACCGCCATTTCTGCCAGCCTGAGTCTGGCGCCCGAGGGCAACCTCTCGCGCTACCTCCAGGACATCCGCAAATTCCCCATGCTGGGACCGGAGGAGGAGTTCCTGCTGGCCAAGCGGTTCCGTGAGCACGGCGATTTCGATTCGGCCAACAAGCTGGTGACCAGTCACCTGCGTCTGGTGGCCAAGATCGCCATGGGCTATCGCGGCTACGGCCTGCCCATCGGGGAGCTGATTTCGGAAGGCAATGTCGGCATGATGCAGGCGGTCAAACGCTTCGACCCCGATCGCGGCTTCCGGCTGGCCACCTATGCCATGTGGTGGATTCGCGCCGCGATTCAAGAATACATCCTGCACAGCTGGTCGCTGGTGAAGATGGGCACCACCGCGGCGCAGAAGAAGCTGTTCTTCAACCTGCGCAAGCTCAAGGGGCAGATGCAGGCCATCGAGGAGGGCGATCTCAGCCCCGAGAACGTGCGCAAGATCGCCGAGGAACTCGACGTCGCCGAGGCCGATGTGGTCAGCATGAACCGCCGCCTGTCGAGCCCCGACCATTCGCTCAATGCTCCCGTCAGGGCCGACGGCGAGGGGGAGTGGCAGGATTGGCTGGTGGACGACAGCGACGACCAGGAGACCGAGCTGGGCGAGCGCGAGGAGCTTGGCCGGCGCCGCAAAATGCTGAGCTATGCCCTGAAGGGCTTGAACGAGCGCGAGCGCCATATTCTCACCCAGCGCCGCCTCAAGGAAAATCCCGTCACCCTGGAGGACTTGTCGCAGCACTACGGCATTTCGCGGGAGCGCGTTCGCCAGATCGAGGTGCGGGCCTTCGAGAAGTTGCAGAAGTCCATGAAGAACGCCGTCATCGACCAGACGGTGCATGCCTAGGACATCCGAACCGGCCGTCCGCGTGACGCCCTCCCCCGTCGGGGGAGGGCTTTTTGATCAACCGGCGGTCTTCTTGGCGACGTCGTCGCCCCAATCGTCGACCAGCTTCTTCTGGGCCGCTTTGAGGTTGGCGACGCGGCGCTGGCTGGTCATGGCGAGGTAGCTGGCCACCATCGGCGGCATGGCGGTGTAGATTATCCAGCCAGCGCCGGCACAGCCATAGGCCACCATCAGCACCCCGGCGTCGGTCAGCATGTGGAAGGCTTCGTCCAGGGTGTGGACGCCGAACCACAGGCTGAACAGGTAGGGCACCACGCCGGCGAAGTTGACGCCGCCGACGCACAGCCAGGCGTACTTGTTTTGCCCATGCCCCTTTTCGGTGGCCCAGGCGACGAAGGTGGGCAGCATGGTGACGAACACCAGCGCCACCGTCGGCAGCGAGAATGGCACCAGGGCCGCCAGGATCATCAACACCACGCCCTTGTTGAGGCCGGCGCCCCCCCCGGCCTTCTTGGCGGCGGCATTGGCCCGGGCGATCTCGACGGCGGACGGCTTCCTGGCCATCTCACATCACCCGCATGATGGTCACCACGGTAACCGTGATCAGGGCGATGACGATGCCGGTCACCGCCGCCGTCTGCTTGCCGGTGCGTTCGGCTTCCTTTTGGCGGTCGTCGTCGTCGGCCTGGATGCGTTTGATCTCCTCCTCGGCGGCGTGGTACTGGGCCTGTGCCCAAGCGAATTCGGCGCTGTCCTTGTCGCGCGACTCGGCATTGTCCAGCAGGTTGTAGATTTCGACGACGGAGCCCTTGCGCACCAGGCGGGGAACTTCCTTTTCCAGTTCGCGGCGCTTCTCGCGGCCGTGGTAGGCGGCGATCACCGGCGTGCACAGCGCCCCCACCCAACTGGCGAGGCCGGGCAGCGTTTCGGGGCCGAGGCGGTATTGCAGCACCGCGAACAGGTTGAGCAGGGCCATCAGGCCCTTCCCCGGATCGGGATCGTTGAGCTGGGTGAGGTTGCGGTCGATATCCGAGCGCATGCGGGCGCCCATGAAGGCGGCGACATGGCGGTCGACCGGCCAGGCCTTGGTGTCGCCG
Source organism: Magnetospirillum sp. (assembly GCA_016183945.1). The sequence goes on from JACPDP010000047.1 coordinate 4,948, forward strand.
CGTTTGGCGGCGGCGGCGCTGAGGGCGGGCAGCAGCTCCTTGACCTCGACCACGTATTCCTCACCCACCAACTGGCTTTGGCAGGGCAGGGCGTCGTTGAGCTCATAGAGGCAGCGTTCGAGACCGAACCCCATGCCGGTCTGCGTCAGGTAGCTCTTCAACTCGCGGAAGTTGGCCTCCATCAGCGAGTTGTCGGGCTGGTATTCCGGGCGCCCCTCGAACCACAATTTGGGCACCTCGCGCAGCAGAATCTCGGTGAACTGGCGATTGTCGCCCTTGTGCGCCATCAGCGTCGCCAGCGCCGAGCCGAAGCCGTCGGGCATGGCGTTGAAGCCCTTGTAGCGGATGGGGGCGGTGGGATCGAGCAGGATCAGGATCTTGCACAGCATCAGGTCGGTGGCGACCTTCTTGTCGGTGGTGCTGTTCAGCGCGGCGCGGACCACGTCGCCGACGACCGCCGCACGCTCCTTGTCTTCGACGGCACGGCGCAGCCACAGCTCGAGTTTACCCTCGACCACCGGAGGAATGGCCTGCTCCCAAGCCTTGGCCATGGCCATGGCCAGTTCGCGGCAATTGAGGTACTCCTTGCCCTGGAACGGAAAGCCGCGCGCCGCCCGCTTCTCGGTGCGTGACTGGAGCGGCGACAATCGCCGGCCCGACAGCCACATCTCCACCGATTCATAGTCCCAGCGCTGGTCGGGATCGTCGCACAGCAAGCCCTTGAGGACCTCGATCATGGCCAATGGCAGCCGTTCATCCCCCACCAGGGTGGCGTAGCTGCCCTGCTGAATCTTCATCCGCAGCAGCGATTCGTCATCGAGGCCGGCCACCGGATTGCGCCCCAGCGTCAGCAGCGCCAACGTCACACCCAAGGCGTACATGTCGTCGGAATAGGTGCCGCTGCCCCGGGCGATGGGGTTGGCCATGCCCGATTCCACCGTCTCGAACAACAGCGGCTGGTCGAAGGCCGGCGGCGCGGTGACGCATTCGCCGAAGGCCATGCGCTCGCCGTTGCCGTCCATGTAGAACATATTGGTGGGGCGGATGCTGCGGTGGGTGACGCCGCGCTGGTTGAGTTCCTTGATGGCGGCGATCAGCGGCTCGACCACCTTCTTGCCCATGTCGTAGTCGGCGACCCGGGAGATGTCCTGCTTGATGCTGCTCATCACCTTGCGGCCGCCGGGGCGGTCGTAGATCACCGTCATGCACTGACGGCCGGCGGGCGGCCAGTTCATCGGCCCCCATTCGATCAGCTGCAGCATGCCGAGGCACTGGGCGCCCTTCAGTGCCCGCATGACGCCCACTCGGGGCGGCATGTCGGGGCGGCAGATCAGGGCGAACAGGCTGCGGTTGGGATCACGCTTGTCTTCGGCGGCGAAGGCATCGGCCGAGGGGGTCGACAAGTCGACCAGCGGCTGGTTGGAGCGCACCAGATAACGGTCGCGCAACATCCCAGGCGGCCCCACGGGGACCGGGGGCGCCTTGTTGTCGACCATCGGCTCGGTTGCGGCTTCTGCCATTCTCCCCGCCCGTGTGCTTGCGCCTATACTCTACGGGTGGGCGTGCGATCCCACAATCACGTCGCGAAGGGATCGTGGACCAGAATGGTGTCCTCGCGTTCCGGGCTGGTGGACAACAGCGCCACCGGTGCGCCGATCAGTTCCTCGATGCGGCGGATGTATTTGATGGCGGTGGCGGGCAGGTCGATCCACGACCGCGCCCCGCAGGTGCTCTCCGACCAGCCGGTCATGGTCTCGTAGAGGGGTTCCACCTCGGCCTGGGCCGATTGCGCGGCGGGCAGGTGGTGGATGACTTCACCCTTGTAGCGGTAGCCGGTGCAGATCTTCAGCTCGGTGAAGCCGTCCAGCACATCCAGCTTGGTCAGCGCGATGCCGTTGATGCCGCCCACCTTGATGGCCTGGCGCACCAGCACGGCGTCGAACCAGCCGCAGCGGCGGCGGCGGCCGGTGACGGTGCCGAACTCGCGGCCGCGGTCGCCGATGGCCTCGCCGATGCTGTCGAACAGCTCGGTGGGGAAGGGGCCCGAGCCGACGCGGGTGGTATAGGCCTTGCAGATGCCCAGCACATAGCCCACCTGGCCCGGTCCGACGCCGGAGCCGGTGCCGGCGTTGCCCGACACGGTGGAAGACGAGGTGACGAAAGGATAGGTGCCGTGGTCGACGTCGAGCATGGCGCCCTGAGCGCCCTCGAACAGCACGCGCTTGCGGGTGTGGCGGATTTCGTCGAGCCGCTGCCACACCACGTCGGCGAAGGGCAGGATTTTGGGCGCGATTTCCCTGAGTTGGTTCAGCATCTCCTGACCGTCCACCAACTGGGCGCCGAGGCCTTTCAGCAGCACGTTGTGGTGGGCCAGCAGCTTCTCGACCTTCTGCTCGAGAATCTTGTCGTCGGCCAAATCGCAGACGCGGATGGCGCGGCGGCCAACCCGGTCCTCGCAGGCCGGGCCGATGCCGCGGCCGGTGGTGCCGATCTTGGCCGCGCCGCTGGCTTCCTCGCGGGCGCGGTCGAGATGGCCGTGCACCGGCAGAATCAAGCAGGCGTTCTCGGCGATCTTGAGCACCTCGGGGGTAACGTTGACGCCCTGCTCGCGGACGCGCTCGATCTCGGCCAGCAGCGCCCAGGGGTCGACCACCACGCCGTTGCCGATGATGCTGAGCTTGCCGCGCACCACGCCCGAAGGCAGCAGTGACAGCTTGTAGGTGACGCCGTTGATCACCAGCGTATGGCCGGCGTTGTGGCCGCCCTGGAAGCGCACCACCACATCGGCGCGTTCCGACAGCCAGTCGACGATCTTGCCCTTGCCCTCGTCGCCCCACTGGGCGCCGACCACCGCAACATTCGCCATCTCTATCCCCTATCCGTCGATTTCCACCACGCCCTGGTCGGCGAACCGGTGTCCGCAGCCGAGGCGCCGCCCCTCCGTTGCCGCGTTTGCCGCAGCGTCCAGACCGGCGATTGTGATCCACCCTTGCGCGCGAAGCGCCTGCGCCCAGGAGCGCGGCGTGCCGAACGGAAGGAATATCCGTCGCGCCGGCTGCGGCCCGGGCAGGGCGGCCAGCACGGTGTCCATGAACAGCGTCGCGCCGGTGGCCGGTTCGGTTCCGCCGGCCAGGTAACGCCCGCCGCGGCCCAGCTCGCCCGAGGACGAGCGGGCGAACAGGGCGAAGCTGACCCCGGTATGGTACTCGAAGCCGCGGTTCTCCACCGGATCGACGGTGAGCGTCACGTCGGGGGCCTCGATCTGCACCAGCGCCACCACCTGGGCGAGGCGGTCGCGCTCGGCGGCGGCGGCGGGCGGCAGGGCGAGGCCGTTCAAGGCGGCAATGGCCCGGTCGGCCGGCCCGGCGGCGGTGATCAGCGCCTGCAGCAAC
>JACPDP010000002.1 GCA_016183945.1 Magnetospirillum sp.
CTGGTCATGACGCTGGCCCTCTATTGGGCCGTCTCCACCGGCATGTGGGACGTGGCCAACAGGCCGACGCCCGCCGAAAAAAACTCCCCCTCCAGCGGCCACGCAACTACGCCAGGGCGCTGACATCCCTGTTCACCAGGCGCATCCGGCGAATCCAGACCTGCCTTCAGCGACTATGGTCGCTGCCGCCGCTCTGGCAGGTTTGGATAAACTGATCTGTGGTGAGGGATGGCCACTCCCCAAGGTTGACATTCCCCCGGTTTGCCTGGATAGTCTTCCGCTTTCCATGAGCGTGCCGGCATTATTCGTCCGCCGAATGCGGAACCGGCCCTGCTTTCGGAGATGGAGAGCAAGCGGTGTTCCCTGTTGTGATGCCGACCTATGGCAATCCCGAACTCGCCTTCGAGCGGGGCGAGGGGGTGTATCTGCAGTCCGCCGATGGGCGGCGCTTCCTCGACTTCGGGTCGGGCGTGGCGGTGACCGCCCTGGGCCATTGCCATCCGCGCCTGGTCAAGGCGCTGCAGGACCAGGCCGCCACCCTGTGGCATACCTCCAACCACTACCGCATCCCCGGCCAGCACCGCGTCGCCGCCAAGCTGGTGGCCAATAGCTTCGCCGACACCGCCTTCTTCTGCAATTCGGGGGCGGAGGCCCTTGAGTGCGCCATCAAGATGGCGCGCAAGTACCACTACGAAACCGGTCACCCCGACCGTTACCGGGTGATCTGCGCCACCGGTGCGTTCCATGGCCGCACCCTGGCGACCATCGCCGCCGGTGGCCAGGAGAAGCACCTCAAGGGCTTCGCCCCGGCGATGGACGGCTTCGACCACGTCCCCTTCGGCAACCTCAACATCCTGCGCGACGCCATCGGCCCGGCCACCGCCGCCATCCTGGTGGAACCGATCCAGGGCGAAGGCGGCGTGGTGGTGGGCGATCCCGATTACCTGCGGCGCCTGCGCGCCACCGCCGACGAGTTCGGCCTGCTGCTGATCTTCGACGAGGTGCAGACCGGCATGGGCCGCACCGGCACCCTGTTCGCCCATCAGCAGCTGGGCATCGCCCCCGACATCATGCCGGTGGCCAAGGGCCTCGGCGGCGGCTTCCCCGTCGGCGCCTGCCTCGCCACCGGGAACGCGGCCCAGGGCATGACCGCCGGCAGCCACGGCTCCACCTTCGGCGGCAATCCGCTGGCGATGGCGGTGGCCGAGACGGTGCTCGACGTGATCCTGGAGCCGGGCTTCCTGCCCCGGGTCGAGGCGATGGGCAAACTGTTGCGGCAGCGCCTCGACGAGGTGGCGGCTCGTTTTCCGGCGCAGATCGAGAAGGTCCGTGGCCGCGGCCTGATGCTGGGCTTCAAGCCGCGCATCGCCAACATCGAGATGGTGGCCAGGCTGATCGCGGGCGGCCTGCTGACCATCCCCGCCGGCGACAACATGGTGCGGTTCCTGCCGCCGTTGATCATCGACGAGAGCCATGTGGACGAGGCCGTCGCCATCCTGTCGCGCACCCTTGCCGAGGGGCCATGAACCACTTTCTCGATCTCGACCGCTTCGACCCGGCGGCGTTGCGCCGCATCCTCGACCTGGGCGTCGCCTACAAGCGGGGCGAGACACCGCACGGCGAGGCGAAGCCGTTGTCCGGCAAGGTGCTGGCGATGATCTTCGAGAAGCCCTCGACCCGCACCCGCGTCTCGTTCGAAACCGGCATGAAGCAGCTGGGCGGCGACGTCATCATGCTGACCAACACCGACACCCAATTGGGTCGCGGCGAGACCATCGCCGACACCGCCCGGGTGCTGTCGCGTTTCGTCGACGCCATCATGATCCGCACCGACCGCCCCGATAAGCTGGTGGAGCTGGCGGAATACGCCACCGTGCCGGTGATCAACGGCCTCACCGACGACTCGCACCCCTGCCAGGTGATGGCCGACGTGATGACTTTCGAGGAACATCGCGGCCCCATCAGGGGCCGGGTGGTGGCGTGGAGCGGTGACGGCAACAACGTGGCGGCCAGCTTCATCCACGCCGCGGCGCAATTCGACTTCACCCTGCGCCTGGCCTGCCCGGCCCGCCTGATGCCGTCGGCCGCGGCGCTGGACTGGGCCCGCACCCGCGGCGCCCGCGTCGAGCTGACCGACGACCCCAAGGCCGCCGTGGCCGGGGCCGCCCTGGTGGTGACCGACACCTGGATGTCCATGGGCTGCCAGGACACCGAGCGGCCGCTTCTGCTGGCACCCTATCAGGTCAACGAGGCGCTGATGGCGCTGGCGGCTCCCGATGCGCTGTTCATGCACTGCCTGCCCGCCCATCGCGGCGAGGAAGTCACCGACGCGGTGATGGACGGGCCGCAGTCGGTGGTGTGGGACGAGGCGGAAAACCGCTTGCACGCCCAGAAGGGCATCCTCACCTGGTGTCTGTTGTAACCCGCCACGGCGCCTTTGCCCTTTGCGGCGAGCCGAACTGCCGCCGTTGAAGGCCGCGGTGCCCGCCGAGCTTGACGGCGTCGCCCGGCCCGGCTGACGGCCCCCCCTTGTAATCCCATACTGCAGGTGCCTGGTGTGAGTGGACGCACGGACGACATTCTTCTCCCCTTCTCGGTCGGCGGCGGCGCGGTGCGCGGGCGGATGGTGCGGCTGGGGGCGGCCCTCGACACCCTCCTGGACGGCCACGGCTATCCCGAGCCGGTCGCGCGCCTGCTGGGCGAGACCGTGGCGCTGGCGGCGGCCTTGGCCGGCGGCCTCAAATATCAGGGTGTCTTCACCTTGCAGGCCCAGGGCAAGGGCGCGGTATCGTTGCTGGTGGCCGACGTCACCAGTGCCGGAGCCCTGCGGGCCTACGCCCGCTTCGACGCGTTGAGGCTGGGGGCGGCCGGAACCTCGGTGCCGGAGCTGCTGGGCGACGGCTATCTCGCCTTCACCGTCGACCAGGGCGCCGACACCGACCGCTACCAGGGCATCGTCGAACTGAGCGGCGACACGTTGGCCGACTGTGCCGAGCTTTATTTCCGCCAGTCCGAGCAGCTGCCGACCGCGGTCAAGCTGACGGCGGCCCACGACGGCGGCTGGAACGCCGCGGCGGTGCTGATCCAGCGCATGCCGGCGGCGGCCGGCAACTCCCCCATCCTCACCCATGACGAGGCCGAGGACGGCTGGCGCCGCGCCGGCCTGCTGCTGGGCACCGTGACGCCGGCCGAGATGCTCGATCCGGCGCTGGAGCCGGCGCGGCTGCTGCACCGGCTCTACCACGCCGAGATGCTGCGGACCTTCGAGGCCAAGCCGCTGGAGGCACGCTGCCGCTGCTCGCGGGACAAGGTGGAGGGCGCCCTGAAGTCGTTCCCCGCCGACGAGGTGCGCGGCCTGGAGGACGAGCACGGCCACGTCGTCGTCACCTGCGAATTCTGCCGCACCGATTATGTCTTTGGTCGTGCCGACCTGGCAGCCTTGCACGCATCTTGACGCGGCCTTCGCACATGCCACAATAGGCACCTCAGTCTCCAAAGGAACGATTCCATGGTCGCACGGCATTTCCGCGTGATGGCGGTCATCCTCGCCACCCTCGCCCTCCCCGCCTGTCAGGACGTCAAGCCGCCGATGCAGAAGCTGCCGGCCATCAGCTTCGCCACCCAACGGCCCATCAACCTCGACGTCGGGCAGCTCGAGATCGTTCCCGAATACCAGGCGCCCGGCCGCAGCCCCAATGTCGAGCATCTGATGCCGGTTTCGCCGGAAGGCGCCGCCATCCGCTGGGCGCAGGATCGCCTGAAACCGGTGGGCACCACGGGCTACGCCCGCGTCACCATCAAGGACGCCAAGGTGGTGGCGATTCCCCTCAAAGTCGACAAGGGCGTCTCCGGCCTGTTCAAGACCGAGCAGGAGGAGCGCTATGACGCTTCGCTCGACGTGGCGGTGGAAATCCTCGACCAGCGCCACCTGCCCATCGGCAGCGACGTGGTGGCCCGAGCCAACCGCTCGCGGACCGTGCCGGAGGGCATGACCATCAACCAGCGGGACCGCGTGCTCTACGAGATCAGCGAGTCGCTGGCCAAGGATATCGACCAGCAGCTCGATCAACTGATCAGGACCTACCTGGCCCGCTGGGTGAAGTAGCGCCGGCCCGGTCTAACAAGAAACCGCCCTCGCCGGGCGGGGCCTCCGGCCCCTTGGCCGCGCCCTCGGCCCGCTCGGGCCCGCCGCGTTGGCGGCTGACCACCCGGGTGGCGCCGAGGCGATAGTCGCAGTCGCCGTGGGTGTGGCCGTGCACCCACACGGCGGGGCCGCGGTTGGCGATCAGTTCATCGAGACCGGTCACCGAAGCGGCCTGCGGTACGTTGCCGGGCTTGCGTCGCGGCAGCGAGCGCTGCGAGGGAACGTGGTGGGTCATCACCACGGTCGGGCCGGTGTGCACCGTCGCCAGTTCGGCCGACAGGAACGCCACCGAGGCGCGGTTGGCGGCCAGGGTGTCGGCCGGGGTCAGCGGTCTGCCGCCCGCGCCCGCGCCGTGCCGGTAATCGGGCATGCTGCCGGCCGCCAGCGCCATGGTGGCGGCGGCGTCGCCGTCCAGGGTGAAGTCGCCCCACAGGGTGCAGCCGAGCAGCCGCAGCCGGCACCCCGGCAGGTCCACCACCGCCGCCTCGTCCTGAAGGAACATCAGCCCCGGCACCCTGGCGGCGGCCCGCCTCAGCTCGTCGAGCGGCGCCGTGCCGGGGCGGTGGTGCCAGTATTCCCGGTTGCCGGCGACCATCGCCGCCGGGCGGCCGGCCAGGTGACGGGCGATCCAGGCGATGCCGTCCAGCCCCCAGCCGAGGTCCCCCGCCAGCAGGACAAGGTCGGCGGTGAAGGGCGGTGGCACCCATTCACCCTTCTCCACATGCAGGTCGCTGATCACGGCTAGTCGCGGCATGGCGCGTTTATTAGCATAATCTCATGAAGATGTCAGCCGCATGTAGTCCTCCGCCCGCCGGCGCATGTGCTCGGGAATGGGGATGGATTTGGCCGCGGCGAAGTCGGTGATGCAGGCGATGTAGCGGGCGCGGAAATGCTCCACCCCGTCGGCGGCGCGGCCAGTCAGCGCGAAGGTCAGGCTGGAGGCACCCAGCTTGGCGAGACGCACCTCCACCGCCAGTTCCAGGTCGGGCGGCATCGGCTTCAGGTAGTCGCAGGAGGCGTGCACCATGGGCGAGCCCATGTTGTGGCGGCGGGTCATGGTGATCCAGTCGGTCTCCAGCACCGTGCGGTAGAACACCTCCAGCGCCTCGGTGCAGTAGTCGAAGACCCGCGGGGTATACAGAATGCCGGCCGGATCGCAATCCCCCCAACTCACTCGCACCGCATGGGCGAACATGGCACCTCCCGCATGAAATAGGTAACGCGATACCGATTATTCTCGGGAACGGTGGCGGGGGCAACCCTGGGCCGCTGGCACAGCAGGGCATGTGTGGACGACCGCCTGGATGCAAGGAGAAAATGAACGGTGACACCATGGCCGGGTGCGGTCATGTGTTCGGCCTCGATCTCCTCATCGTTACCCTCCTCACTGAAGCCTAAGCTAGGGGAAGCTCTCCTCCAGGAAGGTCTGCACCGCCTTGAACAACTGCACCCGGTTCTTTTCGATCAGCGCGGCGTGGGTCGCCTCGCCGATCATCACGTAGCGCCGCACCGGGGCACCGGTCAACTGGCCGAATACCGCCTGGGCCATGGCCGGCGACACCTCGGCGTCCCATTCGCCCTGCACCACCAAGGTGGGCACCGACACCCGCGACGGCGTCCACAGCGGCTTGCCCACCCCCCAACTGCGCAGGGCGTCGGCCACCACGCCATTGGGAGCCCGCACGGTGCCCTTGGCGGCCCCCTCGGGATCACTGGCCAGCGTCTGCTTGGCCCACAGCTCGAAGGACGCCTTGGGCAGCACCGCCTCACGCCGCGCCTCGGGCACCGCCTTCAGCCAACGCTCGCGCGCCTCGTGCGGCGCCACCGCCCGCCACGCCCCCAGCTTGGCCGGGTCGTAGTCGGCCGGCACCGCCTGCCCCTCGCGCAGCCATTGCGGCGCGTAGAGCACCAGGCGTTCGACCTTGCCCGAGTTCTGGGCGGTGTAGCTGCCGGCCACCGTGGCGCCCCAGGACCAGCCCACCAGAGCCAGGCGGCTCAACCCGCGGCGCGACAGCACGAATTCGACGGCGCGGGTGACGTCCGCCACCGCCGCCTGGGTGTCGACGATGGGCGGATGCGCCTCGGGCACCGTCGCCATGGCCGGGGGACGGGTGGAGCGGCCATAGCCGCGCAAATCCAGACTGTAGACGTCGTAGCCGCGCCGAGCCAGCCAGTCCATCCAGCTTACCCCGTCGAGCGCCAGGTCGAACGAGCTGTGCCCGGGATAGCTGGCGCCATGCACGAACAGCACGGCGCGCTCGGGCCGCACATCGTAGAGGTCGGCCTTGTGCTTGTTGCGGATATAGAGCTCGACCTTGTCCTCCGAGCTGCCGATCATGAACTCTTCCAGCACCACCTCGCCGGCCGCCGCCGGCCGCGCCGGCCCCTGCGGCGCGGCGCCGCCGCAGCCCGCCACAACCAGCACCGCGCCCATCAGCGCGGCGCGGGCTGCCGCCCGCCAAACCGTCCTTTTGATCATGCCAACCATCCCCGAAATCATCGGCCGCATGATGGCTGCGCCGGGCCGCGGATGTAAAGTGGGTCGGTTCGCTCTGGAATCCGGCGAAAATCTCCCTAAACTCTGGCGGCTCTTTTTGGTTTGGGGGAAATCGTCGCCATGGAATGGATGTCCGATCCGCAGATGTGGGTGAGCCTGCTCACCTTGTCGGCCCTGGAAATCGTGTTGGGCGTCGACAACCTGGTGTTCCTCGCCATCCTTACCGAACGGCTGCCCGAGGCGCAGCGTCCGTTGGCCCGCAAACTGGGGCTGAGCTTCGCGCTGGGCACCCGGCTGGCGCTGTTGGGCTCGCTGGCCTGGATCGCCGGCCTGACCGAACCGGTGCTGGCGGTGCTGGGCCATCCGGTGAGCTGGCGCGACATCATCCTGGCCGGTGGCGGCGCCTTCCTGCTGGCCAAGGCCACCCACGAGATTCACGGCAGCCTGGAGGGCGAGGACGAAATCGAACCGGGCGGTCCCGCCAAGGCCGCCGCCGGCATGGCCATGACGGTGGTACAGATCGGCATCCTCGACATCGTCTTCTCGCTGGACTCGGTGATCACCGCGGTGGGCATGGTCGACGACCTCAAGGTGATGGTCGCGGCGGTGGTGGTGGCCATGGTGCTGATGCTGGTGGCCTCGGGACCGCTGGCGACCTTCGTGTCGCGCCACCCCACCGTGAAGATGCTGGCGCTGTCGTTCCTGCTGCTGGTGGGCATGGCGCTGGTGGCCGATGGGATGGGCTTCCACATTCCCAAGGGCTACCTCTACTTCGCCATGGGCTTCTCGGTGCTGGTGGAGGCGTTGAATCTGCTGGCACGGCGCCGGCGCCGCCCAGTCAAGCTGCGCACTCCGGTGCCGTGAGCGGTGCCGACAACCGCTTTGGCCACACGATAGCCATTCCCGTCATGGGGTTGAGCGCGGCGGTCCGGTGTGGTATCGCTCTCGGCTTGAATTTCCCCGCCTTGCGTCAAGCCGTCCCGCGTGAACGAGGACATTGGAGAACGACATGACCTACGTCGTCACTGAAAACTGCATCAAGTGCAAGTTTATGGACTGCGTCGAAGTGTGCCCGGTGGATTGCTTCTACGAGGGTGAGAACTTCCTGGTGATCAACCCGGACGAATGCATCGACTGCGGCGTCTGCGAGCCGGAATGCCCGGCCGAGGCCATCTTCCCCGATTCCGATCCCAAGGCCACCGACTGGGCCGAAACCAACCGGCAATACGCCAGCCAGTGGCCGAACATCACCCGCAAGGGCGATGCTCCCGCCGACGCCGACGCCTGGAACGGCAAGGCCGGCAAAGCCGCGATGCTGTCGCCGAAGCCGGGCGGTTGAGGCCGCGCGGCACGGCCTTCCCGAAGGTGGTAGCGGGGCTTTTTCGCTGTTAATCGCAATGGCCCTATGGTATAAGGTCAAAGCCGTCGAACTGTGCCGACGGTTAAGTTTTTTCGGCATGAGGCCACCGGGCGGAGCATCGCCCACCAAAGACAAATCGCGGTAAAATGACCATCCCGTCTAAGGATTGGGCCGGGTGTGGTGCTGCGTTTTGCTGCCGTGGTCCGGCCTTAGTTTTTCGCCTGCGGGCGCACTTGCCAGGGAAATAGAGACGATGTCGAGCATTTCTTCTTTTGTTGAAGGCGACTACGTGGTCTATCCCACCCATGGAGTGGGCAAGGTGGTTGCCATCGAAAACCAGGAAATCGGTGGTCTCAAGCTCCAACTGTTCGTCATCACCTTCGACCGCGACCGCATGACGTTGCGGGTGCCGGTGAGCAAGGCGCAGAAATCCGGTCTGCGCCGGCTGTCGTCGCGCACCGTGATGGAGAGCGCGCTGTCGACCCTGAAGGGCCGCGCCAAGGTCAAGCGCACCATGTGGAGCCGCCGCGCCCAGGAGTACGAGGCCAAGATCAATTCCGGCGATCCGGTGTCCATCGCCGAGGTGGTGCGCGACCTGCACCGCCACGCCAATCAGCCCGATCAGTCCTACAGCGAGCGCCAGATCTACGAGGCGGCGCTGGAGCGCCTGGCGTCGGAACTGGCGGCGGTCGAGAGCATCGACACCCAGGCGGCCACCGAAAAGCTGGAAAAGCTGCTGGAAGCGGCCTGATCCAGTCCCTATCCGGTTGACGTTCGCGCCGGGCCTTGCAACCATACTTAACCGGCGAGCGAACTCGCCGTGCGGACCGGCGTTCCGGGGAAAGAGGGTCGCGTTCCACCGTGTCTGAGCCTAATATCTTCGCCGCTCTGCGCGGTGGCGGCCGAATTTGGGCAATCGCCGCCATCCACGGCGAATGCGGGCGGTTGCGCGCCATGCACGCCCGCCTCGCCGGCGAACTGAAACCCGGCGACCAGGTGGTCTATCTCGGCGGCTACCTCGGCTATGGCCAGCAGGTGCGCGAGACGGTCGACGAACTGCTGCTGTTCCGCCGCGCCTTCATCGCCCAGCCCGGCGTCGAGATCGACGACATCGTCTACCTGCGCGGTGCCCAGGAGGAGATGTGGCAGAAGCTGCTGCAACTGCAGTTCGCCCCCAACCCGGCCGAGGTGCTGCAGTGGATGGCCGCCCACGGTGCCGCCACCACCATCACCGCCTATGGCGGCAGCATGGAGGAAGCGCTGCTCACCACCCGCGACGGCATCCTGGCGCTGACCCGCTGGACCGGGACATTGCGGCAGAACATGCGCGCCCATGACGGCCATACCCAGTTGATGAGCGTGCTGAGGCACGCCGCCTACACCGACGACGGCACCCTGCTGTTCACCCATGCCGGGCTCGACCCCAGCCGGCCGCTGTCGGCCCAGTTGGATGCCTTCTGGTGGGGTTCGGGCGGTTTTGTCGCCATGTCGGCGCCCTATGCCGGCTTCCGACTGGTGGTGCGCGGCGCCGACCGCCGTGGCGGCGGCATCTCGGTGGGGCCGTTCAGCGCCACCCTGGACGCCGGCTGCGGCCGCGGCGGCCCGCTCACCGCCGCCTGTTTCGCCGCCGACGGCACCCTGGTGCAGATGCTGGAGGCCTGACCGGTGGGCCGCCGGACCGACTTGCCCTCTGTTGTTTGCTCCAGCTTGTCCGCTGTGCCAGCCAGGGCATGTGTGGACGAACGCCTGGGTCGTCCACACCATCAATCGGGTGAAGGGATATCGTCCTGTTTCTCGTCACCCCCGCGAAAGCGGGGGGCCATGGTTGGAGCAGAGGAAATGCGAGGCCATGCTTTCCAAGGGCATGACCTTCGTGCCGGCCAAGACGGTCAATCAACAGGGCGGACTGATGCTCCGTCGCGCCCGCCGGCCTGCTGATCACCCAGCGCACCATGCTCGCCGACGCGGTGCTGTCGCATCTCGCCGAATTCGGCATCATCGACGCCCGGATCACATCATGGCCAGCAGTCAGGTGTACCGTATAAACAGGCCGGACACATGACTGCTCCAGGCCGCGGCCAGGGCAATCGGGTGAAGGGATATGTTCCTTTGGGCACTCGTCATCCCCGCGAAGGCGCTAAGGGATGCACACATCTCGGGGCCGTCGGTCGAAACGCGATTGACCGGGGCTGCCGGTCCATGATTCGATTCCCATGTCTTGCAGGGGAGATGGATCGCGATGGGGGTAAACGGCTGGAGGCTGGGCGAGTTCGGA
>JACPDP010000051.1 GCA_016183945.1 Magnetospirillum sp.
CAGCGACTTGCGGCTGGTCCGCCCGACCGGCTCCTCGCCTTCCCGCATCAGGGCGCGGATGGCGGTGGGGGCGGTGTAGAAGATGTTGACCTTGTGCTTGTCCACCACCTCCCAGAACCGCGACACGGTCGGATAGTTGGGGATGCCCTCGAACATCATGGTGATGGCGCCGTTGGCCAGCGGGCCGTAGACGATGTAGCTGTGGCCGGTCACCCAGCCCACGTCGGCGGTGCACCAGTAGACCTCGCCGTCATGATAGTCGAAGACGTATTGATGGGTCATGGCGGCGTAGACCAGGTAGCCGCCCGAGGTGTGCAGCACACCCTTGGGCTTGCCGGTCGAGCCCGAGGTGTAGAGGATGAACAGCGGGTCCTCGGCGTCCATGGGAGCCGCCTTGTGCTCCGGCGAGGCCTCGGCGACGATGTCGTGGTACCACACGTCGCGGTCGGCGACCATGTGGATGTTGCCGCCGGTGCGCTTGACCACGATGACGGTCTTGCACGACCAACAGGTCTCCAGCGCCTTGTCGGCATTGGCCTTCAGCGGCACCTTGCGGCCGCCGCGCAGACCCTCGTCGGCGGTGATCAGCAGCGAGCTGTCGCAATCCTGGATGCGGCCGGCCAGCGCGTCGGGCGAGAAGCCGCCGAAGACGATGGAGTGGATGGCGCCGATGCGGGCGCAGGCCAGCATGGCGACCGCGGCCTCGGGAATCATCGGCAGATAGATGGTGACGCGGTCGCCCTTCTTGACCCCCAGGTCCTGCATGGCGTTGGCCATGCGGCAGACGCGCTCGTGCAGATCCCTGTAGGTGATGTGGGCGGACTCGCCGGGGTCGTCGCCTTCCCAGATGATGGCGGTCTGGTCGCCGCGCGTGGCCAGGTGCCGGTCAAGGCAGTTGGCCGCGACGTTCAGCTGACCGTCCTGGAACCATTTGATGTGAACATCGCCGGAAAAGGAGACGTCCTTGACCTTGGTGAAGGGCTTCATCCAGTCGATGCGCTTGCCGTGTTCGCCCCAGAAGGCATCGGGGTCCTTGACCGAGCGCTCATACATTTCGGCATACTTCTTGGCGTCGACCAATGCCGTCTTGGCGAATTCGGCGGGAACTGGAAAAACTTCGAACATCGTTCGGGTGTCTCCCTTTTGTTGGTTGGCCTACGCCTCGGCGGGGGCAGGGCGTAGAACGTTTCCCCGGTTTTCAGTCAATGATTATGTTCGACTCCGCCGAACGAGACAAGTCCGGCGCGCCGAAGCACGAATGAATTGACCCCGTTGGCTAGGGGGCGCGCAATCTTACGAAAGGGCTAGGCGGTATAGCCGGCTCCGCGGCATACAACTCGCCATTTTGGACTATGACCGGATAGGGCTCCAGCGAGCGCCCGGCGCAGGGTCCCCAGACGCACAGGCCGCTGTCGATGTGGAATCGGGCGGCGTGGTTGGCGCACAGGATGTGGCTCTTGTCGAGATCGAGCCCAGATGCGGGCAGGAATCCACATAGCCGAACACCTCCCCGTCGCGGCGCACCACGAACACCTTGACGCGCTGCCCGCCATGCGTGACGGCGAACCCTTTGGCGCCGGGGTCGGGGATGTCGGAAAGAAGGCAGAGGGGAGCGGCGATCATTTTGCGGACCCGTCGTCAAGTTCTTGCTGCACCGGGAATTGCGATATCCGCAGCCTAAAAACGCGACCCACCCGTCGCTGCGGTTCAGTAACAGCTTCGCCGGGCGGCAACGTCGCTGGTCCAGCCGCCAGGGCCGCCTTCCGCGGCGGCGATGGTGATCTCGTGACCCCGGAACCTCAACTGGCCGGCCTTGGCCAGGCGTCTCAACAGCCGCGACAGGCTTTCCGGCGTGATGCCCACCAGCGCGGCGAAATCCTGCCAGGTCATCGGCAGCGTGAAGGCCAGGTCGCCATCGGCGTTCCGGCGCCCCAACTGCATCCCCAGCGAATGAAGCTGAGCCAGAACCAGGTCGGGGAATTCGGAGCCGCAGATCCGCAGCATGGAGTCTTCCGAGCGCCGCATCAGAGCGCTGCCCAGCCCGATCATGGCCAGGCCGAAGCGCGGCGACTGGCGCGCCGCCGCGACCAATCGCTCGCGGGAGATCAGGCAGGCGGTGACGTCGTCGAGCGCTCGGGCCGCGCTGGTATGGCTCTGGGCGCTGGTCAGGTCGATGAAGGGAAACAGTTCTCCCGGCTGCACCAGCCGGACGATGACGCGATTGCCCTTTTCACTGACGCGTTCGAGGGCGACGAGGCCGGTGCACAGAATGAAGACGCCGTGGATGATGTCGTCCTCGTGGTAGATGAATTCCTTTCTCGCGGTCTTGACGACGTTCATCCGCCCGGCGAACTGGCAACATCCGCCGTCGCGCAACGACTGGTGCAACTGGCAGTGCTGCTGGAACTTGCATTTCGGGGCGGCCAATTGGTGGATGCTCATGTTCGTCGATCAGTCGATGCGCGATGGCCCCACTCTAGGCCGGTCGCCGCGGGCAAAAACTTGACAGGTGTCAACGAGCCATCCGCGTGGCGGAGGGCAGAATTCGCACCGGCGATCGGCAAAGACTGCTAAGATTGCCGAGCGGGGCAAGCCGGAAGCGAATATGGCGCCTTTGGAATGGAACGAAGGGCTGGTCGTCGGGGTCGAGAGCATCGACTCCAGCCACCGCTTCCTCATCGATCTTCTCGACCGAGTCCACGCAGCACGCGACTGCGGCAACGGCAATGCATGCGCGCGCCTGCTCCGTGAATTCCTCACCGCCTTCGCCAGGCACATCGAGGAAGAGAATGGCCTGCTGTCGGGATTTGGATATCCGGACGTCCCACGGCGTCGCTCCGAATACATGACGTCGCAGGCGGTGGTCAGTGCCCGCCCATTGGACGACGACGACATCGAACTGATCGGCCAGATCGTCGATTATTGCCATGCCTGGCTTTTGGACCATCTCGTCCGCCAGGACGAACCGCTGCGGATGTTCTTCGCCCGGTCGGGACATCCGAAGCGGCGGCTGGGCTCGAAGTGGCGTCGGCTGGATATCATAACCCTGCGGTGGCGCATCGCCCTGCTCGCAGCCGTTCCGCTGGTGGCGCTGGTGGTCCTGGCCGTCGCCGCCTTCGGTCACCTGAAGGACACCGCCCAGTCCATGGTGCTGGCGCACCAACTCAACGAGCTTAATGGCCAGGTCGGGACGTTGGTGCATGAACTGCAACGGGAGCGGGGCCTCTCCACCCTCTACATGTCCGACCGCTCGACCGACCGGCACATTTTGGATGAGCAGATCAAGCGCACCGACCAGGCGCATGGGCGCTTCGATTTGGCCGTGGCGGGCGTGCTGGACAAGCTGCCTCCGGGAGCGGCCAGGGAGCGGATCGAGGCGTCCATCATGTCCCTCGACATCATTCCCGAGATTCGGGGCGACGTGGCCGAGCGCAGTTTCGACGCCATCCAGAGCATGGATATCTACACGACCGCCATCGACGACCTGACTGCGGTGGTTCCCGACGTCATCCGCATCATCCTGCCGTCCAATTTCAGCAAGAACACCTTCGCCTACATGCTGCTCCTCGAAGCCAAGGAGCGCGCCGGCCGGGAGCGGGCGGTCGGGGTGGCGCTGCTGGCGCCGGGCGCGCCGATCCGTTTCAAGCGCGACATCAAGGAACTGGCGGCCGAGCAACGAGCCCTGATCGAGGCCTTCACCGCCCTGGTGCCGCCGGAGATGGCGGCTGCCTTCCAATCGGCCGGCGATGCCGAGCAGGGATCCTTGGCCATCATGCGCCGGAGTCTGCACAGCGGCGAGACCGGGGGCATTTCGCCGTCGGATTGGTTCGAAACCGCCAGCGACCGGATCGACCGCATGGCGGCGGTGCAATCGGCGATGTTCCAGCAAATGACCGCCGACGTCGAGGGACTGCAACAGACGGCGGTCGACCGGGCCATTTGGCTGGGCGGCGGATTGGTGGCCCTGGTGCTGTTGGCTTTCGCCATGGTCGCCGGGCTGGGCTGGACGGTCCTGCCGCCGCTACGCCGACTCGGCAGCACGTTGAAGCGGCTGGCCGAGGGCGAGCGGGCATTTCGAATCCCCGGCCTCGCCAGCGGCGACGAACTGGGCGACATCGCCCGGCGGGTGCAATTGCTCCAGGAACGGCTGGTGCAGGGCGACCTGCTGGAAGCGCGGCGCTGGACCGAGAACGCCGAGCGTCTGCGTTCGGTCACCGACCATCTGCCCGGAGTGGTGTTCCGCATCGCCCAGCCCCAGGGGCGCAGCATCTTCCTGGCCTGCGTCAGCCACAAGCTGCGCGAGATCACCGGCCTTTCCCCCTCCGAGGTGGTGGACATGCCGGTGAGGAGCATTCTCCGCCGCGTCCTGCTGCCGCAGGATCGGACAACCGTCTTCCATGCGCTTCATCGCGCCGGCGTCCGCCCGGTGGACATCGAGTTCCGGGTCCGCCCGGGCTTCGACGGGCGGGTGCGCTGGCTGCGCGTGCTGGCCTCGCCGACCCGCACCGAGCAGGGAGTGGTCTGGGACGGCGTCGCCCTCGACGTCAGCGGCCTGCGGCGGGCCGAGGAGGAAAAGGCCCGCATTGCCGCCGAACTCAATCGGGTCTACCAGTTGCAGGCTACGGCGCAACTCACCGGCGGCATCAGCCGAGACCTCGATGCCATGCTGCAGCCTGTGCTCGAACACGCCGAGCGGATCGCCCAGGCCATCTCGCCCGACTCCCCGGCCTACCAGGATGTGGTGGCGATGCTCAGGGCGACTCGCGAGGCCCGGCGGCTCGGCGACCAGATCGCGTGCATCGGCGGCAACGACGGCCAGCCCCGTTCGCCCGTGGATGCCGTAGGCGTCGTCGGCCGCTATCTCGAAACGCTGCGCCCGGCCCTGCCGGCCAATGTGGCGCTCGAATCGGAACTCGACGGTGTCGGGTGTCTGGTGGCAGCCAGCGAGGCGGAGATCGAGCGGATCGCCGCCAGCCTGTGCGCCTATGCCATCGGCGCCCTCAGCCACCAGGGCGGCGTGCTCACGGTGCGGACCTCGGCGGAGGACACACCCTTGGGCCGCCAATTGGCGATCAGGATCGGCGATTCCGGACGCGGTGTGGAAAAGGAAGCCCTGGCCCGCGTATTTTCGTCGCGCTATTTTCCGGCGGTGAGCGAAGCCGGTGACGAACTCCGCCTGGCCATCGTGCAAGCCATCATCGCCCGCTGCGGCGGTCGGCTGGAAGCGGCCACCCGGCCGGGCCGCGGCACCGTGTTCGAAGTCCACTTGCCGACCCAAGAGCCGAAAGTGGACAATGTCATCGTCTTGCGGGGGGAGCCGAAATGGCTGCAATCCCGGTGATCGGCGCCAGGGACGGCCGGCCCGGCGAGACCGGGGACGCGGGTGGCGGCGATCTCGTCGACCTGCTGCAGGAGATTTTCCCGGCCGAATGCGCCAAGCCGTTCAAGGCCTGTCGCCGCTCATACATCTTCCACCAGGGCGACCCCGCCACCGCCGTCTATTGTTTGGTGGCGGGCACCGTCGCGCTGGAACGCCTCGACGAGGACGGCCGTATGGCCATCCTCGGCATCATTCAGGCGGGAACCGTGCTGGCGTGGCAGGACCTGCTGGAGGGCGGCAGCCATCGCAACAGCTCCGAGGTCCTGGCGCCCTGCTCGCTGTTGCGCATCCCGGCGGCCACCTTCCAGCGCGGGCTGCGCGAGGACCCCCGGCTGGGGGCGGCGCTGATGCGTCAGGCGCTGGCCCAGGTCTATGCCTATGAGCAGCACATCATGCGGCTGTCGACGCTTGAGGTTCCCCAGCGGCTCTACTCGACTCTGTGCGCCATGGCGGGGCCGGCGCCGGCCGAGGACGGCACGGTCGAGTTCTCGGTGCCGCTGCTCAAGCGCGACCTCGCCGCGATGATCGGCACCTCGCCCGAAGGGGTTTCGAGGGGCATCCGCCGCCTGGAGGAAGCGGAGATGGCGGAATTCTCCGGGCGCAATGTCCGGCTGCGGGTACAGGGCAGGGACGGCTCCCAGGATGGCCTCTCCCGCCGCCGTCGAGACGGTCGCTGATCCGCCGGGACATTCTTATCAAAAGGCTCGACTCGCAGACCGTATTGATCCAGCCACGCCTTCGCCGTCATGCCCGTGCTCGTCACGGGCATCCACGCCGTTCCACCTCACGGGCAGTGGAGGAACGGCACGGCGTGGATGGCCGGAACAAGTCCAGCCATAACGCTATGCCATTGATATTACGCCAATCTGAAGCGTCAATACGGTTTGCGAACAGAGCAATCGGGTGAAAGGCAATCAACCTCCAACTTTCCCGTCATGTGTGGACGGCCCCTGGGTTGCAAGGGAAATGTGACTTGATGTCCGCCGGTCTGGGGCAGTCATGTGTCCGGCCTGTTTGCGCGGTGCACCTGACCGCTGGCCATGATGTGATCCGCGAACCGCTCCCAAATC
>JACPDP010000048.1 GCA_016183945.1 Magnetospirillum sp.
CGCCTGCTCGAAGCCGCGCGGATCGGCGGCGGCGAGGATGTCGGTGGCCTCGGCCAAGGCCGGCCAGCCCTGCGGCCCCAGCCCGGCAGGCGCCGGTGCGGCGGCGGGGGTGGCGGGAGGCACCGGCGGCCCCACCACCTCGAAGGCGACGCCGGCGCCGGGCGCCAGCGGCGCGGCGGTGGGCAGCGACAGCAGCCCGGCGGGCGTCTGCACGATGGCGTTGCCGCCGGCGGGATGGGCGATCACGTGTCCGGACAGCCGCACCGGGGCCGCCTCGGCGGGCGAGCCGGGTGAGGCCAGGGCCGGGCCGGGGGCCTCGGCCGGCAGCGGTTCCACCCCCGGGAGCCCGGCGGCGACCGGTGAGCTCCTGACCGGCACCCCAAGGAGCCCCGTCGTCGTTGCGGCGGGCGTGGCCGCACCGGGTGGCGGCGGCTGGACTGCCGCCGCCGCGTCGGCGGTGCCCGGCAGCGGCTCGCCCGGAGCGGTGACGGCGGCAATGCGCAGGGTCAGGGTGGTGCCCGGCGCCAGATCGGCGAATCCGGGGAGAGACGGCGGCCCGGCCGGGCTCGACTCGCTGCGGGTCGTCCCGGCAACGCCGGAGGCCGGCGCGGTGGCGGCGGTTGGGATGGGCGAACCGGCCGGGCGCAGCACGGTCGCCACCATGCCGCCCGCACCTTGGCCCGCCAGACCTTGCGGCCCCGGCAGGACCGGTGCGCCGGGTGCCTCTCCGGCGGCGGCCGGCGCGGCGCCAAGGGGCGCCATGCCCACCGGGACAGCGGAGCCGGCCCCGGGCTGGCCTAGCGCGGCCAGCAGCGCCGCAGCGGCGGCGGCGGGCGGCAGCAGGGGCGACAAGGGGCCGCCGGCCGGCACCACCGGGCGGCCGTTGATCGCCAGCAGCTTGAAGGCGGCGTTGCCGTTGAGGGTGGTCAGCTGCAGCATCAGCTGCGAATCGGGCGGCAACTGCAGGTTGGGCGGCACCTTGAGGGTGAGCGCGCCGGCCTCGGTGACGATCCTGATGACGCCCCGGGCGGCGGCGGCCTCGACCACCGCGCCGAGCAGCGCCCCCGGCGCCAACGCGGCGATCTTGTCGGGCGCCGCGGCCGACACCACCGTCAGCGCCGCCAAGGCCGCCGTCTGGGTCGGGGCGGCGGCGGTGGCTGGTGCGGGCGGGATGGCGGTGGTCATGCGGAGCCTTGCCGTCCGCTGCTACCGCCCCTTGACGAGGCGTTCGACGATGGCCTCGACGTCGGCGGCGGCTTCCGAATTGGGCGAGCGCATCAGGATCGGCGTCTGGTTGCGGATGGCCTCGCGCACCTTGAGGTCGCGGCGGATCACGCCGGCCAGCGGCGGCGAAATCTTGAGGAAGCCCTCGCAGGCTTTCAACAGGGTGTTGTAGATGCGCTCGCCCTCGCGAGTCGAATTGGCCATGTTGACCACGATGCGCATGTCGCCGCCCGGCCGCTCCATGTGGGTGACCTTGATGAAGGCGTAGGCGTCGGTCAGCGAGGTGGGCTCGTCGGTGGTCACCACCAGGATGGTGCCGGCCGCCTGGCTGAACTGCCGCGTCGTCTTCTCGACGCCGGCCCCCAGGTCGACCACCACCCGATCGTAGCCGCCGGCCAGCAGCAGCATGTCCTCGGACAGCATCTGCAACCGCGACAGCGGGATGTTGGCCAGGGTGCCCGAGCCGGACCGCCCGGCGATGATGTCGAACCCACCCTCGGGAAAGTTGGTCAGCGCCTGGTTCAGGGTCAGCCGCCCGGCCACCACGCTGCCCAGGTCGGTCTTGGGCATCAGGCCCAACTGGATGTCCACATTGGCCAGGCCCAGATCGCCGTCGAACAGCAGCACCCGCTGCGAGGCCCGCGCCAGGGCGTGGCTCAGCGTGATGGCGAACCAGGTCTTGCCGACCCCGCCCTTGCCCGAGGCGACCGCGATGACGTTGCGTCCCTTGGCCCGTTGCACGGGTTGCGGCGCGAGCGTGGGGGCTTCGGTCGTTGTCATGATGCGGGTGCCTCGGTCCAAAAGGTTTCACGGGTGGTCGCGGCCGGTGGCTGCGGAATGATCAACCGGGCCAGGGAGACAGCGGAAATGGGCGAAATTCCGGACGCCACATGCGGGCTGGCGGAAACATCGCACAGGGCGAGCTGGCCGGCGTCGGCCGCCGCCAGCATGCCGCCCAGCCGCCGGGTGGTGTCGAGCCGGGTGACGAACAGGCGGGTGGCGCCGACGGCGGCGAAGGCCTCGCCCATCTCGGCGGCCTCGGCGGCGTCGCCGCCGGCGGCCATCACCAGGATGGGCTCGACGTCGGCGGCGTCGATCATGGCCTGCAGGTATTCCATGTCGCTGGCCTTGAACGGGTTGAGGCCGGGCGAATCGATGATCGTCAGATCGAACAGCCCGGTGGCGCCCTCCACCGCCTTGCGCAGGGAGTCGGGGCCGCGCGCCCGCACCAGCTCGATCTCCAGGATGCGGGTGAAGGCGCTCAATTGCTCGACGGCGCCGGCCCGGATGTTGTCGCAGGTGATGACGCCGACATGGCGTTGCTTCAGCACCGAGCGTGCCGCCAGCTTGGCCGCGGCGACGCTCTTGCCCGAGCCCGGCGGCCCCACCAGCATCAGCGGCCGCACCGCCGAATGCTCCGGCAGGTGGGCGAAGGCGAAGCCGGCCTCCAGCGCCGCGGCGCAGGCCAGGCTGGCGTCGCCGATCTCCGAGGTGCGGGCGGCGTTGACCAGGCGCTCGGTCAGGCGTTGCGGCAGGCCGTGGGTGCCCAGCGCCTCCTTGATGGCCTCGGCCACCGAGGCGTTGCCGCCCTCGCCCAGCATCTCGGCGACGGCGAAGTCGGCGTCGGCCGGTTCGAGGGCGGCGGTGATGCGCACCCCCTTGGTGCCGGCGGCACGCTGGGTGGAGACGATGATGGCGTCGTCGCCCAGTTCGAGGCGGACCATCTCCATGGCCTCGGCCATGGTCGCCCCGGTGAAGGATTTCAGACGCATGGACGATTCCCGTCGAGGATGCGGCGCGCACCCTCCCCTGGCGCAGCCGGGGGAGGGCGGGGTGGGGGCCCAACGAGGGCCAGCGAGGCGGGAGTGGTGCCGGCGGAAAAACTCCCGCCTCGCTGCGCTCGTTGGGCCCCCACCTCACCTCCCCCGGCTGCGCCAGGGGAGGGGCGGCGCCAACTGGCGTCAACGGCCTCGCACGTCTGCGATGAAAAATTCATCCGTGTCATCAGATCTGCCCCAACGTCTTGATGCGGGCCTTCGGGTGGATTTCGGACTGGCTCATCACCACGGTCACCGGCCGGAAGCGCTCGACGATGGAGCGCACATAGGGCCGCGCCATGGGGCTGGTCAGCAGCACCGGCGTCTCGCCCTGCATGGCGAAGCGTTCGAAGGTCTGGCGGATGCGGTTGATGAAGTCCTGCAACTGCGACGGCGCCATGGAGATCTGCTTCTCCTCGCCCTGGCCCACCAGCGATTCGGCGAAGGCCTGCTCCCATTCCGGCGACAGGGTGATCAGCGGGATGAAGCCCTGCGGCCCGGTGTTGGCGTCGGAAATCTGCCGCGCCAGGCGGGCGCGGACATGCTCGGTGATCAGGGTGACGTTGCGGGTGTGGCCGCAGGCCTCGGCGACGCCCTCCAGGATGGTCGGCATGTCGCGCGTCGAGACCCGCTCGGCCAGCAGGTTCTGCAACACGCGCTGCAGGCCGCCGACGGTGATCTGGGTGGGGATCAGTTCGGCCACCAGCTTCTGGTGCTCCTTGTCGAGCTCGTCCAGCAGCTTCTGCGTCTCCGAGTGGGACAGCAGCTCGGGCATGTTTTCCTTGATCAGCTCGGTCAGGTGGGTGGTGATGACGGTGGGCGGGTCGACCACGGTATAGCCGCGGAACAGCGCCTCCTCGCGGTTGGTCGGGTCGATCCACATGGCCGGCAGGCCGAAGGTGGGCTCCTTGGTCTTCTCGCCGGGCAAGGTGATGTCCTCGCCGCGCGGGTCCATGATCAGCAGCATGGCGGGCCTGAGGTCGCCGCGCCCCGACTCCACCTCCTTGATGAACACCACGTAGGTGTTGGCGGGCAGCTGCATGTTGTCCTGGATGCGCACGCTGGGCATGATGAAGCCCATCTCGCCGGCGATGGCGCGGCGCAGCGACTTGATCTGGTCGGTCAGCTTCTGGCCGCGCGGGTTGTTGATCAGCTGCAGCAGGCCGTAGCCCAACTCCAAGCGGACATGGTCGATCCTCAGCGCGGTGGAGATCGGCTCCTCGGCCACCGGGGCGACCTGCTTGGCCTTCTCCTCGGCCTCGGCCAGGGTGCGTTCGGCCTCGGCGCGCTGGCTGCGGTCGAGCATGATGGCGGCGCTGCCCATGCCGAGCCCCAGGATGGCGAAGGGCGCGAAGGGCATGCCGGGCACCACCGCCATCAGGGCCATCAGGCCCGCCGACATGCCCAGCGCGCGGGGATAGCCGGCCAACTGGCCGAACAGGGCGCGGTCCACCGCCCCCTGCACGCCGGCCTTGGTCACCAGCATGCCGGCCGCCACCGAGACGATCAGCGCCGGCACCTGGGTGACCAGGCCTTCACCCACCGTCAGCTTGGTGTAGTAGTCGGCGGCCACCGAGAAGCTCAGGCCGTTCTGCGCCATGCCGATGATCATGCCGCCGATCACGTTGATCAGGGTGATCAGCAGGCCGGCGACGGCGTCGCCGCGCACGAATTTGGAGGCGCCGTCCATGGCGCCGAAGAAGCTGGATTCCTGCTCCAGCTCGGCGCGCCGCTTGCGCGCGGTGGGCTCGTCGCACAGGCCGGCCGAGAGGTCGGCGTCGATGGCCATCTGCTTGCCCGGCATGGCATCCAGGGTGAAGCGCGCCGCCACCTCGGCGATACGCGTCGAGCCCTTGGTGATGACCACGAAATTGACGATCACCAGGATGGCGAAGACGATGATGCCGATGACGAAGTTGCCGCTCATGATGAAGCTGGCGAAGGCGGCGATCACCTTGCCGGCCCCCTCGACGCCCTCGTGGCCGTGCGACAGGATCAGACGGGTCGACGACAGGTTGAGCGACAGCCGGATCAGGGTGGCCATCAGCAGGACCGTCGGGAACGAGCTGAACTGCAGCGGCTTCTCGATGAACACCGAGACCATCAGGATCAGCACGGCGAAGGTCAGCGACAACGCCAGGCCGACGTCCAGCAGCCAGGGCGGCAGCGGCAGGATCAACGCCGACAGGATCACCACCACACCGACCGCCAGCGCCACGTCGCCGCGCTGCAGCGAGACCATCAGCCGGTCACAATCACGGTGGCGCCGCCGTCCTGTGGTGCGTCAGCCATGCCGGGGCCTCTTGGCGGGGATCACGGGAATGGCCCTCACATCGCCGCCCGGTCGATCTCGCCGCCGGCCGGCGGCGGTACCGGCACGCCCTCGTCGGAATACTGCTTCAGCTTGTTCCTCAGCGTGCGGATGGAGATGCCGAGGATGGTGGCGGCGTGGGTGCGGTTGCCCAGGCAGTGGCCGAGGGTATCGATGATGAGGTCGCGCTCGACCTCGGCCACCGTCTTGCCCACCAGGCCGCCCCGGGCGCCGCCGGCCATCACCGAAGCCGCCGCCGAGGCGGCCTGAGCCACCCGCGGGTCGGGATTGGTGCCGACCGGCGCGCCGGTGAGGATGATCGCCTCGGGTCCGATCTCGGTTCCCGAGGCCAGCAGCACGGCGCGGTGCATGGTGTTTTCCAGCTCGCGCACATTGCCGCGCCAGACGTGGCGGGTCAGCATCTGGCGGGTCTCGGCGGCCAGCGGACGCGCGGGTATGCCATTGGAGTCGGAGTATTTCTTGACGAAGTGCTCGGACAGCACCGCGATGTCGAGCGGCCGCTCGCGCAAGGCGGGGAGGGCCACGGTGACGACGTTGAGGCGGTAATAGAGGTCCTCGCGGAAGGTCGCCTTGCGGATCTCGTCTTCCATGCTGCGGTTGGAGGTGGCGAGGATGCGCACGTCGACCTTGACCGGCTGGTTGCCGCCGACCCGGTCGATCTCCTTTTCCTGGATGGCGCGCAGCAGCTTGGCCTGTAGCCGCACATCCATCTCGGAGATTTCGTCCAGCAGCAGGGTACCGCCGGCGGCCTCCTCGAATTTGCCGATGCGGCGGGCGACGGCGCCGGTGAAGGCACCCTTTTCGTGGCCGAACAGCTCGGATTCCAGCAGGTTCTCGGGGATGGCGGCGCAGTTCACCGCCACGAAACGGCTTTTGGCGCGCGGCGATTTGTTGTGGATGAAGCGGGCCATCAGCTCCTTGCCGGTACCCGATTCGCCGGTGATCATGATGGAGGCGTCCGACCCCGCCACCTGCTCGGCCATCTTCAGCGACTGCGCCATGCGCGGGTCCTTGAAGACGATGTTGTGGCTCTCGGCGGTGACGGCGGCCAGCACGGCGGCGATCAACTCGGCGTCGGGCGGAAGCGGGATGTACTCCTTGGCGCCGGCCTTGATGGCGCGCACCGCCGCCGACGCGTCCGAGGCGATGCCGCAGGCGATCACCGGCAGGACGATGCGCTCGGCTTCCAGGCGCTCGATGAAGGTCTTGATGTCGCGTCGCACGTCGATCATCACCAGATCGGCGCCCTGGGTGCGCAGCACGTCCAGGCCGCCCTCGACGTCCTCGCACACCCGGACCTTGGCGCCGCGCGCCATGGCGATCTGGCTGGCGGCGCCGATCTGCCCGTCCAGCGAGCCGATGATCAGAAGTCGCATTTCCGTCCCTCTCAGCCGCGGTCGGTCTTGATGATTTCCGTCATGGTCACGCCCAGGCGGTCTTCCACCACCACCACCTCGCCGCGCGCCACCAGCCGGTTGTTGACATAGATGTCGATGGCCTCGCCGACCTTGCGGTCCAATTCGACCACAGCACCACGGCCCAGCTTGAGGAGTTGGTTGACCTGCATGGTCGACTTGCCCAGCACCGCCGAGACCTGGACCGGAATGTCGTAGACCGCTTCGAGGTCGCGCGCCGAGCGCGGCGTATCGGGGACATCGCCGCGGCCGTCATCGCCGTCGGTCTTGAAATCGGTCAGATCGAAATCAGGCATGTCGTCCTCCAGCGGCCCTCAAGGGCCGGTTCATTCGCCGGCCGGATGGTGCGCGGACACCAGCGAGCGGTCCACGGCGTCGTCGATGTCCCGCATCAGCCGCGCCTGATCGCGCTCGGCGCCGCCGTCGGTCCACTCGACGCGGCAATCGCCGGGTGCCAGACGGGCATCGGCCTGTACCACCACCCGGCCCTGGAACCCCTGGTCGGCGGCGATGACTTCCAGCCGGTCGCGGATGGGGTCGGTCAAATCGGCCGATACACGCACGACGATGCGCGGTTCGTCCAGCACATGGCCGACGCATTCCTCGACCACGCGCGCCACCTCCTCGAACGCGTATTTCTCGCAGGCGCCGGGCAGTACCTTCTTCAGCACCGCCATGGCCACCCGCACCGCGGTGCGGACATTGGTGTCGCCCAGTTCTTCCTGCTGCACCCTCAGGGTTTCGACCCCGGCCGCAATGCCGGCCATGGCCATGGCCAGCATGCGCGCGGAAGACTCGGCCGCCTCCGTCAGGCCGAATTGGCGGCCTTCCTCGAAGGCGGACTCGCGGGCGAGCTGCAGCTCCTCCTCGCTGAAGGTGGGAGGCGGCGGCAGCTCCTCGGCGGCGGCGAGCTGTTCGTCCTCGTCGTCGTCCGCCACGGCGGCGGCCTGGACGGCCGGCGGCGGCCCGAAGTCCACCTCGAACATGTATTTGCGCATCGTCCCACGGGCGGCGGCCATTTTGTCCTTGTTTCCCATCAGTACACCAACTCGTCTTCTTCGCGGCCCTCGGAGATGACGATCTGACCGGAGGCGGACAGTTCCTTGGCCATGGCGACGATGGCGTTCTGGGCCTGATCGACGTCGCGCAGGCGCACCGGCCCCAGGGCCTCCATGTCTTCG
>JACPDP010000003.1 GCA_016183945.1 Magnetospirillum sp.
CCACCAGGATGGTGCAGGCGCCGCATTCGCCCTCGCCGCAGCCGTACTTGGTGCCGGTCATTCCCAGCACGTCGCGCAGCATGGCCAGCGTGCTGATGGTCGGCGCAATGGACGTCCGGCGCGGGGTGCCGTTGAGGGTGAAGCTGATTTCAATGGTCGGCGACATCGGTCAGCACCTTCCGCACCAGATTGTGGACGAGTTCGCGGCGGTACCAGGCGGTGGCCCGCACGTCGTCGATGGGATTGACCTCGGAGACGGCCGTTGCCGCCGCCTGGTCGATCAGGGCGGCGTCGAGCCGCCTGCCCTCCAGCAGCGCCTCGGCAGCGCGGCCGCGGAACGGGGTCGGCCCCACCGCGCCGAAGGCGAGGCGCACGTTCGACAGCACGCCGTCCGCCACCTCGGCCTTGAAGCCGACGGACACCGCCGAAATGTCGAGCGCCGGGCGGGTGCCGAACTTGACGAAGCGCGACTGCGTCCCCGGCCTGGGGACCGGCAGCAGTACCGCCGTCAGCAGTTCGTCGGCGGCGCGCAGCGTCCGCCCCGGCCCGGTGAAGAACGCGGCGATGGGAATGCGCCGGGTGCCGGCCTTCGAGGCCAGTTCCACTTCGGCATCCAGCACCAGCAGCGGCACCAGGGTGTCGCCGGCCGGCGAGGCGTTGCAGATATTGCCGCCGATGGTGCCCATGTTGCGCACCTGATCGCTGGCGAAGTGGTCGGCGGCCTCGGCGAGCAGGGGCAGGGCCTCGGCCAGCCCGGCCACCTCGCGCAGTTGGTTGATGGTGGTCAGGGCGCCGAGACGGACCCAGCCGCCGGCGATGGAGTGGCCCATCAGCTCGGGCACCCGGCGGATGTTGAGCAGAATGGGCCGCAGCCGCGTCCGTCCGCTGCCGGTCTGCGGCATCAGGTCGGTGCCGCCGGCCAGCACGGTGGCGTTGCCCCCGCTCAACGCGTCCAGCGCGTCGGCAAGGCTGGCGGGAGCCAGATATCGTTCAATGGCGCTCATGCCCCGGCACTTCCTTTCAGAACACAATCGGTTCGCGGTAACGGCCGTACACCGCCACCAGCCTGTCGGTCATCTCGCCGACGGTGGCGTAGGCCTTGACGGCGTCGACGATGGCCGGCATGACGTTGAGGCCGGTGCGGGCATCATCCTCGATGCGGCCGAGGGCCTTCGCCACCGCGGCGGAGTCGCGTTCGGCGCGGATGCGGTCGAGGGCCTCGATCTGGGCCTTGGCGTCGGTGTCGTCGTAGGGGTGGAACTCGACCTTGGGCTCCTCCTCCTCCATGCGGTAGCAGTTGACGCCGACCTTGGGGAAATCGCCCGATTCCAGGCGTTTCTGCATGGCATAGGCCTGGGCCGACACCGCCGCCTGGACCGAGCCCTCCGCCACCAGCTTGACGATGCCGCCGCGCGCGTCGATGTCGGACATGATCTCGACCATCTTGTCGCGCATCTGGTTGGTGAGGGTCTCGACGAACCACGAGCCGCCCAGCGGATCGACGGTGTCGGTCAGCCCCATCTCCTCGATCAGCAACTGCATGGTGCGCAGCGAGATGCGCGCCGAATGCTCGGTGGGGATGGTGTAGGCCTCGTCGAACGAGCACAGCGCCATGGTCTGGGTGCCCGACAGCGCACTGATCAGGGCGTAATAGGCGCCGCGCACGATGTTGAGCTCGGGCTGTTCCTTGGTCAGGCCGCCGCCGCCGCCGGCCGCGATCATCCGCATCCACATGGAGGCGGGGTCCTGCGCCTGGTATTCCTCCTTCATGATCCGGGCCCACAACCCCCGGGCGGCGCGGAACTTGCTCACCTGCTCGAAGATGTTGCCGAAGATGTTGAAGTTGAACGACAGCCGCCCGGCGAACTCGTCGATGTGCAGGCCGCGCTTCAGCGTCTCGTCGGCATAGGCCCGCGCGATGCAGAAGGCGTAGGCCATCTCCTGGGCCGGATTGGCGCCCGATTCCCGGATGTGGTAGCCGCAGACGCTGACCGGGCTGTATTTGGGGGCGTGCTGGGCGCAGTATTCGATGGTGTCGCCGACCAGCTTCATGGAGGGCTCGACCGGGAAGATCCAGGTGCCGCGGCCGATGAATTCCTTCAGGATGTCGTTCTGGGCGGTGCCGCGCAACCTGGCGACGTCGTAGCCGCGCTTCTCGGCCATGGCGAGGAACATGGCGATCAGGATGGCGGCCGAGCCGTTGACGGTCAGTGAGACGGTGATCTGCTCCAGGTCGATGCCGTCGAAGGCGATCTCGAAGTCGCGCAACGTATCCACCGCCATGCCGACGCGGCCGACCTCGCCCTCGGCCATGGGCGAATCCGAATCGAAGCCGATCTGGGTCGGCAGGTCGAACGCCACGTTGAGCCCGGTCTGGCCGTTGTCGATCAGGAACTTGAAGCGCCGGTTGGTGTCGTGGGCGTTGCCGAAGCCGGCGTACTGCCGCATGGTCCACGGCCGCTTGCGGTACATCTGGGCGTGGATGCCGCGCGTGAACGGATACCGGCCGGGCTCGCCGATATGGTCGAAACCGCCGGTCGCCTGGACGTCGGCGGCGGTGTAGACGGTCTTGATCTCGACGCCGGACTCGTTGACGACGGGGCGGGTTGCGGGACGCTCGGCACTCATTTCACCCGCTCCTTGATGAAGTCGACGATGTCGGAAATCCTGGTCCCGGTGGCGAAGATGCCGGTGAAGCCCAGCGCGATCAGCTCGGGGCGGTCGGGGGCGGGGATGTTGCCGCCGATCATCCACACCTTCTCGCCCAGGCCGCGCTCTTCCAGCAGCGGCTTCAGCTTGCGGCAGAACGGCAGGTGCGAGCCGGCCATGCTCGACAGGCCGATGACGTCGACCCACTCTTCCATCGCGGCGTTGGCGACGGCGACGGGGGTCTGGCGCAGGCCGGTGTAGATGACCTCGAAGCCGGCGGCCATCAGCCCGCGCACCACGATCTTGGCGCCCTGGTCGTGGCCATCCAGGCCGGGCTTGGCGATCAGGACGCGGATGCGACGGCCTTCGCTCATGAGGTCAGCTCCTTGCCGATGATCAGTTTGAGGATTTCGCTGGTGCCGCCGCCGATCAGGGTGAAGCGGATGTCGCGCAGGTAGCGCTGCACCGGGTACTCCATGGCGAAGCCGTAGGACGCCAGCACGCGGGCCGCCTGGTCGCAGATGCGGGCGGCGGCCTCGCTGGCGAACAGCTTGGCCATGGCGGCCTGCTGGGCATGGGGCCGGTCGTTGTCCTTGAGCCAGGCGGCATAGCGGACCAGTTGCACCGCCGCCTCCAGGTCGGTGGCCATTTCGGCCAATTTGAACTGGATGGCCTGGAAGGCGGCGATGGGCTTGCCGAACTGCTTGCGCTCGCCGGCATAGCGCACCGCCTCGGCCAAGGCCGCGGTGGCGACGCCGTTGGCCATGGCACCGGTGATGATGCGGATTTCGGCCAGGATCTTGCGCAGATGGCCCTCGCCGTCGCCGATCTCGCGCGACAGCATGTGGCTGTCGGGGACGAAGCACGCGTCGAACGCCACCTCGGAGGTCGGCAGCGCCCACACCCCCATTTTCTCGATGGAGCGCCCCACCGTCAGGCCGGGGAAGGCGCGTTCCACCAGGAAGATGGTCAGCTTCTTCTGGTCGCCGGCGCGGGCGAACACGGTGAAGAAGTCGGCCACCGGCGCCGAGGTGATCCAGGTCTTCCGGCCGCTGATCGTCCAGCCGCCCGCCACCTTGACCGCCGTGGTGGCGATGCCGCCGAGGTCCGAGCCGGCATCGGGCTCGGTCATGCAGATGGCGCCGATCTTCTCGCCCCGCAGCGCTGGCTTCAGCAGCCGCTCGCGAATGTCGGGGCCGCCCAGCAGATAGAGGAAGCTGGTGCCCATCAGCGCCTGCATGGCGGCGCAGCCGGCCAGCGACAGCGAGCCGCGCGAGATTTCGGACAGGGCGAGGCAGAAGGTCACCAGGTCGGCGCCAAGCCCGCCCACCTCTTCCCCGTAGCGCATGCCGAAGAAGCCGAGTTCGCCCAGCTTATCGAACAGCTCATGGGGAAATTCGTGCGCCGCGTCGAGCCGGGCGGCGGCCGGAGCCACCTCGCGGTCGACGAAGCGGGCGAAGGTTTCCTGGATCGCCCGCTGCTCTTCGGACAGATCGAAATCCATGCCCTCAGCCCTTCCAGCCATAGGCGTCGCGGGCCTGTTGCGGCGAAACCACTCCGTCGCGGACCTCGCGGACCAGCAGCGTGCGGTCGCGCAGCTTGGGGTCGCCGTAGCCGCCGCCGCCGCCCGCCAACTGGTGGTAGACGGTGCCCTTGGGCACGCCGGTGATCAGGTCCTTGTTGCGCGGGCGCACCGCCTGGCCGTCGGGATAGGTCAGCTCGATCAGGTTGAGGGTGCCCTCGCCGCCGCCGAACAGGCCGAAGGCCGGCTCGAAATCGCCGTCGCCGAAGGTGACGAACTGGGTGTCCTCCGAGCCGATCACGAACACCGTCTCGACGCCCAATCCGCCGCGCCACTGGCCGGGGCCGGCCGAGTCGGTGGTGTATTCGTGCTTGACCAAGCGGTGCGGCGTGGTCTGCTCGAACATCTCGTAGTCCTGGTCGAGCAGCCCGCCCGAGGCGTCGATCATACCGATGTGGTCATAGCCGTCGGTGCCCAGCATGGCGCCGGAGCCGCCCTTCAGGCCCATGAAGCCGATGTCGACGTATTTCTCGCCGGTCTTGGGATCGAGGCCGGTGGTCAGCGAGCACAGCAGGTTGCTCCAGCCGGCGGTGACGCGGTCGGGGATCACCGGCGCCAGGGCGCGGATGATGGCGTCGGCGTTGGGCGGGCACAGGTGGTTGCCGAAGGTGGTGGCCTTCGGGTAGCTGGCATTGAGGATGGTGCCTTCGGGAATGGTGATGGTGAGCGGCGCGATCATGCCCTCGTTGTGGGGAATGTCGGGATTGACCATCTGCAGCAGCGTCAGCACCGTGGCCGAGGCCGACGAGGTGAAGGTGCCGTTGACGAAGCCGTCGGTCTGCGGATCGCTGCGCGAATAGTCGAAGGCGATGCTGCGGTCCTTCACCGTGATATCCACCCGGATGGTGAACTCGGTGCCGACGTGGTGGCCGTCGTAATAGACCTTGCCTTCGCCGCTGTAGACGCCGTTGGGAATCTTCTCCAACTCGGCTTCCATCATGCGGCGGGTAGCGTCGAACAGCGCCCGCTTGTGGGCGTGGAAGCTGTCGGCGCCGTATTTCGCCAGCAGGTCGAGGAAGCGGCGCTCGCCCACCGTGCAGGCACCCATCTGGGCGCGCATGTCGTGCTGGACGATGTCGAGGCGGATGTTGGCGAAGATCAGGTCCCACACGTCGCGGCGGAACACGCCCCGGTCATAGATCTTGACCGGCGGAATGCGCAGCGCCTCCTGCCAGACTTCCTTGGCGTTGGGGTTGTAGCCGCCCGCCACCGCACCGCCGATGTCGGCCTGGTGGCCCTTGACCGCGGTCCAGCCCACCAGCGTCTCGCCGAGGAAGATCGGCTTGTAGACCGCGACGTCGTTGTTCTGGTTGCCCATGCTGAAGACGTCGTTGTGGAAGATGACGTCGCCGGGATGGATGTCGCCCTCGTAGTATTTCAGGATGTATTTGCACACCGGTGCCAGGGAAAAGGCCAGGATCGGCAGGTTTTCCGTCTGCTCCAGCATGTTCCCTTCGGCATCGTAGAGGCCGGTGACGAAGTCCTTGGCCTCGCATAGGATCGGTGAGCGCGTCGTCTTCTGCACCGAGATGCTCATCTCGTCGGTGATCGACTTGAAGGTGCGGGCGTATACCGATAGCAGCATGGGATCGACTTTGCTCATGGCGGTCATGCCCCCTTGAGAGTGGACGCGACGAGATCCTCGCGGCCCTTGCGGTAGATGGCGAAGGAGCCGCTGGCATCGCAGACGCAGGCGTTGGCGGCGCTGACGAAGATGGCTGTGGTCACTTCCTCGATCATGGCCGGCCCCTCGATGCGGGCACCGTGCGCCAGCTTGTGGCCGTCATAGACCGGGATGGCGCGGAAACTCTTGGTCTCGGGAATGTAGACCGGGCGTTCGCCCTTGAGCGCCGCCGTCGGGTCGCTGCCGACCCAGGGGGCGCGCGGCTGGATCGGCTTGTCGGTGAAGCCCACCGCCTGCACCCGGACGTTGATGATCTCCACCGGGGCCTTCTGCTGCTCCAGCGAGTAGCCGTAGAGACGGTTGTGCTCGGCATGGAACAGGGCGGCGATGGCGGCGACGTCGCGGCTTGTGATCGCCTCGGCGGGGACCACGAACGATACCTCGTGGTACTGCTTGAGGTAGCGGCAGTCGAACTTGACGTGGATGCGCTGAGCGGCGGCGGGGATGCGCTCCTCGGCGAGCATCCTGCCGCCCTCGCGGGCCATGTCGCCCACCAGCCCCTCCAGCCGCGGCCAGTCGATGGCGTCGAGGCGGGCGACGAAGGTGCGGACGAAGTCGTGCTTGAGGTCGCTCATCAGCATGCCGTAGGCGCAGAGGATCGAGGACTCGCGGGGAACGATCTGGAACGGCATGTCCAGCTCCTCGCAGATCAGGCAGGAATGGATGGGACCGGCGCCGCCGGCCACGATCATCGGGAACTCGCGCGGGTCGAAGCCGCGCTTGATGGTGACCTCGCGCACGCCCTGGGCCATGTTGTTGCAGATGACCCGGTACATGCCGGCCGCCGCGTCCTCGATGGACATGCCCAGCGGCTTGGCGACGTATTCGTCGATGGCTTGGCGCGACGCCTCCAGGTCGATCTTCATCCGCCCGCCGGCGAAGTAGTCGGGGTTGAGATAGCCCAGAACCAGGTTGGCGTCGGTGGAGGTCGGCCGCCGGCCGCCGCGGCCGTAGCAGGCCGGGCCGGGATCGGCGCCGGCCGACTGCGGCCCCATGCGCAGCAGGCCGCCCTCGTCGATCCAGCCGATGGAGCCGCCGCCGGCCCCGATGGTGTGGATGCCCAGCATGGGCAGGGCGATGCGGTGGCGGTCGATCTCGCCTTCGTTGACCATCACCGGGGCGTCCACCGCCAACGAGGCCTCGAAGCTGGTGCCGCCCATGTCGACGGTGATGCACTTGTTCTGGTCGTGCAGGCGGGCGAAGGCCAGGCCGGCGCCGGGGCCGGCGGCCGGGCCCGACAGCAGCGTCAGGGCGGCGCTGTCGCGCGCCACCGCCGGCGTCATCACGCCGCCGTTCGATTGCATGATCAGCAACAGCCCCTTGAAGCCGGCGGTCTGGAGGCGGCCGGTCAACTGGTCGAGGTAATGGCTGAGTTTGGGGCCGACATAGGAGTTCAGCGCCGTGGTGCTGATGCGGTCGTAGAAGCGGATCGACGGCAGCAGGTCGGTAGACACCGTCAGGTAGGCGCCGGGCAGCATGCGGCGCACCAGTTCGGCGGCTTCCTGTTCGTGGCGGGGATTGGCGAAGGCGTTGAGGAAGCAGATTGCCACGGCGTCGACCCCCTCGGCCTTGAACATCGGCCAGCGCCAGCGGCGCCAACTCGTTGCCGTCGCGGTCGACCCGCTCGGCGACGCCCAGCCGCAGGTAGCGTTCCACCAGCGGCTGCACATTGGTGTAGCGGTTGTTGTACTGCTCCTCGCGGAT
The DNA here is from genome assembly GCA_016183945.1 of Magnetospirillum sp. Next base: position 7,620 of record JACPDP010000003.1, read on the forward strand.
GCCGCGGCGCATTTCCAGCGCATCGCGCACCCCCTGAGTGGTGATCAGGCCGCACTTGGCGCCGGTGTGGGTGAGGGTGGCGTTGGTGGTGACGGTGGTGCCGTGGACGATGGTGTCGATCCTGGCGGCGAATGCCTGCAGCGACTGCGGCGGCTGCATCTCGGCGGCGATCTCCATCAGCCCCTGCACCACGGCGACGGAGGGATCGTGGGGGGTGGACAGCACTTTGTGGATCAGGGGCTGCCTGCCATCTTCCGCGACGAAGAAGTCGGTGAAGGTCCCACCCACGTCGATGCCGATCTTCAGCGTCATCGGGAATACTCCAAGCCGGTAGAGTGTTGCGGAAGCATTTCGCGCGCCATCTTGCGCACCTCGGCCTTGACGACCTTGCCGATGCTGGTGCGCGGCAACTGGTCGACGAACAGCACGGCGCGCGGGTGCTTGTAGCGGGCGATGCGGTCCTCGAAGAGGGCGAGCACGGCCTCGGCGGTGAGGTTGGCGCCGGACCTGGGCACCACCACCGCCACCGGCACCTCGCCCCAGCGCTCGTCGGGACGGGCGACCACGGCGGCTTCGTCGATGTCGGGGCACTCGCACAGGATCATTTCCAGCGCCGCCGGATAGATGTTCTCGCCGCCGGAGATGATCATGTCCTTCTTGCGGTCCTTGATCACCAGATAGCCGGCCTCGTCGATCAGGCCGATGTCGCCGGTATAGAACCAGCCGGTCTTGAGCACGGCGTCGGTGGCCTTCTTGTCGTGCCAGTAGCCGGACATGACATTGCCGCCCTTGACCAGGATCTCGCCCGCCGTGCCCGCCGGGATGTCGTCGCCCATGGGGTCGACGATGCGCAGCTCGCAATGGATGGCGCATTTGCCGGCGACCCCGATGCGGTCGGCGTCGGCCACCCGCTGGTAGGCGGCGATGGGGCCGGTCTCGGTGGAGCCGTAGACCTGGATCAGCTTGACGCCGCGCTGGGCCAGCGCTTGCGGCAGGCGGGGCGGCACGATGGTCGAGCCGGTGGTGATGCAGCGCAGCGACCCCAGATCGACCGTCGCCCAACCGGGCTCGGCCATCATGATGTCCAGTTGGGTGGGCACCAGCACGGTCAGGGTGATGCGCTCGGCGGCGATGGTGGCGAGGGCGGCGGCGGCGGCGAACTTGCGCTGCAGGATGACGGTGGCGCCGGCATGGAGGGCCGGCACCGTCAGGATGTTGAGCCCGCCGACATGGAACAGCGGCAGCGTGGTGAGGATGCGGTCGGCGCTGGTGAGGTCGTGCATGTGGGTGCTGTTGGTGGCGTTCCACAGCATCGCCTCCTGGCTCAGCAGCGCCCCCTTGGGCTGGCCGGTGGTGCCCGAGGTGTAGCACAGCAGCAGCGCGTCGGAGTACTGCCCGCCGCCCTTGCCGGCATGCAGCGGTGCCGTGGCGACCATCTCGTCCCAGTCCATCCATCCAGGCCGGGGACCGCCGGTGCAGGCACGGCGAAAGGCGGCGAAGCCCTTGCCGTGGCGATCGATGGCGGTGGCGAAGTCGGGCTCCGCCAGGATGACCGAGGGCTGGGCGTCGGCCACCAGTTGCTCGTGCTCGGCGGCGGTCAGGCGCCAGTTGATCGGCATGAACAGGGCGCCCAGGCGAGCGCAGGCGAACATCAGCGCCAGGCTCTCGGGATGGTTCAGCCCCAGCCACGCCACCCGGTCGCCGTGCCGGATGCCCAGCGCCTGGTCGAGCACATGGGCGATGCGGCGGATGCGGGCCGCCAGATCGGAATAGCTCCACGCCTCGTCATCGCAGCGGACCGCCACCTTGTCGGCTTGGAATGCGGCCCAGCGATCGATCCAGTCGGCGGCGTTCATGGCTTTCCCCCTGTTCGCGGCGGCTTCAGGCGTCTCCGACGCGGATGACGACGGCCATCGCCGAGTCGCCCGCGGCGCAGCCGCTGAACAAGCCGTAGCCGCCGCCCCGAGCGGCCAGTTCCTCGATCAGCTCGATCACGGCGCGGCTGCCCATGGGTGCCTGCGGATGGCCCCAGATCAGCGACGAGCCGAAATTGTTCATGGTCATCACGTCGATGCCCATCTCGGCGGCGAAGACGATGTCGTTGACCACGAAGGGGTTGTGCACCTTGACGGCGTCGATCTGCCCGATCGCCAGCCCGGCCTGGGCCAGGGCGCGGCGGGCCGCCGGCACGGTGGCCTTGGGCATCCAGGCCGGCTGTACCCGGTCGAGCCCGAAGCCGAGCAGGCGGATGCGGATGGCGGGATTCTTCGACATGTCCCGTGCCGGTCCCGGTGCCGCCACCACGATGCCGGCATTGCCGTCGGCCGGGTGGGTGTGGCCGCCATAGGTGACGGTCCCGTCCGGCGCCACCGGCTTCAGCCGCGCCAGGCCTTCGGCGGTGGAACGCACGATGCCCTCGTCGCCGGCCAGGGTGGCGGCCACCTTCTTGTAGTTGGCGGATGGCACCTCGAACGGCAGGGTCATGTAGCGTCGCAGGAAGCGGCAGTCGTCGGCGGTGGCCTCGTCATACTGCTCCTGTCGGCGCAGCACGATCTCATGCTGGCGGGCGGTGTCGATCTTGTGCTCGGCGGCGCAGTTCTCGGCAGTCACCAGCATCGACTTGCGGCTGTAGGGATCGAACGAGAAGTTCTGCATCACCCAGTCTTCCGAGTCGCCGATGCCGCCCGGTGCCGCCGGAGCCGGGTAATAGATGTGCGGCCCGTTGGAGGTGCGGTCGCAGGTCAGCGCCAACGCCGTCTGCGCCAGGCCGCTCTCGATCTCCTGCGCCGAGGCCAGCAGGCAGCGCACGCTGGTGGCGCAGGCCTGCGACAGGGTCGGGCCGCCGACATGCTCGGCGCCGATCATGCCCATCAGCCACGGCAGCCCGTAGAAGGCGTGCTTCTGCGGCACCGAGACTCCCAGCACGCCGTAGTCGAAGGCGCTGGCCGGCAGGTCGCGCCGGGCCAGTTCGCGGCGGGCGACATGGGCGGCGAACTCCAGGGAATGCAGGTGGGAGAAGCTGCCCTGCCAGCGGGCGAAGGGCGTCGTCCAGTAGCAGCCGTAGGGAATTTCGGCGAGATAGGCCATGGCGGACCCTCCTTAGGCGGGCAGGGCGACGCGCGCCGCGCCGGCCAGGGTCTGCTTGCCGTGCTGGTTGACGGCGGACAGCTCCAGGTCGACCACGGTCTCGCCGCCCTCGCTGGAGGTCGCGGTGACCACGCCCGAGCAGACGATGGTGTCGCCGGGGAATGCCATGGCGGTGAAGCGGGCCGAGAAGGAGCGGATGGCCGATTGCGGCACCCAGTTGGTCAGGACCTGGCCGAGGAAGGCCATGGACAGCATGCCGTGGGCGATCACCCCCGGCAGCCCGCCGGCGCGAGCCTGCTCGTCGTCGAGGTGGATGGGGTTGTGGTCGCCCGACGCCCCGGCGAACAGCGCCAGTTGGGTGCGGTCGATGGGCGTCTTGGCAAGCTCGGGGATGCGATCCCCCACCGCGATGTCGGCGAAGCGGATGGTCATGGGGCTCCCCTATCCCTGGCGGACGATGATTACGGTCCGTAAATTCGCCACCGGGCGGGCGTACTGATTTTCCAGCCGGGTTTCGGTGACGATGAAGCGCATGGCGCCGCCCTTCTTCTCGAAAGTTTCGACCACCCGTTGCACCCCGGTGATGGTGTCGCCGGCGCAGATGGGTTCGATGTAGTCGAAGACCTGCTCGCCGTGCATGGACCGGGTCTTGTCGACCCCCAGGTCATCGAGCACCTTGAACGGCTGTTCGGCATCCATGGCGATGGAGAACGCGAAGGTCGGCGGCGCCGGAAGCGAGGAATATCCGGCCGTTCGGGCGGCCTCCTCGTCGGTGTAGACGGGATTGGCCTCGCCGATCGCCTTGGCGAACAGGCGCAGGCGGCCTTTCTCGACGTCGATGGTGAACGGGGCATAGGCCTTGCCCACAAGCTCTTCGGCTTTCACGGCATCTTCCTCCCTCTGGGCCGGACGGTGGCGGATTGACTGCTCCGCTTGGTCGCCGCCGGACCCGGTCCGCCGACGCGCCGTACAGTGAGGTCACGCTACCGGCATTTTACGGTGTCGTAAATACGAAACTTACAGGTCCGTAAAATTTCCGTTTGTGCGCTGCCGCCATTCCCGCTAGAGTCGGGATGGTCGAATAACGTCACTGGTTCCCGGGCAGATGAGTCGCCGCATCCAAATTTTGAGACGGGCCACCGAGATGTTCGAGCGTCAAGGTGTCAGTCGCACCTCGATCGAGGACATCGCCAATGCGGTCGGCATCAAGCGCGAAGGCGTCTACTATTATTTCAAGAGCCGCGCCGATATTCTCCTGAAGATCATCCTGCCGCAAAGCACCTCGCTGGTGATGGCGCTCACCGCCATCATCAATTCGAACCAGAGCGCAAGCGCCAAACTTGAGGCGGCCATTCGCAGCCATCTCGACCGCTTCAACCCCAGCTATCTGGAAATGACCGTCGCCCTGCGCGAGGATCATTTCCTTGAGGACGAAGGCAAGGCGGCCGAACTGCGCAATGTGTGGAACGAATACACCCGCCTGTGGACCCGGCTGATCGTCGAGGGCCAGGAGC
>JACPDP010000049.1:0-15149 GCA_016183945.1 Magnetospirillum sp.
GCAGGCCCCCTTCGACCGCATCATCGTCACCGCCGCCGCCCAGGTGATCCCGCCGGATCTCGCCGACCAGCTCAAGGTGGGCGGCATCATGGTGGTCCCGGTGGGCGACGTCGCCGGACTCGACCAGGCGTTGCTGAAGATCACCCGCCTGGAAACCGGCCTCCAGGTCAAACGGTTCCTGCCGGTCAGGTTCGTGCCGCTGGTCCAGGGTATCCCTCCGGAAGGGTGATCCGACCCTCTCCGCCGGGAGAGCGATCGTTAACCCATCGGCAAGTTTTTCAGCCCTAGAATTTATGGTTTATTAAGGGTGGTCTGAGCGCGCGGTCGCGCCGCGCCGACGTGTCGGGAGGGCGAATGTTTGCCCGGGCAATGAAGAAAGGCCGATGGACCCTCGCCATGGTCCTGGCGTCCGGTTTGGCGGCATGCGCGTCGCCGCCCACGTTTTCGCCTCCCCAGCCATCCGCGCCCCCGCCGCCCGGCATGACGCTGCGCGGCCAACTGGTCCAAGTGAGCTTCGCGGACCTGCCGGGCTGGCGCAACGACACTTTCGAGGCCGCCCTGACGGCATTTGGCCGGTCATGCGAGTATTTCCAGAAGCGCCCGGACAGGTGGGACGGCACGGCCCTGGGCGTCCGCCTCGACGAGATGGATGACGTGTGCAAGCGCCGTCATTCGTTTCCCGACCACGCGGCGCGGGAGTATTTCGAGGCCTATTTCGTGCCCTATCGTGTCGGAGCCGCTGCACCGGTGCGCAATACCCTGACGGCCTATGCGTCACCACGGTTCGCCGGTCACATGCCACCCTGCGCCCCCGGAAGCGCACCGCTGTACCGCAAACCTCCCCGTGGCGAGTTCAGCCGCGAAGAGATCAGCCGTGGCGCGCTCAAGGGCCGCGAAATCGCCTGCGTCGACGATCCGGTCGATGCGTTCGACCTCCAGATTCAGGGGGCCGGCTCCTTGCAACTGGCAAACGGGGGCGAACTCTACCTCGCCACCGAGGGTACCAACGGAATGCCGCCGAAGATGCCCAACGAGCTGGGTGTGACCATGGCTCAGTTGCGCAGCCTGTCGGCGACCAACCGCAGCGCCGCGATCAAGATCATGAACGGCAACCCGCGCTATACTTACTACGTCATTTCCGGCGATTCGGTGGTGCGGGGAGCCATGGGAAAGCCGCTGACGCCGAAGCGCAGCTTGGCGGTGGATGCGGCGATCGTTCCCTATGGCCTTCCCATCTGGCTCGACGCGCAAGCGACCGGTCAGGCTGCCGTGCAGCGGCTGATGTTCGCGCATGACACCGGCTCGAAAATCATCGGCGTGGCACGGGGCGACTACTATATGGGGGCCGGCGCGGCGGCGATGGACGAGGCGCGCCGCTTCAAGATGCAGACGGCGACCTACATTCTGTTGCCGCACCGTCCGCTGCTGGTTCAGTCCCCGGCGGAGTCGCGGCGGCCGGCCTCACCCGGGCTGTTTGGCGCCATGGCGGCCGAACCGCCTGTGGCGGCGGGCAGAGCCTTCGTCCAATTGGGCATATTCTCGGCGGCGCAATCGGCCCAGCGACACCTCGATCAGGTGGTTCCGCTGCCGCTCGGCCCGCATTTGTCGAAGCAGGTCGAACCGGTGGCCGCCCAGGGGGGGGCCGTCGCGCGCTATCGCGCCACGATTTCCGGCTTTGCCGGCGAGAGCGCGGCGATGTCCTACTGCTCGGAATTGCGGGCTCAAGGCATCGAGTGCCTCGCCAAGCTCCGCTGATCCGGTGCTCAAGGCGCATAGGACTCCCGCCCCCGTTGCCCCAAGGCCTCCCGGCCGCGTATAGTGCGCCGCATGCGCAGGCCCCTACCTCATCTGGTTATCCTTCTGCTGCTGGCGGCCTGCGAGCCGTCGTGGCGGGGCGCGACCCCGGTCAGTCGCAACCAGCCGGGGCAGGTGCCGCGGCCCGCCACCGTTACCGTCTATTCCGGCGACACGGTCTACTCGGTGGCGCGGCGCTACAATCTGACGGTGCGGGAGCTCATCGAGGTCAACGATCTGCGGGCGCCCTACCAGCTTATACCCGGCACCGTGCTGCGCCTGCCCGGCGGCGGCTCCGAGCATGTGGTGCAGCGGGGCGACACCCTGATCGCCATCGCCCGGCGCTATCGGGTCGATTTCAACAGCCTCGCCGCCACCAATAATAAGCGGACGCCCTACCTGCTGCAGGTGGGGGAGCGGTTGCGCATCCCCGGTGGCGGCGGCACCCGGGTGGCGAGCACGACGACGGAGGGGCAGGGGGGGGCCATCATCGTCACCTCGCCCAACGCCGGCCGCGGCGGCAGCGCGCCACCGCCTCCCGCCGCCGTCACAGGGCGGCCACAGGTGGCTCAGGAGCCGGCCGCTCCGCCGACCGCCGGCCAGACCGCCTTCGCCCCCACCGAGACCGTGCCGCCGGCCGTGCCGCCGCGAGCCGCCGGCAGCTTCCTGTGGCCGCTCAAGGGCGACCTGCTGGCCGAATACGGTCCGTTGCTCGGCAAGGGCCAGCACAATGACGGCATCAACATCGCCGCCGCCAAGGGGACGCCGGTCAAGGCGGCGGAAAACGGCGTGGTGGCCTATGTCGGCAATGAACTCAAGGGCTTCGGCAACCTGCTGCTGGTCAAGCATGCCGATGGCTGGATGACCGCCTATGCCCATGCCGACCAGCTGATGGTGCGCCGGGGCGACCAGGTCAAGCGGGGCCAGACCATCGCCACCGTCGGCGCGACGGGGAATGTGACGGTGCCGCAGCTGCATTTCGAGATTCGCAACGGCACCCATGCGGTCAACCCGTTGGACTACCTGCGCGATGCCATCGCCATGGAGTCCCGTTTCCACGGGAATGACAGGCTAATTTAGGACCTGGCCCAGTGCCTTGCCCAGGCGCCCGGCGAGGTCCTGGATGTACTGCCAGGCCACCCGGCCGGAGCGGGAGCCGCGGGTCACCGCCCATTCATTGGCCTCGCGCCGCAACTCATCCACCGCGATGGACAGGCCGTAGTGGCGGGCATAGCCCTCGACGATGGCGAAATAGGTGTCCTGCGCCACATGGTGGAAGCCCAGCCACAGCCCGAAACGGTCGGACAGCGATACCTTCTCCTCCACCGCCTCGCCGGGATTGATGGCGGTCGAGCGCTCGTTGTCGATCATGTCGCGGCTCATCAGGTGACGCCGGTTCGAGGTGGCATAGAACACCACGTTGGCCGGTCGGCCCTCGATGCCGCCCTCCAGCACCGCCTTCAGGGATTTGTAGGCGTCGTCCTGGGTCTCGAACGACAGGTCGTCGCAGAACAGCACGCAGCGCCGGCCCGACTCGCGCAGGATGCGCAGGCAGCGCGGCAGCGAGGGGATGTCGTCGCGGGCGATTTCCACCAGGACCAGCGTGCCGGGTTGCGCGGCATTTATCGTGGCATGCACGGCCTTGACCAGCGAGCTCTTGCCGGTGCCGCGCGCCCCCCACAGCAGGGCGTTGTTGGCGGGCAGTCCGGCGGCGAAGCGGCGCGTATTGTCCAGCAGCAGGGTGCACTGACGCTCGATGCCTTGCAGCAACGCGATGTCAACCCGGTTGACGTCGTGGATCGGTTCCAGTCCGTCGGGGTCGGCGTGCCAGACGAAGGCGTCGGCGTCGGCCAGATTGGCGGCGGTGCGCGGCGGCGGGGCCAGGCGGTCCAGCGCATCGGCGATGCGGGCGAGCAGGGTGGTGGTGGCGTCCATGGCCGGGGAGCCTAGCACGGCGGTCCGGCCACGCAAGCCCGTTGTTAACGTTTGCAAGCCGGCGCAAGACCGCTATATTCCGGCTGCCAATTTTCGAACGTGGACTTCAGGAGACGACGATGTTCGTGTCACCCGCTTACGCTCAGGCCGCCTCCGGTGGCACCCTGGAGAGCCTCCAGTCCTTCCTGCCGCTGGTTCTCATCTTCGTGGTGTTCTACTTCCTGCTGATCCGTCCGCAGCAGAAGCGCCAGAAGGAGCATCGGGAGATGGTCAACGCCCTGCGTCGCGGCGACCGGGTGGTGACGGCGGGCGGCATCATCGGCACCGTGGCCAAGGTGGTCAGCGATGCCGAGTTGTCGGTCGAGATCGCCGAGGGCGTGCGGGTGCGCGTGGTGCGCTCCTCCATCACCGAGGTGCCGTCGAAGACCGAGCCGGTCGGCAAGGACAAGGATGCCGGCAAGGACGAGGCCGCATCGACCGACAAGCCCGCCGAGAAGTAGCAGCAACTGAGGACGGGCGCGGCCGCCATGCTTCATTATCCCAAATGGAAGATCGTGCTGGCCCTGGTGGTCAGCCTGGCCGGCATGGTCTTCGCCGCGCCCAACCTGCTCGACGAGAAGCAGGCCGACCGCCTGCCCGGCTGGTTGCAGCCGGTCAGCCTGGGGCTCGACCTGCAGGGCGGCTCCTACCTGCTGCTGGAGGTCGACACCGCCTACGTGATGCGCGAGCAGATGCAGTCGCTGGTCGAGGGCATCCGCACCACGCTGCGCAAGGAGCGCATCAAATACTCCGACCTGGGAGTCAAGGGCGACGCCGTCGGCGTCCGCATCATCGAGGCCGCCGACCGCGACAATGCCCGGCAGCAGCTGCGCAAGCTGGACCCCGATACCACCCTCGACGGCCGTGACGACGGCACCCTGGTGCTGACCTTCAGCGAGCAGTCGCGCATCGAGCGCAAGGCCGCCGCGGTCAATCAGTCGCTGGAGATCGTGCGCCGCCGTATCGACGAACTGGGCACCCGCGAGCCCTCCATCCAGCGCCAGGGCACCGACCGCATCGTGGTGCAACTGCCGGGCGTCAAGGACCCCGACCGCATCAAGGCCCTGCTGGGCAAGACCGCCAAGCTGACGCTCCATCTGGTGGATGAGACCACGACGCCGGAAGAGGCGTCCAAGGGGCGCCTGCCGCCTTCGTCCATGCTGCTGCCCTCCAACGAGCGCGAGCAGGGCTATCCCTCCGCCTATGTGGTGCGCAAGCGGGTCGAGGTGGGCGGCGACATGCTCACCGACTCCAAGGCCACCTATGCCGATGGCCGGCCGGTGGTGAGCTTCCGCTTCAATGCCCAGGGCGGCAAGAAGTTCGGCGACCTCACCAAGGAGAACACCGGCAAGAGCCTGGCCATCGTGCTCGACGAAAAGGTGATCAGCGCGCCGCGCATCAACGAGCCCATCCTGGGCGGATCGGGCATCATCAGCGGCCAGTTCTCGGTGCAGCAGGCGCAGGACCTGGCGCTGCTGCTGCGGGCCGGCGCGCTGCCGGCGCCGCTCACCGTGCTGGAGGAACGCACCGTCGGCCCCGACCTCGGCGCGGATTCCATTCGCGCCGGTGCCATCGCCAGCCTGGTCGGCCTCGCCGCGGTGGTGGTGTTCATGATCGCCATTTACGGCACCCTGGGCGTGCTGGCCAACATCGCCCTGGTGCTGAACCTGATCCTGCTGCTGGCCTGCCTGTCGATGCTGGGGGCGACGCTCACCTTGCCCGGCATCGCCGGCATCGTGCTGACCATGGGCATGGCTGTGGACGCCAATGTGCTGATCTACGAGCGCATCCGCGAGGAAAGCCGCAACGGCCGCCCCCTGTTGTCGGCCGTCAACGCCGGCTTCGAGCGCGCCTTCGGCACCATCCTCGATGCCAACTTGACCACCCTGGCGGCGGCGGCGCTGCTGTTCCAGTTCGGCTCCGGGCCAGTGAAGGGCTTCGCGGTGACGCTGACGCTGGGCCTGCTCACCTCGATATTCACCGCCATCATGATCACCCGCATGATGGTGGCCTTCTGGATCAAATGGCGCCGTCCAAAGGCGCTGCCGCTGTAGGGGAACCGAAATGAACTTCTATTCCCGCCTCATCGGCAAGACGCCCAGGTTTGACTTCATCCGCGGGCGGTTCATCGCCTTCGCTGTCACCGGGGTTCTGGTCCTGGGTTCCATCGCGTCCATGACGATCAAGGGCTTCAACTTCGGCATCGACTTTGCCGGCGGTATCCTGGTGGAGGTGCACACGCAGACTCCAGCCGATCTGCACCACATGCGCGCCACCCTGGACACGCTTGGTCTCGGCGAGGTGTCGCTGCAGGAGTTCGGCACCTCCGGTCGCGACGTCATGATCCGGGTCCAGCGCCAGCCGGGCGACGAAAAGGCGCAGATGGCGGCGCTGGCCAAGGTCAAGGAGGCGCTGGGGCAGGGCTACGACTATCGTCGCGTCGAGATCGTCGGCCCCAAGGTGGGCGAGGAGTTGAAGCGTGACGGCGCCCTGGCGGTAGGGTTGGCGGTGCTGGCCATCGCCGCCTATGTCTGGTTCCGCTTCGAATGGCAATTCGGCGTCGGCGCCCTGATCGCCACCTTCCACGACGTCATCACCACCTTCGGCCTGTTCTCGCTGCTGGGGCTGGAGTTCAACCTGACCACGGTGGCGGCCATCCTCACCATCGCCGGCTACTCCATCAACGACACCGTGGTGGAATACGACCGGGTGCGCGAGAATCTGCGCAAATACAAGACCATGTCGCTCTATGACGTGCTGAATCTGTCCGTCAACGAGACCCTGGCCCGCACCATTCTGACAGTCGCCACGGTGTTCCTCACCGTCATCGCCCTGCTCACCCTCGGCGGCGAGGTGCTGCGCGGCTTCTCCATCGCCATGTTGTGGGGATTGGTGATCGGCACCTATTCGTCCATCTATGTGGCCATGCCGGTGCTGATCTACTTCAACCTGCGCACCGGCAAGAGGGCCGAGGACGAAGAGGCCGAGGCCGCGACGCCGTAATCCGGAGAGGGTGCCATGGACGTCACCCCGCTCATTCCCGCCGGTCGCCAGCTCATCCAGGGCTACGGCGACGGCGGCTTCCGCATCAGCGGGCAGCGCTGGGCAGGCTCGGTGCTGGTCCGTCCCACCGCAACCGTCGCCTGGGCGGCGGTGACGGCGGACGACGCCTCCATGGCGACGCTGGCCCCGTTGCTGGGCACAGGAACCGAACTGCTGCTGCTGGGTTCGGGGACGCAAATGGCGGCGATGCCGCGTCAGCTCAAGGCCGACCTGCGGGCGGCCGGCATCGTGCTCGACGTCATGGACACCGGCGCCGCTTGCCGCACCTACAACGTCCTGCTCTCGGAAGACCGCAAGGTGGCCGCCGCGCTGATCGCGGTGTAAGCTTCCTTCACCGTCACGCCCGCGAAAGCGGGGATGACGGTGAAGGTGAAATTGACCTCAGCCCAGATTGGCCTCGACGAAATCCCAGTTGATCAGGTTGTCGATGAAGGCCTGGACGAAGTCGGGGCGGCGATTCTGGTAGTCCAGGTAATAGGCGTGCTCCCACACGTCGACGGTGAGCAGGGCCTTCTTGCCGTGCGCCAGCGGCAGATCGGCGTTGGCGGTCTTCATCAGCTCCAGCTTGCCGTTGTTCTCGACCAGCCAGGCCCAGCCCGAGCCGAATTGCGTCACCGCGGCATTCTTGAAGTCCTCCCTGAACTTGTCGAAGCCGCCGAGATCCGCCTCGATGCGGGCCAGCAGCTTGGCGCCCGGCTTGCCGCCGCCGCCCTTGGTCAGGCAGTTCCAGAAGAAGGTATGGTTCCACACCTGGGCGGCGTTGTTGAAGAGGCCCTGCTTGGCCGGCAGATCGGCGGCGGCGATCCTGATCACCTCTTCCAGCGGCTTGGTCGCCAGATCGCTGTCCTTGGTCAGGGTGTTGAGGTTGGTGACATAGGCCGCATGGTGCTTGCCGTGGTGGAATTCCAGCGTGCGGGCCGAGATGTGCGGTTCAAGATCGGTGTTGCCGAAGGGCAGCGGGGGAAGCTCGAAAGCCATGGTATATACCTCTTTGAAGTCAAGGGATTGGCTGACTGATTGAATAAACTCTAATCTATAGCCGAAAGATAGGCAGTCTTGAGCGGAATGTGAAGGGGGTTATTCGCGCCCGACGCCGGGGCACCGGCCCCGCCCGGCCTCAAAACGTCAGCCCGGGCCGGCCCAAGGCCAAGCGGGCGGCGGCCAGACCGCTGGAAACGGCGGCCTCGATGGTACAGGGCCACGGCGATGCGATCCAGTCGCCTGCAAGGAATATACGCGGGAAGCGGGTTGCCGGGCCGGGGCGCCGGCGCAGGACATCGGGGGTATGGGCCAGGGTGGCACGACGCTCCTTCAGCACGCGGAACGGCGGCAAGGCGGCGGGCAGGTCCAGCGCCCGGGCGGCGTCGGCCCACAGCAGGGCGGCGATCTCGTCGTTGGGCAGCACCGCCAGCCGGTCGGCGGCGGATACGGTCACCGACAGCACGTCGCCGCGCCACGACAGCCATTGCGCCACGCCGCCGACCACGCCGAGGAAGCGGGCTTGGGCGGGCGGAATCCAGGTGCCGCGGAAATGGGCGTTGACGATGGTGCGGGTAGGCAGCGCCGGCACCTCGTCGGGGAACACCTGGGCGGCGGCCCAGGGCGGCAGCGCCAGCACGGCCCGGTCCTCCGGACCCAGCGTTACCGCGTCGCTCTCGAACACCAGCGATTCTCCGGAGGCAGCCATCAGGCGGTGTTGCAGGCGCACCATGGCGCCGAACAGGGTCAGGGTGGCCAGCGCCGGGGCGACGAAGGCGGCACTCAGGCCGGCCGGGAACAGCCAGGGGGTCATGGCCGCCGCGCCCCCCAGCAGCACCCGCCGCAGCACGCGGGCGAACAGCCGTGCCGAGGCCTCCGCCGGTGCGGTGTCGAGGATGGCCTCGCACAACGGGCGCCATAGCCGGGCGTAGGAGGGCGTGCCGCCGAGGCGGGCGGCGACGGTTTGGGCGTCGCCGGTCCACGGCAGCCCCAAGGCCCGGCCCAGTTCGAACAGGCGGGCGCCGGGGCTGTTTGGCGTGACCACCCAGCGGTCACCGCCGATGAGGTCGATGAAGGGAAACACGGCCGGCGCCGCTTCCATGGCCTCGTCGCCGCCGACGGCGCGGGAGAACGCCAGGGCGGCCCGGTTGGCGCCCAGCACCAGATGGGTGCCGTTGTCGATCAGGCGGCCGAGTGGCAACGTCCGCCGGCATGGCCGGCGGCCTCGTGCAGCACCACCCGGGCGCCGGCGCGGGTGGCGGCCACGGCGCAGGCCAGTCCGGCCATGCCGGCGCCCACCACGTGCAGGGTGCCCTTCACGGCGTCGCCACCCCCAGGCGCAGCGCGATGGAGAAGACCGTGCGCAAGGCGATGGCCAGCTTCTCCAGACGTCCCACGCGTGGCGGCGGGCCGGGGCGCCAGCCATGCACGCGCAGGCGGTGCAGTTGCGCGCGATAGGTGGCGGCCATCACCATGGCCGGCCACAGGCCGCGGCGGCCGAGACGGGCGATCTCGCCCTCGGCCTCGCGGAAGCGGGCCTCCGCCATATCGGCCAAGGCGTCGCAGGCCCGCGGCAGGGCGGGGTGCCGGGCGACCTCGGTCGGTCGGCGGTCGGCGATCCCGGCCTCGGTCAGCAGCTCGGCCGGCAGGTAAAGCCGTCCCAGCCCGGCATCCTCGGCCACGTCGCGCAAGATGTTGGTGAATTGCAGCGCCTCACCCAGCGACACCGCCAGTGTCTCAGCCTCGGGGCGGCCGAAGATGCGCACCGCCAGCATGCCCACCGCCCCGGCGACGCGCCGGCAGTAGAGCCGCAGTTGATGCAGCGACGGGGCCACCACCGGGCCGTCGACGTCCATTTCCATGCCGTCGATCAGCGCCTCCAGTTCGCCCCGCGGCAGCGCGAAGCGCTCTGCCGCCGTGGCCAGCGCCGCCACTTCGGGCGCCCGCGCCGCGCCGCCGCCATAAAGGGCGGCGAGGTCGCGGCGATAGGCGGCGAGTCGGGCGCGCTTGACCTCGGCCGGCTGCGGCCCGTCGGCCACGTCGTCCAGCGCCCGGCAATAGCCGTAGAGGACGAACATGGCCTGGCGGCGGGCCGCCGGCATCAGCCGCATGGCCCAATAGAAGGACGAACTCATGCCCTGAGGCCCCGCAGCACTCCGGTGGCGAAGGCGCCGAGATAGCCCAGCGGACCCAACGCCACCCGCATCGCCAGCGGGTCCTTGGTGCGCAGCAGGGCGGACAGCCGCTCGGCCACCGTCAGGATCACCGAGACCTCCAGGCGCAGCCGGCGGTCGCGCACCAGGGCGGGCAGGGGGGCGGCCAGGTCCAGCAGTCCATCGACACCGTCCAGCACCCGGTCGAGCACGGCGCGTAGCGGCGGGGGGCTGAAGCCGCCCTCGAACACCCGGTTTGTCAACCCCACCCCGAGCAGCCAGTCGCGCGGCACATAGACCCGCCCCAGGGCCTCGTAGTCATCGCCGCAGTCCTGCAGGTGGTTGAGCACCTGCAGCGCGGCGCACAGCGCGTCGCCGGGACCGTGGGTGGCGGCGGCCTCGCCATGCAGGTCGAGCAGGAAGCGCCCGACCGGCGCCGCCGAGAAGCGGCAATAGGCCATCAGGTCGCCCCAGTCGCGGCAGTGGTTGCTGACCGCGTCGCGGCGGAACGCCTGCAACAATTGGCTGGCGTGGTCCAGGAGCGGCGAGGCGCCACCCAGCGCGGTGCGTAGCGCCAGCGCCACCGCCGCCGAGGCCCCCGCCGCCTGGCCTGACAGCGCGGCGTCGAGAGCGTCGAGGCGGGCCAGCTTCTCCTCGGGCGCCAGAGTGGGGTTGTCGGCGATGTCGTCGGCAGCGCGGGCGTAGCGGTAGAAGGCGGTGGCCTTGGCGCGGGCGGGGGCGGCCAGCAGGAACGAGCCGACCGGGAAATTTTCCCCGGCGGCAGTCTTGGGCGGTGCGGTGGGCAAGGCGGCGGCCCGGGACAAACGGGGCTCTCCTCGCAGGGACTTGAACGGCCTATAGTGTGCCACGCCCACCCCGCACCCTCCAGGGGAAACACCGCCCGCATGCCTTCCGTCCAGGGACTGTCCGAAGCCGCCGATCTGGTCCGCCGCCCCGACCGCGAGCGCTTTGTCACCGCCCTGTTCGCTCCCTTGGAGCGGCGCGAGGCGCTGATGGTGCTCTACGCCTTCAACACCGAGGTGGCCCGCGTGCGCGAAATGGTCAAGGAGCCCATGGCCGGGCTGGTGCGGCTGCAATGGTGGCGCGAGGTGGTGAGCGGCAGCCGCTCCGCCGACCGTCACCCGGTGGCGGCGCCGCTGACCGAGCTGATCCGCGCTTACGAGCTGCCCCTGGAGCCGTTCGAGCGTCTGCTGACGGCCCGCGAAAGCGATCTCTACGCCGAGCCGCCGGCCGACCTGGCCGCCGCCGAAGCCTATGCCGACGACACCTCGGGCGGACTGACCGCCCTCGCCGTGCGGCTGCTGGGAGGCGGGGAGGCGGCGGCCGTTGCGGGGCATTCCGTCGGTATCGCCTGGTCGCTGATCGGGCAGCTCCGCGCGCTACCCTTTGCGCTGTCAATGGGACGGTTGACACTACCGGTTGAGGTCGTGCGGACGGCCGGCACCACGCCCGAGGAGGTCCTGGCCGGCGGCGCCCCGAGGCCGGTGCTGGCCGCCGCCGCCGCCCGGATGGGGGCTCGTGCCGCCGAGCATCTGGCCATGGCCCGGCGTCACCGGCTGGGGCGGACGACACTGGCGGCGCTGCTGCCGGCCACCATCGCCTCCCGGCATCTGCGAATGTTGGCCATCGCCCGTTGGGACGTCTTCGACCCCCGGGTGGCGATTCCGCGGGCGAATCCCCTCCGACTCTGGCTTTCCCACGCCATCGGGCGGTTCTGAAGGGCTGTTACGCAGCCGTGATGAAAGTTATTGCGAGCCCGTAATGTCCTCGGAGCCGAAGCGCCGCCAGCCGTTGGGGCCGAAGGCTTCCAGGGGCTGGAAGCGGGACTTGTACGACATCTTGCGGCTCTCGCCGATCCAATAGCCAAGATACACGTAGGGCAGGCCCAGGCGGTTGGCCTCGTCGACCAGCCACAGCACGACGCCGGTCCCCAGGCTGCGGGCCGGGCTCTCGGGCTCGAAAAAGCTGTAGACCGCCGACAGCCCATCGCTCATGCGGTCGGCGAGGCAGGCGGCGGTGAGGATGCCGTCGGGGCGGCGGAACTCGACCAGGAAGGTGTCGATGGGGCTGTCCTCGACCATGGAACGATAGTCGTAGAACCCCATCAGCGCCATGTCGCCGCCGGAATGGCGTGATTCCTGGTAGCGGGCGAACAGGCGGTACTGCTCGGCGGTGGCCCGCGCCGGCACCACGCGGGCCACCAGATCGGCATTGGCCTTCGCCACCTTGCGCATGGTGCGGTCGGGCGCGAACTCGCCCGCGACGATGCGCACCGGCACGCAGGCGCTGCAACCGGGGCAGGCCGGGGTGTAGGCGATGGAATGGCTGCGGCGGAAGCCGGCCCGCGACAGCGCCTCGTGCAGCACCTCGGCATCCGGACCGTTCAGCTCGGTGACGATCTTGCGCTCCAGGCGGCCGGCGATATAGGGGCAGGGCAGCGGCGCCGTGGTGAAAAAGAAGTGGGGGCGTTTAAGGGGGATGTGATCCATTCGCGTCCCGTTCGAACTCGGCTTCCACGCTCATATGGGGGCGTGGGTTCTGTGCCACCAGCGGCCTCCTCCAGTGGAGGAAGCCCTCTCCCGGACGGTCTAGACCGGCCCCCCCTGCCACAGGCGCCGGTCGTTGACCACCACGGTCCCGGCCAGGAAGTCGTGCAGGGTCCGCCGCCGGGGATTGAACAACGCCAGCAGCAGGATCAACGACCCCGTGACCGCCAGCGAACCGTAGAAGGCGACCGTCTGGATCATCGCCTGGAACAGGGTCGGACGTCCACCGTCTGCTTCGGCCCCCGGTGCGATGGACATCACCCGGATGCCGGCGGCCCGCATTCCCAGCGTCGCCGAGGCCGGCCCGGCGATCAGCAGCGAGTGGTAGAGCAGCGGCACCAGAGCGACGATGAGCGCCTGCAGCGGCCACAGCAGGCCAAAGGTCAAGAGGGTGAAGATGCCCGAGGTGACCCACACCAGCCCGGCGGTGACCATGACGATCACCGCGTCGATCAGATAGGCGAACACCCGGCGAAAGGTGATACCCCGGTAGTATAAGGGATGCCGCCAGGGATCGGCCCATTCCGGCTCGGGCGGGATGACGGTGACGGCTGTGTCGGTCATGTCGGTGTCTTCCAAAAATACCTAACGTTTCGAGGAATCATCCTTCGAGGCGACCGCTCTGGGTCTCCTCAGGAGGAGGCCATAAGGTAGGCCTTCTCCAGCAGGCGAGGCAGGGCCTGTTCGAGCGGCAGGTGGTAAAAGCCGATCTGGGTCATGGCGATGGTGTAGCACGGAGCATGGCGCCAGGGCGAGGGCGAGGCCATCGCCCGGGACGGTCTACTGCTCCAGCTCGCGCGCCATGTCGGACAGTGAGGACACCAGATCCGCCAGGCCGATGGCGACGTTGGTGAGGATGCGCTGGCCCAGCTCGGGCTGCGAGCGGCACAGCGAGCGGAACAGCTCGCCGTCCATGTGCCAGCACACGACCCGGGTCTCGGCCACCACGTCGGCGCCGCGGCGGCGGCCGGTCAGCACGCCCAATTCGCCGAAGCTGATGCCTGCGCTGCACCCGGAAAAACGCAGCACGCGGTCGCCGATGCGCCGCGACACCGTGACCCGCCCCGCGGCGACCAGATAGAGGGAGTCTCCGTCGTCGCCCTCGGAGACGATGGCCATGCCGGGCGCGAACTCGATCCGCTTCATCATCGCCCCGATCATGGCGGCGTCTTCGGCACTCATGCCCTTGAGGATATCGAAATCCTCCAGCGAGGTTTCGGCGTCGTCGTCGGTGTTGATGCCCGCCTCGCGCAGCAGCAGGTCCTCGGCGCAGGTCAGGGCGGCGTCGGTATCGGCATAGGCGCGGCCCTGCTTCAGCAGGCGGGCGAAGCCCATGTCCTCGAACGACGTCCACAGCGCCCCACCTTCTGCCACATACGACAGAAACAGCAGACATTCCTGCCGCCCCAGCGCCTTGTCCAGACGTTCCAGCGCCACCACGCCGCTGCCGTCGATGTCGCTGACCCGCTTCATGTCCAGGATGACGACGCGGCAGCTCTTGGCGTTCTCCTCAAGGTGACGGGTCAGCTGGTCGGCCGAGCCGAAGAAGATCGGCCCCTGCACCTCGACCATGGCCATGCGCTCGGCCAACCCCTTGAGCACAGCCTGGATGGAAGCCGGCCGCGAGGTGCGCGAGCGCAGATGGGTGCCCAGAACCGTGCGGCGGATGATGTTCTGCGACGCCTGGCGGACGAACACGGCGAAGGCCAGGGTCATGCCCGTCACCAGCGCCGGCAGCACGCCGAAACCGACCACCAGCGCGGTCACCGCCAGCACCTGTCCCAGATTGCCGATCAGCTCGGTGTTGCGGCCGCCGCGCCCCGGCCGCATCAGCTGGCGGATCAACTGGCGGCTCCAATCGTCCATCTGGTTGAAGGTCGAGGCCACCACCACGCCCGCCATCACCGCCGTGGGGATCTGCCCGATCACCTCGCCCAGGCCCAGCGCCAGCACCGCCAGGGTCAGCCCGTGGGCCAGATTGGCGGTACGGCTGCGGCCGCCGTTCTCAAGCACCGTGCGGGTGACCGAGGGCGACCCGCCGGTGGGCATTCCCCCCAGCAGCCCGGCGGCCACGTTGCCGGCCCCCTGGAGGATCAACTCGTGGTTGCTGTCATGGCGGGTCCCCAGCACCGCATCCGCCGCCGAGATGCTCAGCAGCGACTGCAACGAGCCGATCAGCGCCAGCATCACCGAGGTGGCCACCAGTTGCGGCATCAGCTCGGCGAAGACCGGGCTGGTCACCAGCCGCGCCAGTTCGCCGAACTGGGGGGCCACCGGCAGGGTCGCCGGGATGGCGCCGATGAGTCCGCCCCACCCCATCTCGGGCAGGGTCGACGCCACCACCCAGTGCAGCCCGGTGCCCAGCCCCAGCCCCCACAGCGCCGGAGCCCCCCGCCGGGTCACCCGGGGAACCAGCACGGTCACCAAACAGGCCAGCAGCCCGAGCATGGCCGCGCCGGGGTGCAGTTCCACGCTTCCCCGCGCCGCGCCCACCAGCGCGCCCCAACTGCGCTCGCCCAGCATGGGCGGCATCTGTCCCAGCAGCAGGTGGATGGCAAAGCCGTTGATGAAGCCGGCGATCACCGGATAGGGAATGAATTTGACGAACTTGCCCAGGCGG
>JACPDP010000049.1:15163-20687 GCA_016183945.1 Magnetospirillum sp.
TAGGGAATGAATTTGACGAACTTGCCCAGGCGGGTGATGCCAAGCACCGCCTGTAGCACCCCGGCCACGCAGGCGCACAGGAAGCACAGGGCCATCAGCATGGCGGCCTGACGCCCGGGATCGGGAAAGGACGCGGCGAAGGCGGGCAGTCCCAGCGCCGCCACCAGCACCGACGACACCATGGCGGCATAGGTGGCCTTGGGCGAAACCATGTGCAGCGGCTCGCCGGCCACCAGCCCGCGCAGTAGCGACACCACCATCGTGGCGGCAAAGGCGGCGGAGATCCCGGCCACGGCGAAGCCCGCACCCAGCGGCTGCGACACCACCGAACCGCAATTCAGAATGGTGGGGAAGACGATGATCGCCCCGATCATGCCGGCGGTGACGTCCTTCATCGAACCCGCGGCTCTCATTGATGCCCCCGAGAATTCATACAACCATCCCCTGTCTGCCGCAATTTTAGCATTGGCGCAACGGCGGGACAGAATTATCCTGAAGATGCAGCAACACGGGGGGGACCGCCATGAAGAATTGTGCCGTCGCGTATTTGTCCGCAGCGGTTGTCGCATTGTCAGCCGGAACCGCATCGGCCGAGAGTCACCGCCGCGCCAACGGCCTGAACGAGATAGAGCACATCATTGTCCTCTACCTGGAAAATCGCAGCTTCGACAATATGTTCGCGCTGTTTCCCGGGGCCGCCGGTCTGGGCAATTCCTGGCGCGCGCCGCCGCAGATCGATCCGCAGACCGGCCAGCCCTTCGCCACACTGCCGCGGGTCCGCAACTCCCACGCCACCCCGCCGGGTGACGATCTCCGGTTCCCGGCGGGCTTGCCCAACAAGCCGTGGCGGATCGACGACTACATCACGCACCACGAGCGGATGCCCGATCTGGTGCACGAGTTCTACACCCACCAGCGCCAGATCAACGGCGGACGCAACGACCTGTTCGCCGGCCTGTCCGACGCCGCCGGGCTGACCATGGGCTACCACGACACCGGCTCGACCCATCTGTGGCGGCTGGCCAAGGAATACACCCTGGCCGACAACTTCTTCCAGGCGGCCTTCGGCGGCTCGTTCCTGAACCACATCTGGCTGGCCTGCGCCTGCACGCCGGAATTCCGCGACGCGCCGGCGTCGACGCGCGTCACGCTGGACGCCAACGGACATCTGGTGAAGAAGGGGCGGGTGACGCCGGACGGCTATGCGGTCAACACCATCCAGCCGCGCCTGGGCCCGAACAAGCCCGGCTCGGACCCGGCCACGCTGCTGCCGCCCCAGACCCTGCCGACCATCGGCGAACGCCTGAGCGAGAAGGGCGTGTCGTGGGCGTGGTATTCGGGCGGCTGGGACGATGCCGAGGCCGGCAAAGCCGGCAAGGACTTCCAGTACCACCACCAGCCCTACGCCTTCTTCGCCCGCTACAACCCGGGCACCCGCGAACGCGCCGAGCACATCCGCGACGATTCCCGCTTCGCCAAGGATATCGACGGCGGCACGCTGCCCCAGGTGGTGTTCATCAAGCCCTATGGCCTTGAGAACCAGCATCCCGGCTACGCCAATCTGGCCGACGCCGACCGCTATGCCGCCGAGGTGGTGGCCAAGATCCAGGCCAGCCCCTATTGGCCCAAGACCGCCATCATCATCACCTATGACGAGTTCGGCGGCCTTTACGACCATGTCACCCCGCCCAAGGGCGACCGCTGGGGCCCCGGCACGCGCATTCCGGCCATCGTGGTCTCGCCCTTCGCCAAGAAGGGCTATGTGGACCACACCCAGTACGACACCGTCTCGGTGCTGAAGACCATCGAGGCCCGCTTCGGCCTGCAGCCGCTGACCGACCGCGACCGCAAGGTCGAGCCGATGCTGAACGCGTTCGAGTTCGGCAAGGCGAAGTAGACCGGGCGGCGGAATCCCATCCCTCCCCCCGTGCACGGCATGGGGGGAGGGACAGGGCTCGAAGCTGGCCCACTCGTTGCTCTCCTTTGCGGACCAGACACCCCGAGCCTACAGGCTCAAGGCGGGCAACGCCTGCTCTCCTATTTCAACATCGGGCGGGACATCCCCTGGCTCACGCGTTCCTCATATAAGTGAGAAACAGGCTACTTCCGCTTCATCTCCACCGGCGCGGTTTGCTCGGCCGGCGGGGTGAGATCGGTCTCGCGCATCAGGATGATGCTGATGCGGCGATTGCGCGGCCCCTTGGGGTCGTTGACCTCGAGCGGGTCCTGGGCGGCGCGGCCCACCACCCGATCGATGCGGCTCTCCGGCACGCCAGCCGCCAGTAGGGCGCGGCGGCTGGCCAGGGCGCGGTCGGCCGACAGCTCCCAGTTGGTATAGCCCGAGGGGTCGCGGAAGGGAATGGCGTCGGTGTGGCCGGTGATGGCGATCTTGTTGGGCAACTGGTTGACGACGCGGCCCACCAGGTCGAGCAGCGCCCGGGTGTGGCCGAACATGGCGCTGGAGCCCGAGGGGAACATGGCCAGGCCCTCGGTGTCGGTGATCTGGACGCGCAGACCCTCCTGGGTGTTGTCCACCAGCATGCTGCCCTGGAACTGCTGCAACTCGGGGATGCCCTTGATGGCGCCCTGCAGCACCTCCTTGGCCTTCTCGAACTTCTGCTGTTCGCGCTGGGCCTGGGCCTGCCTGAAATCCTGCTCGGTCATGCCCTCCTTGTCCTTGGAGCTCTCGTTCTCGCCGCCCGACAGGTCTTCGCCGCCGGGGCCGATCGAGGAGGGCGGCAAGTGCTGCACCAGGCTGGGCGAGGAGGTCTGGGAGGTCTGGGCGCCTTCGCCGATGACCTGGCCGCCCAGGATGCCGCCGGCGCCCGATGCGCTCTTGGAGGCCATGGTGGGGGCGAAATAGTTGGAGATGCCGGTCAACTGCTCCTCGGTGACGGCGTTCAGCAGCCACAGCAGCAGGAAGAACGCCATCATGGCGGTGACGAAGTCGGCGTAGGCCACCTTCCAGGCGCCACCATGATGGCCGCCGGCGACCTTCTTCACCCGTTTGATGATGATCTGCTGCCCGTCCGCCATGGTGCTCGACCCTCAGCCCGTCATCAATCGGGCGGCAGGTTGGTGACGGTTTCCTCAAGCTCCTGGAAGGTCGGACGCAATTCGTCGGGCAGAATCTTGCGGGCGAACTCGATGGAGACCTGCGGCGCGTAGCCCTGCATATGGGCCAGCAGGCCTGATTTGATCGAGATCAAGTAGAAATGGTCGGAGTCGAACGCCAACTGCATGTTGCGGGAGATGGGGGCGAAGAAGGCGTAGGACAGCAGCACGCCGGAAAAGGTCCCCACCAGCGCGGCGCCGATCAGGTGGCCCAGCACTTCCGGCGGCTCGGTGATGGAGCCCATGGTGTGGATGACGCCCAGCACCGCGGCGACGATGCCCAGCGCCGGCATGGCGTCGGCCATCAGGTTAACGGCATGGGAAATCTCATGGTAGTGCTTGTGGTGGGCCTCGATCTCGCCGTCGATGATGCCTTCAAGCTCGTGGGCGTTGCTGGTGCCCAGCGTCAGCAGGCGAAGGTAGTCGCACAGGAAGGTGCGGGTGTAGTTGTCCGAGCTGAACTTGGGAAACTTCTGGAACAGCGGGCTTTCGTCCGGCTTTTCCACGTGGCTTTCCAGCGCCAGGTCGCCCTTGGTCTTGGCCAGTTTGAACACCGAGTACATCATGGACAGCAGCTCGACATAGCTGTCCCGGTTGTGGTGTGGCCCCTTGAACACCATGGGCACGTTCTTGGTGATGCCGAGGATGGTGCTCTTGGGGTTGCCCAGCAGCAGCGAACCGACCGCCGCGCCCAGAATGATCACGAATTCGAAGGGTTGCCACAACACACCCAGATGGCCGCCGTTCGCAGCATATCCGCCGATAACGGATATGCAGGTCACGACAATGCCGATAATCGCGAACATCAATTTCCCCAAGCTGCCCCCGGCGGGAGCACGGGGGTTCATCCACTTGAACCGGAGGATGCTATAATTCGAGTGCGCTGTCGCGAGTCAACTGCGTTCTTCCGCAAAAAAATGTGTAGCTTTTTGTGATGCCGGGTATGATCACCCAACAGGCGTTTTGCCGGCGCTGGCCCGCGACAATAGTCTTGACGTCACAAGTTTAGGCAACAACCGGATCACCCCATGCCCGTCGATTCCCGTTCCTTCCGAAAGGCCCTGGGCTGTTTCGCCACCGGCGTGACGGTGGTCACGACACTCAATCCCCAGAGCAAGGCTCCCGTGGGTGTGACGGTCAGCGCCTTCTCGTCGCTGTCGCTGGAGCCGCCGTTGGTGCTGTTCTGCCTGGGGACGATGACCAGCAGCCTGGAGGCCTTCCGCGGGTTCGGCCATTTCGCCATCAACGTGCTGTCCGAGCACCAGCGCGACCTGTCCATCCGCTTCGCCAGCCGCTCCGACAACAAATGGGTCGACATGCCGTTCGACACCTGGAATAGCGGCGTGCCCATCCTGAAGGGGTGCCTGGCCAATCTGGAATGTACCGTGGAGGACGTGCGCGACGGCGGCGACCATGTGATCTTCATCGGCCGCGTCGGCCGCATCCGGCACCAGGAGGGCGGCAGCCCGCTGATCTATTTCCGCGGCTCCTATGTGGACTATGGCCCGCCGCCGCCCGACGGCGTGCTGTAGCCGGCGAGACGCCCGCGCCCCAAGTTCCAGCCCCGCCCTCACACTTCCAGCCGCCATTGCGGCGGCGGCCAAGGGGCCGGAGGCCCCGCCCGGCGAGGGGCACAGAGTCCTTACTCCCCCGTGGCCAGACTCCCCAGCAGGCGGGTCGGGTAGCCGGCGGCGGTCAGGGCCTCGATCATGGCGCGCACATGGGTGGTATCGGTGGTTTCGACCACGGCATCCACCTCGGCCGACTTCACCGGCACATCCTGGAACAGGCGCTGGTGATAGATTTCCACGATATTGCCGCCATTGGCGCCGATCAGGCTGGCGACCTTGGCGAGCGTGCCCGGCGCATCCGAGATTTCGATCCGCAGCCGTGCCAGGCGGCCGGCCCGCACCAGGCCGCGCATCAGGATGGAGGCCATCAGCCGGCCATCGATGTTGCCGCCCGACACCACCAGCCCCACCTTGCGCCCGGCGAAGCGGGCCGGTTCGGCCAGCACGGCGGCCAGGGCGGCGGCACCGGCGCCCTCGGCCACGATCTTCTGGCGGTCCACCAGCAGCTCGACGGCGCGTTCGATCAGCGACTCCGGCACCGCCACCACGTCGTCCACCAGGGACTCCACCAGCGGCCGGGTCAGGACCCC
This sequence comes from Magnetospirillum sp., assembly GCA_016183945.1. The sequence continues at coordinate 20,439 of JACPDP010000049.1, forward strand.
CGGGCGCTTCACCGCGATGCCCTCGGCCAGGGTTTGGCGCGAGGGCGCGGGCGGACTCAGCGGAAGGCGGCGCACCAGCGGACAGCAGGCGGCCGCCTGGACGCCGACGATATCGATGCCGGGTTTCAGCACGCGGGCTGCGATGGCGATGCCGTAAATCAGCCCGCCGCCGCCCACCGGCACCACCAGGCAAGCCAGATCGGGGTGGTCGGTCAGCAGTTCCAGGCCCACGGTGCCTTGGCCGGCGAT
>JACPDP010000050.1 GCA_016183945.1 Magnetospirillum sp.
GATCTGGCCCACCGACAGGCGCGGGCTGAGCGAGCCATAGGGGTCCTGGAACACCATCTGCATGCCGCGGCGCAGCGGGCGCAGCTCCGAGGCTCCCATGCCCTGGATGTCCTGACCCTGGAACGCCACCCGGCCCTGGCTTGACAACAGGCGCAGCAGCGCCAGGCCGAGGGTGGTCTTGCCCGAGCCCGATTCGCCCACCACGCCGACGGTGCGGCCCTCGCGCACCGCCAGGGTGACGCCGTCCACCGCCTTGATGTGGCCGACCACCTTGCGGAACACCCCGGCCTTGATGGGGAACCACACCTTGAGGTCGGCCGTCTCCATCACCAGGGCGGTCTGTTCGGCGGAGCGCTCGGGCCGGCCCTTGGGTTCGGCGGCCAGCAGGCGCCGGGTGTAGGGGTGCCGGGGCGCCGCGAACACCTGCTCCACCGGTCCGGCCTCGACGATCTCGCCATGGCTCATGACGCAGACCCGGTCGGCCATCTTGCGCACGATGCCGAGATCGTGGGTGATGAACAGCAGCGCCATGCTCAGCCGCGCCTGCAACTCCTTCAGCAGGGCCAGGATCTGCGCCTGGATGGTGACGTCGAGCGCGGTGGTGGGCTCGTCGGCGATCAGGATGTCGGGTTCGCCGGCCAGGGCCATGGCGATCATCACCCGCTGGCGCTGGCCGCCCGACATCTCATGCGGCAGGGCGGCCAGGCGCTTCTCCGCCTCGGGGATGCCGACCAGATGCAGCAGCTCGACGACGCGGGCGCGCAAGGGCTGGCCGCGCATGCCCCGGTGGATTTCCAGCACCTCGGCGATCTGGCGCTCGATGGATTGCAGCGGGTTCAGGGACGTCATCGGCTCCTGGAACACCATGGCCACCCGGCCGCCGCGCACCTGCCGCAGGGTCGGCTCCGGCGCCGCCACCAGCTCGGTGTCCTCCAGGCGGATGCTGCCGCTGGGGTGCCAGGCGCGCGGATAGGGCAGCAGTTGCAGCACCGACAGCGCCGTCACCGATTTGCCCGAGCCGGACTCTCCGACCAGCGCCAGGGTCTCGCCCTTGGCCAGGGTGAAGGAGATGCCCCGCACCGCCTTGACCTCCTCGGGGCCGCGGCCGAAGGAGACGGCGAGGTTGGCGACGGCGAGCAGGGGCCGGGCCGGTGTGGCTTTCATGGCGTGGTCTTCCTGGGGTCGAAGGCGTCGCGCACCGCCTCGCCGACGAACACCAGCAGCGACAGCAGCGCCGCCACCACGACGAAGCCGGTGATGCCGAGCCAGGGCGCCTGCAGGTTCTCCTTGCCCTGGGCCAGCAGGTTGCCCAAGGACGGCGAGCCGGGCGGCAGGCCCAGCCCGAGGAAGTCCAGCGCGGTCAGCGAGACGATCGACGAGTTGAGGATGAACGGCATGAAGGTCAGCGTCGCCACCATGGCATTGGGCAGGATGTGGCGGGCCATCACCCGCAGGTCGTCCATGCCCAGCGCCTTGGCGGCGCGCACATAGTCGAAGTTGCGGGCGCGCAGGAACTCGGCCCGCACCACGCTGACCAGGCTGGTCCACGAGAACAGCGTCAGCACCAGCAGCAGGGTCCAGAAGCCGGGCTTGATGATCGAGGCGACGATGATCAGGATCAGCAGATGCGGCAGCCCGCCCCAGATTTCCAGGAAGCGCTGGAACACCAGATCGACCCTGCCGCCGAAATAGCCCTGCACCGCCCCGGCCGCCACCCCCACCACCGAGCTGACCACGGTGAGCGCCAGGCCGAACAGGATCGACAGCCGGAGGCCGTAGATCAGCCGGGCCAGCACGTCGCGGCCCTGGTCGTCGGTGCCCAGCCAGTTGCCCTCGCCGGGCGGCGCGGGATGCGGCACCCCCCGCTCGGTGTTGACGCTCTGGTAGCTGAAACGGACCGGCGGCCACAGCGCCCAGCCGTGCTCGGCGATGTTGCGGGCGATCATGGGGTCGCGGTAGTCGGCGAAGGTGAGGAAGTCGCCGCCGAAACTGGTCTCGGGGTAGTCGCGCACGATGGGGGTATAGAGCTTGCCGTCGTAGGACACCAGGATCGGCCGGTCGTTGGCGGCGATTTCGGCGAACAGCGTCACCAGGAACACCGCCAGGAACAGCCACAGCGACCAGAAGCCGCGCCGGTTGCGCTTGAAGGCGTCGAGCCGCCGCCGGGTGAGGGGCGTCATGATGGCATTCCCCCACCGCACTTCCTCCCCTGCCGCAGGCGGGGGAGGGTAGGGTGGGGGCGCAGGGGGCGAAGCGACGCGGGAGTGTGTCCGTGCGCACTGAGGTGCGCCCGCGCTTCGCCTCCCCCGCCTGCGGCAGGGGAGGGGGCGTCATATTCGCTGGTGTGTTGCCGCGCATGGCCTCACACCTCCCGCTTCTCGAAGTCGATGCGCGGATCGACGAAGTGGTAGGTCAGGTCGCTGATCAGGCTGAGCACCAGCCCCAGCAGGCTGAAGGCGTACAGCGTGCCGAACATCACCGGGTAGTCGCGGTTGCTCACCGCCTCGAAGCCCAGCAGGCCGATGCCGTCCAGCGAGAAGATGATCTCGATCAGCACCGAGCCGGTGAACAGGATGCCCACCAGCGCGGCGGGGAAGCCGGCGACGATCAGCAGCATGGCGTTGCGGAACACGTGGCCGTAGAGCACGCGGTTTTCCGGCAGGCCCTTGGCCCGGGCGGTGACCACGTACTGCTTGTTGATCTCTTCGAGGAACGAATTCTTGGTCAGCATGGTCAGGCTGGCGAAGCCGCCCACCACCAGGGCCGTCACCGGCAGCGCCAAATGCCAGAAATAATCGCGCACTTGCGCCGGCCAGCTCATCTGCTCGAATCCCGGGCTGGTCAGGCCGCGCAACGGGAACCAGGCGAAATAGCGCCCGCCGGCGAACAGCACGATCAGCAGGATGGCGAACAGGAACCCCGGCACCGCATAGCCGACGATGATCCCCCACGAGGTGGCGATGTCGAAGCGCGAACCGTCGCGGGTGGCCTTGGCGATGCCGAGCGGGATGGACACCAGATAGATGATCAGCGTGCTCCACAGGCCGAGCGAGATCGAGGTGGGCATCTTCTCCAGCACCAGGTCCACCACCGAGACGTCGCGATAGAAGCTCTTGCCGAAGTCGAAGCGCAGATAGTTGCCCATCATCTGGGCGAACCGCTCATGCGCCGGCTTGTCGAAACCGAACTGCCGCTCGATCTCCTTGATGAAGGCGGGGTCGAGCCCCTGGGCGCCGCGATAGGCGCCGCTCTCGCCGCCCTTGACCCTGGCCGCGGCGCTCTCGCCGCCCAGCCCGGACACCCGGGCGGTGCCCTCCACCGCGGTGCCCTCGATGCGGGCGATCATCAGCTCCACCGGACCGCCGGGGGCGAACTGCACCACCACGAAGTTGACCAGCATGATGCCGAACAATGTCAGGGGAATCAGCAGCAGGCGGCGGATGGCGTAGGCGATCATGCGGTCATTCCCGGCCTTACTTCACCCACCAGGCGAACAGCTGGAATCCCTTCATGGGCACCATGTCGGGGTGGCCGAACTTGTTCCAGTAGGCGAGGCGGTCGGCGCCCAGGTGCCACTGCGGGATGACGTAGTGGTTCCACAGCAGGGTGCGGTCCAGCGCCCGGGTGCGGGCCACCAGGTCTTCCCGCGTGGTGGCGGAAATGACCTGCTCGACCAGCGCGTCCACCGCCGGGTTCTTGATGCCGACCACGTTGCGGCTGCCGGGGTGGTCGGCGGCCTCGCTGGACCAGTACATGGACTGCTCGTTGCCGGGAGACAGCGATTGGCCCCAGCTCTGGACGATCATGTCGAAATCGAAGGCGCGCACCCGGTTCTGGTATTGCGAGGTGTCGACGGTGCGCACCTCGGCCTCGATGCCCAGCCGCGTCAGGTTGCGCACGAAGGGCAGCACGACGCGCTCGAAGGTGGGCTGGGCCAGCAGGATCTCGAAGTGGAAGGGCTGGCCGTCCTTGACCAGCTTGCCCTGCTCCACACTCCAGCCGGCCTCCTCCAGCAGGTTCATGGCCATGCGCAGGTTGGGGCGGATGTTGCCATCGCCCTCGGTCCTGGGGACCCGGTACTCGGCGGTGAACACCTCCGGCGGCAGCTTGTCCTTCAGGGGCTGCAGCACCTTCAGCTCCAGCGGCCCCGGCAAGTTGACGGCGGCCAGTTCCGAGTTGGAGAAGTAGCTCTCGCTGCGCTTGTACTGGCCGTAGAACAGGTTCTTGTTGGTCCATTCGAAATCGAACGCCATGGCCAGGGCGCGGCGCACCCGGGCATCGGCGAACAGCGGCCGGCGGATGTTGTAGGCGAAGGCCTGCATGCCGGTGGGGACCTGATTGTCCAGGCGCTCCTTCCGGGCGCGGCCGTCCTTCAGCGCCGGCCAGTCGTCATAGGCGGTGGCCCATTTCTTGGCCTCGTTCTCCTCGCGGAAGTCGTACTCGCCGGCCTTCAGCGCCTCCAGCGCCACCGTCGAATCCCGGTAGTAGTCGTAGCGGATGCGGTCGAAGTTGAAGAGGCCCTTGCGCACGGCCAGATTGGCGCCCCAATAGGTCTTCACCCGCTCGTAGACCACCCAGCGGCCGGGCTCCAGCGCGGCGATGCGGTAGGGGCCGCTGCCCAAGGGGGGCGTCAGCGTGGTCTCGTCGAAGGCCTTGCCCTGCCAGTAGTGCCTGGGAAGGATCGGCATCTCGCCGATGATCAGCGGCAGTTCGCGGTTGTCGCCGGGCTTGAAGGTGAACTTGACCTTGTTGGGGCCGGCCTTCTCCGCCTTGGCCACCGCGGCGTAGTAGAAGCGGTAGTTGGGCTCGCCCTTGGTCTTCAATGTCTCCAGCGAGAAGATGACGTCCTCGGGGGTGATGGGCTTGCCGTCGTGCCAGCGCGCTTCCTTGCGCAGCGTGAAGGCCACCGACGAGCGGTCGGCGGGCAACTCGACGCTTTCGGCGATCAGGCCGTACATGCTGAACGGCTCGTCCGCCGACGGCGTCATCAGCGTCTCGAAGGGCAGGGTGGTGCCGGCCGCCTCGACGCCCTTGATGATGAACGGGTTGAGGTTGTCGAAGGTGTTGAGCGCCGCCAGCCGCATCTCGCCGCCCTTGGGGGCGAGGGGGTTGACGTAGTCGAAATGGTCGAAGCCGGCGGGGTATTTCGGCTGGCCGTGCATGGCGAGGCCATGCACCGAGGGTACGACGGGCGAGGCGGGATCGGGCATGGCGCGACTGGCGGCGGCCGGCTTGGCGGGCTTCGCCGCCGCGGCCGGCGGGGCGAGCCAGAGGGGAGCCCACAGGGAGGCGGCGAGAGCGGCGATGACGGCGGCGGCGATACGCAAGGGTGGTCCTTCCCCAATGGTGCGGCCCGAATGAACGGCGCGGAGAGTTTGGCCGCAACAGCGGGCGAGGACAAGTGGGGTTGCGCCCGCCGCCGTATTCCCTGCGGCGTAACCCGGAGGGAGGGTTCTGTTGGGAAACTTGACTCCTGGCCCGCCGATGCTAGGGTTCGTCCGGTACCCTGGACCTGCGGCCGAATGCCGCCAGCAAAGCGTTGACCAAGAGACTCTTCGTCAAGACCTATGGCTGTCAAATGAACGCCTACGACTCCGCCCGCATGGCGGACGTCCTGGCGCCGCTGGGCTATGGCCCGGGCGATGGCCCCGAGGATGCCGACATGGTCATCCTCAACACCTGCCACATCCGCGAGAAGGCGGCCGAGAAGGTGTTCTCGGAACTGGGCCGGCTGAAGCGCCTGAAGGCCGAGCGGCCCGGCGGCATGATCATCGCGGTGGCCGGCTGCGTCGCCCAGGCCGAGGGCGAGGAGATCCTGCGCCGCGCCCCCTATGTGGACATCGTGCTGGGGCCGCAGACCTATCACCGCCTGCCCGAGATGGTGGCCAAGGCCAGCCGCGCCGGCGGCGCCGTGCTCGACACCGAGTTTCCGCTGGAGCCCAAATTCGACTTCCTGCCCGAGGTGCGCGCCGAGGGCAGCGCCGCCTTCCTGTCGGTCCAAGAGGGCTGCGACAAGTTCTGCAGCTTCTGCGTGGTGCCCTACACCCGCGGCGCCGAATACTCCCGTCCGCCGGCCGCGGTGCTGGCCGAGGCCCGCCGCCTCGCCGGCCTGGGAGTGTGCGAGCTGACCCTCTTGGGCCAGAACGTCAACGGCTACCACGGCGAGGCCGGCGACGGGTCCATCTGGGGCCTGGGCCGGCTGATCCGCGAGCTGGCCGGGGTGGAGGGGCTGCAGCGCATCCGCTATACCACCTCGCATCCGCGCGACATGGACGACGACCTGATCGCCGCCCATGCCGAGGTGCCGCAGATGATGCCCTTCCTGCACCTGCCGGTGCAGTCCGGCTCCGACCGCATCCTCGACGCCATGAACCGCCGCCATGATCGCGCGTTCTATCTCAGGCTGGTGGAGCGCCTGAAGGCGGCACGCCCCGACCTGGCGCTGTCGTCCGACTTCATCGTCGGCTTCCCCGGCGAGAGCGACGCCGATTTCGCCGACACCCTGGCGCTGGTGCGCGAGGTGGGCTTCGTGCAGACCTATTCGTTCAAGTACAGCGCGCGGCCCGGCACCCCGGCGGCGGCCATCGCGCAACAGGTGCCGGAGAAGATCAAGGAGGAACGGCTGGGCGAGCTTCAGGGACTGCTGCACGAGACCACCACGAGGTTCAACCTGGCCTGTGTCGGTCGGGTGATGCCGGTGCTGCTCGATCGCCCCGGCCGCCACGCCGGCCAGATGGTCGGACGCAGCCCCTATATGCAGCCGGTGCATGTGGCGGCCGCATCGCATCTCGCCGGCCAGATGGCCGACCTGCGGATCACCGCGGTGCATCCCAACAGCCTTGCGGCGGAACTCGTCGCCGCCAAGGCCGGCGCATGAGCGAGCCTCCGACATGACCAACGACACCGTCGTGGTGCGGGAATACGAGGACAACGCCCTGTTGCAGGTGCTGTTCGGGCCGCACAACGCCAATCTCGACCGCATCGAGAGCCGGCTGGGGGTGGCGCTCAACCCCCGCGGCAATACCGTGACGCTCTCCGGCCCCGCCGAACTGGTGGAGGACGCCGCCCATGCGCTGGACGAACTCTACCAGTTGGCCGGCCGCCAGGGCCACATCGAGACCGCCGACGTGGACGCGGCCCTGCGCATGAGCCGCCACACCCCCGTCGCGGCCGGCGAGGATATGGTGCTGCGCACGAGGAAGCGTCATATCGCCGCCCGCACCCCCACCCAGGGCACCTACATCCAGGCGTTGAACCACAGCCCGCTGGTGTTCGGCCTGGGTCCGGCGGGCACCGGCAAGACCTATATGGCGGTGGCCAAGGCGGTCTCCATGATGATCAAGGGCGAGGTCGACCGCATCATCCTGTCGCGCCCGGCGGTGGAAGCCGGCGAGCGCCTGGGGTTCCTGCCCGGCGACCTCAAGGAGAAGGTGGACCCCTACCTGCGGCCGCTCTACGACGCGCTCCATGACATGTTGCCCGGCGATCAGGTGGTCAAGAAGCTGCAGTCCGGCGAGATCGAGGTGGCGCCGCTGGCCTTCATGCGCGGCCGCACCCTGGCCAACTCGTTCATCATCCTCGACGAGGCGCAGAACACCACCGCGGTGCAGATGAAGATGTTCCTCACCCGCATGGGCGAGCACTCGCGCATGGTGGTGACCGGCGACATGAGCCAGATCGACCTGCCGCCGGGAACGCGGTCCGGCCTGAGGGATGCCATCGAGATCCTGGCCGGCATGGAGGGGGTCTCCTTCGTCAATTTCACCGATAAGGACGTGGTGCGCCACGACCTCGTCACCCGTATCGTTCGCGCCTACGACCGCGTCGAGCGCGAGCGAAAGGGGGAGGCGTGATGGACGCCGACATCGCCGTCACCGTCGAGGCCGCCGCCTGGACCGCCGCCCTGCCCGATGCCGAGGAGCGCTGCCGCACCTTGGCCGCCGCCGCCCTCGGCGCCGTGGACCTGGAGGCCGGTGCGCCGGGCGACGGCCCGGTCGAGGTCAGCATCGTGCTGGCCGACGACGCCGCGGTGCGGGAGATGAACCGGCGGTACCGCGGCCAGGACAAGCCCACCAACGTGCTGTCCTTCGCCGCCCTCGACGACGACGGCGCACCGCTGCCCGAGGGTGCGCCGCTGCTGCTGGGCGACGTGGTGCTGGCCTTCGAGACCACCCGGCGCGAGGCCCTGGAGCAGGAGAAGCCGCTGGCCGACCATTTCGGCCATCTGGTGGTGCACGGGGTGCTGCACCTGTTGGGCTTCGACCATGAGGACGACGGGGACGCGGCCGAGATGGAGGCTCTGGAGCGGGCCATTCTGGCCGCGCTGGGTGTTCCCGACCCCTACGCCCCCCACACGCCTATGGAGGGCGATGACGGACTATGAACGAGCCACACAGTAGGCAGCCCCGTGAGAACGGGGCGGACGAATCGCTGATCTCCACCATCCGGAGTTGGCTGAGGCTGCTGCGGCGCTCACGCGGCGCCGAGACGGTGCGCGAGGCGCTGGAAGAGCTGATCGAGGACCGCAACTCCGCCGAAGTCCCCATCGACGACCATGAGCGCCTGCTGCTGGGCAACATCCTGCACCTGCGCGATGTCACCGCCTACGACGTCATGGTGCCGCGCGCCGACATCGTGGCGGTGGAGGCCAGGACGCCGTTGCCCGAGGTGATGGCGCTGCTGATCCGCTGCGGCCACTCCCGCCTGCCGGTCTATCGCGGGACGCTCGACGACGTCGTCGGCATGATCCACATCAAGGACCTGCTGGCGGCGCAGCAGCAGGAGCGGCCGCCCGTGCTGGCCCGGCTGGCGCGCAAGGTGCAATTCGTGGCGCCGTCCATGCGGGTGCTCGACCTCATGCTGGAGATGCGGCTCAAGCGGTCGCACATGGCCCTGGTGGTGGACGAGTACGGCGGCATCGACGGGCTGGTCACCATCGAGGACCTGGTGGAGCAGATCGTCGGCGAGATCGAGGATGAGCACGATCGCGCCGTCGAGCCCGACTTCGTGGTGCGGCCCGACGGCATCATCGAGGCCGATGCCCGCACCCCCATCGAGGAGTTCGAGGAGCATGTCGGACCGGTACTGACCGAGGAAGAGCGGGAAGAGGTGGACACCCTGGGTGGTCTGGTGTCGTTCATCGCCGGCCGGGTGCCCAGCCGCGGCGAGTTGATCCTGCACGAGGCCGGCTTCGAGTTCGAGGTGGTCGACGCCGACCCCCGCCGCATCAAGCGCCTCCGCGTCCGCCGGACGGCCGCCGAACGGGCGGAGGGGGCGGCGTGAGCGAGGCGGGAGTGGTGCCGGCGGACAGACTCCCGCGCTTCGCTTGGGCCCCCACCCTGCCCTCACCCGGCTGCGCCAGGGAAGGGGCGGACACGCTGTGCGGACAATACTCATGATCCTTCCCGACCGACTCGGCACCCTCGCCGGCTGGCGGCGCCGCGGCGCCCTGGCCGGGCTTGGCGGCCTGGCGGCGCTCGCCCTGCCGCCGGTGCATCTGCTGCCGGTGCTGCTGCTGTCGCTGCCCGGGCTGGTGTGGATCCTCGACGGCAGCCGCGACCGCAAGGCCGCCTTCGGCGCCGGCTGGTGGTTCGGCGCCGGCTGGTTCTCGGCCGGGCTGTACTGGATTTCCCACGCCCTGCTCACCGATCCCGCCCGCTTCGGATGGATGATCCCCTTCGCGGTGTTCGGCCTGTCGGGCGTGCTGGCGGTCTTTCTCGGCCTCGCCACCCTGGCCACCCGGCTGCTGGCGCCGAAGGGGCCGGGGCGCATCCTGGTGCTGGCGGCGGCGTGGACGCTGGCCGACTGGCTGCGCTCCTTCGTCCTCACCGGCTTCCCGTGGAACCCGCTGGGCTCGGTGTGGGACGCCTCGACGGCGGTGCTGCAGGCCGGCGCCCTGTTCGGCGTCTACGGTCTGACCCTGCTGACCGTGCTGGCCTTCGCCGCCCCGGCGGTGCTGGCCGACGTGCTGGGGCGGCGCGCCAAGGCGGCACTGCTGGCCGCCGCCGCCGCCCTGCCGCTGGCGGCGTTTGCCGGGGGATCCATACGTCTCGCGGCGGCGTCCGCCGATATGGTCCCCGACGTCACCCTGCGGCTGGTCCAGGCCAACGTTACCCAGGCCCACAAGTGGCGCGACGACCTGCGCGAAGCCAATCTCGACCGCCATCTCGAACTGTCGCGGCAAGCCGGCTGGGACAGGCTCACCGCGGTGGTGTGGCCGGAGACCGCCGCCGCCTTCTTCCTCGACGTCGACGCCCCGCGCCGTGCCCGGGTGGCCGAGGCGGCGCCGCCGGGCGGACTGGTGCTCACCGGGGCGCCACGCGTCACGCCGCGCGGCGTCGAGCCGCTGACGGTGTGGAACAGCCTGATGGCCGTCGATGGCGCCGCCCGCGTCGTGGCGGTGTACGACAAGGTCCACCTGGTCCCATTCGGCGAATATGTGCCGCTGCGCGCCGTGCTGCCCATCGCCAAGATCACCCATGGCGGCACCGATTTCTCGCCCGGTCCCGGCCTCCGCACGCTTCGGTTGCCGGGTTTGCCGGCCGCCAGCCCCCTGATCTGCTACGAGGCCATCTTCCCCCATGCCGTGGTCGGCGCCGACCAGCCGCGGCCGGGGTGGCTGCTCAACGTCACCAATGACGGCTGGTTCGGGCTGTCGAGCGGTCCCCACCAGCACCTGGCGGCGGCACGCATGCGGGCGGTGGAGGAGGGGCTGCCCTTGGTGCGGGCGGCCAACACCGGCATCTCAGCGGTGATCGATGGTTATGGCAGGGTGGTGGCAGCCTTACCGCTCGGAGAGTCTGGCATCTTAGACTCTCTGCTTCCGCGTGCCATACCCCAGACGTTATACGGGTGGTTGGGAGATGCCCTGCCCATTATTCTCGCCGCGGTATGCTTCATATCTGGTACTGCGCTGCGACGGTTGAAGTAAAACAGATATTGGGCCGATGTATTCGGGCGCCACCTTTCGGTGTTCAACTTAGTTGACTTGCGTACAATATCGCGACTAAGGTGGGCTCAATAGTGAAGCTCCACATCTTTTGTCTCGGAAAGCACTAATGGCCCAAGCGAAGCGCCCTGCCAAGACCACAGACCGCAAGGTATCGAGCCGTGGCCGCATGCCCTCGGGCAGGCCAAACCCCATCGATGTCCATGTCGGCGGCCGCGTCCGGTTGCGACGCACATTGCTGGGGATGAGCCAGGAGAAGCTGGGCGAAGCCATCGGCTTGACTTTCCAGCAGGTCCAGAAATACGAGCGCGGTGCCAACCGCATCGGCGCCAGCCGGCTGTTCGACCTGTCGCGCGTGCTCGACGTGCCGGTGTCGTTCTTCTTCGACGACATCTCCGAGGACGTGCAGCAGCAGAGCCCGGTGCACATCATCAAGGGCCCCATGGGCCTGTGCGAGGACGCCGCCCCCTACGAGCCCGATCCCATGACCCGGCGCGAGACCCTTGAGCTGGTGCGGGCCTACTACAACATCCAGGACCCGCAGGTCCGCAAGCGGGTCTACGAACTGGCCAAGGCCTTGGCGTCGGCCAGCATGGACGCGGCGAAGTAGCCCTTCGCCCCCGCCCTCACCTACATCCTTTGCGATAGGGCTTGACGAACGAGGGCGCCGCCTGTCAGAAGACCCTTCGAGGCGGCTGCGGTCGCTTCCGTGGAGATTTGACCGCTTGCCGCCACGTTAAAGCACCGGCTAAGTGGGTGCATCATGATCGTCTCTGATGCCCCTGGTCCCGTCCGAATTGGAACTAGGAGGGCTAGCCCCGTGTCCAAGCAGAACTACCTCTTCACCAGCGAGTCGGTTTCCGAGGGTCATCCCGACAAGGTGTGTGACCGCATCTCCGACGCCATCGTCGACGCCTTCCTGGCGGCCGACCCCCATTCCCGCGTCGCGGTCGAGACCATGGCCACCACCAACCTGATCGTGCTGGCCGGCGAAGTGCGCGGCCCGGCCTCGGTCAGCCGGGAGCTGATGGAAGAGGCCGCCCGTCACGCCGTGAAGGATATCGGCTACGAGCAGGACGGTTTCCACTGGAAGAACGCCAAGGTCGAGGTGCACGTCCATTCCCAGTCCGTCGACATCGCGGTGGGTGTCGACGCCGATGGCGACAAGGACGAGGGTGCGGGCGACCAGGGCATCATGTTCGGCTACGCGGTCGACGAGACCGATACGCTGATGCCGGCTCCCATCCACTTCTCGCACAACATCCTGAAGTCGCTGGCCGAGGCCCGCCACTCCGGCGCCTCGCCGCTGCTCGGCCCCGACGCCAAGAGCCAGGTGACCCTGGAGTACCGCAACGGCAAGCCGGTGCGCGCCACCTCGGTGGTGGTTTCCACCCAGCACGACGCCGCCCTGTCGCAGGCCGACGTGCGCGAGATCGTGCGGCCGCACGTGGTCAACGTCCTGCCCAAGGGCTGGATGTGCGACGAGGCGCAGTTCTACGTCAACCCGACGGGGCGCTTCGTCATCGGCGGTCCCGACGGCGATTGCGGCCTGACCGGCCGCAAGATCATCGTCGACACCTACGGTGGTGCGGCGCCGCATGGCGGCGGCGCCTTCTCGGGCAAGGACCCCACCAAGGTGGACCGGTCCGCCGCCTATGCCGCCCGCTACCTGGCCAAGAACGTGGTCGCCGCCGGCTTGGCCGAGAAGTGCGTCATCCAGTTGGCCTATGCCATCGGCGTGTCCAAGCCGCTGTCGGTCTATGTCGACACTTTCGGCACCGCGCAGGTGGACGAGGACAAGCTGTCCGACGTGCTGCAGCAGTTGGTCGACCTCAGCCCGCGCGGCATCCGCACCCATCTCGGCCTCAACAAGCCGATCTACGCCCGCACCGCGGCCTATGGCCATTTCGGCCGCACCCCCGACGCCGACGGCGGCTTCTCGTGGGAGCGCACCGATCTGGTCGAGCAGTTGAAGAAGGCGTTTTGAGGACAGGCGTCGTGTCCGAGGAATCGCGCCCGCGGTTCTTCGGGCGGCGCAGCGGCAAGGCCTTGCGCCGGCAGGCGCTCGGCCTCCTGGAGTGCCTCCTGCCCCGTCTCGCCATCGGCGTGCCGGGGCAGGGGGAGGCTCTCGACCCCGCCACCCTGTTCCCCCATCCCGTCACCGAGGTCTGGCTGGAGGTCGGCTTCGGCGGCGGCGAGCATCTCGCCGAACAGGCCGCCCGCCACCCCACGGTGGGAATGATCGGCTGCGAGGTGTTCCGCAACGGCGTCGCCAGTCTGCTCGGCCACCTCCAGGCCGGCGCGATCGACACCGTCCGCATCTTTCACGAGGACGCCCGCCTGCTGTTGCCGGCGCTGCCCGAGGCCTCGCTGGCCCGGGTGTTCGTGCTGTTCCCCGACCCCTGGCCCAAGCACCGCCACGCCGAGCGGCGCTTCATCGGCCCGGATAATCTGGATGCGGTGGCCCGGCTGCTGAAGGATGGCGGCGAGCTTCGGGTGGCCAGCGACGACCCCACCTATGCCGCCTGGGCCACCCGCCAGCTTGGCCAGCATGCCGCCTTCGAGGCGGTACTGGTGACGGCGGAGCGCCACCGCCTGCCGGCCGACTGGCCGCCGACCCGCTACGAGCGCAAATGCCTGGCCGGCCGGGCGCCGACGTTCTTCCAGTATCGGCGGAAGGCGCGCTGAAGGGTCGGGGGGGAGCCATCCTATCCATTTTATTCGTCATCCCCGCGAAGGCGCTAAGGGATGCACACATCTCGGGGCCGTCGGTCGAAACGCGATTGACCGGGGC
>JACPDP010000053.1 GCA_016183945.1 Magnetospirillum sp.
CACGCAACTACGCCAGGGCGCTGACATCCCTGTTCACCAGGGGCATCCGGCGAATCCAGACCTGCCTTCAGCGACTATGGTCGCTGCCGCCGCTCTGGCAGGTTTGGATAAACTGATCTGTGGTGAGGGGTCGTCCGGGCCTGTGCCGGCGTCCGGCGCCGCTATGGCGCCCCTGGAGGCCTCTCCGAGACCAATTGCGGCAATCGCGAGGCACCTATACAATAGCGATAAGATTTCATGTGCAGGGCGGAAACGTAATGTTTCAGTTGCGGCGATATTTTTCGCTGACGAGCGCGATTGCGATGGTTCTCTCCGCGGTGCTGCTGGTCGGCGTCTATCGCTGGGACCAGACCGAGGAGCATGTCGCCCTCGCCGCCGAGGAGAATCTGCGACTGGCCGACGCCTTCATCGCCGCATTCTGGCCGCAGTTCGCCCCCATGGTGGTCAGGCTGTCGGCGATCCCGCCGGAAGAGCTGCGCCAGCGCCGGGAACTGCGGGCGTTCGACCTGGCCCTGCGCAACCTGGTCACCACCCAGCCCATCATCAAGATCAAGATCTACGATACCCGGGGCAACGTCGTCTATTCCCCGCTCCGCAGCGAGGTCGGCCTCCCCGGTACGCACAAACAGGCGTTGCTGTCGGCGCTGGCCGGACGTTCGTTCACCACGTCGGGCTTCCGCGAAACCATTTCCGGCTTCAACGGCGCCGTGCGGAACCGCCACGTGGTCGAAACCTACCAGCCGCTGATGGACGCCGATGGCACGGTCGAGGGCATCTTCGAGCTTTATTCCGACATGACCGCCGCGCAAGAGCGGCTGCAAATTTCCCTCTACAAGGCCTCGGCACTGATCTTCGCCTGCTTCGCGGCGCTCTATGGCGCCCTGCTGCTGGTGGTGCGCCGGGCCGACATCATTCTCGACGCCCATCGCCGCAATCTGGTGGACAGCCGGCATCTGCTCCACGAGCAGAAGGAGATGCTGCGCCGCCTGCTCGACGCCGCCGGCGAGGGCATCTTCGGCACCGACAACCTCGGCCGGGTCAGCTTCATCAACCCGGCGGCACTGCGCATGATCGGCTTCACCGCCGAGGAGGCGGTCGGCCGCGACATCCACGCCCTGATCCATCACAGCCACCCCGATGGAACGCCGCACCCCGCCTGCGATTGCGAGGTCGGCAAGGCCCGCACCGAGCGGCGAATCATCGAGAGCAAGAACGACCACTTTTGGCGCAAGAACGGCACCAGTTTCCCGGTGGAATACATCTCGACGCCGGTGGACAACCTCTCCGAGCCGGGGGGGACGGTGGTGGTGTTCCGCGACGTCACCCTGCGCCTGGAGGCGGAGCAGGCGCTGCGAAATTCGAACCAGGAACTGCAGAACTTCGCCTACGTCGCCTCGCACGACCTGCAGGAGCCGTTGCGCATGGTGGCGTCGTACCTGGCGCTGCTGCAGCGCCGCTACAGTGGGCAACTGGACTCGGAGGCTGACGAGTTCATCAACTTCGCCGTCGACGGCGCCCGG
Source organism: Magnetospirillum sp. (assembly GCA_016183945.1). The sequence continues at coordinate 1,521 of JACPDP010000053.1, forward strand.
CGCATGCAGCGCCTGATCACCGATCTGCTCACCTATGCGCGGGTGACCACCCACGGCAAGACGCCGGCCGCGGCCGATCTGGGGCAAATCCTGGCCGACGTGCTGGCCAACCTCGCGCCCCGCATCGAAGAGAGCGGCGCCACGGTGTCGTGCGAGCCGATGCCCATCGTCATCTGCGATGAGGGCCAAGTCGCCCGCCTGTTCCAGAACCTGATCGGCAATGCCCTCAAATACCGCCGCAGCGACGCGGTGCCGATGATCCACGTCGGCGCGGTGGCCGAGGGCGAGCACCTGTCATTCTTCGTCCGCGACAACGGCATCGGCATTCCCTCCGAACACCACGAGCGCATCTTTGTCATCTTCCAGCGCCTGCACGACCGCAGCACCTATGACGGCACCGGCATCGGTCTGGCGGAATGCAAGCGCATCGTCGAACGGCACGGCGGCCGCATCTGGCTCGAATCCAAGCCGGGGGAAGGCAGCACCTTCTGGTTCACCCTGCCCGGCGAGCATCATACGGTGATGCACGGCGGCGGTTCGACCCACCACGGTCCCGACGGGGGGCATGGCCAGCCGCCCAGCGGCCTCGGAGAGTGCGAGCACGGGCTCCATGCCCACCTCTGCAAGGCCCCGCGGCGCCGCGAAACCGCCTATTGATGTAGCGATTCCTGCCGGCGCCCGCCTTCGAGCCCCCCCCCCGGGCCTCCACCCCGCTAGTGGTTGAAACATGACACTTGGTACCCATCTCGATAGCCGTCCTCGGATGGAGAGGAGACGGTGCGATGTCGAGGGTAAGTACCTGCCTCTGGTTTGGGAAGGACGCGGAAACGGTCGTCCGCTTCTATGTCTCCCTCGTGCCGGGCTCCAGCCTTGAGAACATCCTGCGCTCGCCCGGGAATTGGCCCGGCGGGGAAGCGGGCGATGTGATCATGGTGACCTTCACCCTCGGCGGTCAGAGCCTCCAGGCGTTGAACGGCGGCGCGCCAGCCGATTACGGAACTGCCGCCTCCATCTCGGTCGAGTGCTCCGACCAGGCGGAGGTGGATCGGCTGTGGACGGCGCTCACGGCCGATGGAGGGGCGGAAATCATGTGCGGCTGGCTACGCGACAGGTGGGGCGTGCCATGGCAAATCGTCCCGGCGATGCTGCCGCGTCTCCTGGCCGATCCCGATCCGACCGTCGCGGGCCGAGTTTTCGCCGCCATGACCAAGATGGTAAAGCTGGACATTGCCGCCCTGGAACGTGCTGCCGCCGGATGAGGCAGGGTGTTGGCCGTAAGAGCGATATGGCGGAGGGTGCCAAGCGTCAGATTTTGACCGCTAATACAGCCCCCCCGCAGCCGGGGCCGCGCCGCCGCCGGGTGGGGGCGGGAACTGGTTGGGCTGGTTCGGCTGGGCGAAGGCGGGGCCACTGGAACCGCCCTCCTCGTTGGCCACATAGGGCGCGAACGAGAAGCCGGCGTCGACGCCATCGCCTTCCAGCACGTCTTCCTCGTCGCCCGGCATCTTGTCGCCGCCCTTGAACGCCTCCAGGATGACCTTGGAGTCGCCGGGTATCGCCGGCTTGCCGGTATTGGCCTGGACCCGCACCAGACGCACCCCCGGCGGCACGCGGAACGGCGTCGCCGGCTGGTCCCTCAACGCCTCCATCATGAAATCGCGGAAGATGGGAGCGGCGACGTTGCCGCCGGTCTCCTTGTCGCCCAGCGACTGCGGCTCGTCGAAGCCGACGAACACGCCCACCGCCAGATCGGGGGAGAAGCCGACGAACCAGGTGTCGTTGGAGTCGTTGGAGGTGCCGGTCTTGCCCGCCAGCGGCTTGCCCACCGGGCGCACCACGGTGCCGGTGCCGCGCTCCACCACGCCCTCGAGGATATGGACCATCTGGTAGGCCGAGACCGGATCGACCAACTGCTCCCGGATGTCCTGCAGGTGCGGCATGTCCTGGTTGGTATAGTAGGTCGCCGAGCAGGCATCGCAGAAGCGCAGGTCGTGGCTGAACACGGTCTTGCCGTTGCGGTCCTGAATGCGGTCGATCAGCGTCGGACGAAGGCGCCGCCCGCCATTGACCAACTCGGCATAGGCGGCGGTCAGCTTCAACGGCGTGGTCTCGCCGGCGCCCAGCGCCATGGCCAACTGGCGCGGCAGGTTGTCGTAGATGCCGAAACGCTGGGAATAATCGGCCACCTTGTCCATGCCGATGGCCTGGGCCAGGCGAACCGTCATCAGGTTGCGCGACTTCTCGATCCCGACCCGCAGCGTGGTGGGGCCAAGATAGTCGTCATGGTAATTCTTCGGCCGCCACATGGGCAGTCCGGGGCCTTGCGGCAGGGCGATGGGGGCATCCAGCACCAATGAGGACGGCGTGTAGCCGCTCTCCATGGCCGCCAGGTAGATGAACGGCTTGAACGACGAGCCGGGCTGGCGCATGGCCTGGGAGGCCCGGTTGAACTGGCTCTTGGCATAGGACCAGCCCCCCACCATGGCCAGCACGCGCCCGGTATGGGGATCGATGGCCACCAGGGCGCCCTCGACCTTGGGCACCTGACGCAAAGCGTAGCTGTTGGCGGCATAGGCCTTGCCGTCGTCGCCCTTGGCCACCGGCTCCACCAGCACCACGTCGCCCGGCTTGAGCACGTCGGAGGGTTTGTGCGGCGAGGGGCCGAAATGCTGTTTCTCCAGCGCCGGACGCGCCCACTTCATCTCGGCGAAGGGCAGCGTGCCGGTGCGCGCCCCCAGCAGCCCGATGGAGGCGGCGGTGTCCGTGGTGGACAGCACCACCGCCAGTTCCCACGGATCGGCGCCGGGCGGCACCGGTACCGCTGCCAGCTGCGCCGGCCAGCCGGTGCCCGGCGGCAGTCGGGTAATGGGGCCGCGGACCCCGTGGTTTGCTGGCGATTTCGCGGCGGATGTCCTCGGCGAAGTAGTCGCCGCCCTGGACAGCCAGCATCTCGTCGCGGCGGCGCACGGTGAGAGGATCGCCGATGGCTGCCTGATACTCGCTCGGGCCGATCTTGGCGTCCTCGAGCATGCGGCCGATGACCCAGTCGCGGCGCTCCCGTGCCGCCTGGGGATGGCGCTGCGGATGGTAGTTGTTGGGCGCCTTGGGCAGGGCGGCGAGATAGGCCGCCTCCGACACCGTCAGCTCGTCGAGGCCCTTGTTGAAGTAGTTCAGCGCCGCCGCGGCCACGCCGTAGGAGCCGATGCCGAGGTAGATTTCGTTCAGGTACAGTTCGAGGATGTGGTCCTTGGTGAAGGCCCGCTCGATACGGAAGGCGAGGATGGCCTCCTTGACCTTGCGCTCGATGGAAACCTCGTTGGTCAGCAGGAAGTTCTTCGCCACCTGCTGCGTGATGGTCGAGGCTCCCACCGGGCGCTTGTCCGCCCCCATGCCCTTGTTGCGCAGATTGATGGCGATGGCCCGCGCGATGCCCACCGGATCGACGCCGGCATGGCTGTAGAAGCTCTTGTCCTCGGCCGACAGGAAGGCATCCTTGACCCGCTGCGGAATGGCGTAGAGCGGCACGAAGGCCCGCTTCTCCACGGCATACTCGGCCACCAGGCGCCCGTCGCCGCCATAGACCCGGGTGGTGACGGGCGGCTCGTAGTGGGCTAGCTGGTGGTAGTCGGGCAGGCCCTGGCCGAAATTCCAGAACAGGTACAGCACACCGCCCGCCCCCGCGAGCGCGAGCAGGATCAGGAGCGTGAAGGTGACGACGAGGAAGCGGAGCATGGCACGGTTGGTAGCGCGGCGCGAGGGGGTGCGTCAAGCGTGGCGGGGTCACCCCTTACGGCCGTTTGGCCTTCTGGGTCTGCACGAAGAAGCGGTCCACCGCGCGGGCGATGGATTTGGCGAGTTTGACGCGGTGGTGCGGCTGGCGCAGGTCGCGTTCCTCCTGCTCGTTGGACAGGTAGCCCATCTCCACCAGGACCGCCGGTACATCGGGCGCCTTCAGCACGGCAAAACCGGCGAAACGGTGGGTGTTGCCCAGCAGCGACTGGTCGCGGCCGACCTCGTCGACGATGTCGCCGGCGAAGACGGCCGAGCGGTTCATGGTCTCGCGCTGGGCCAGGTCGATGAGGATGTTGGCCACATCGGCCGATTCATGGCTGAGGTCGATGCCGGCGATGAGGTCGGCCTTGTTTTCCTTTTCCGCCAGCGCCTGCGCCTCGCCGTCCGAGGCGTTCTGCGACAGGGTGTAGACCGACAGGCCGCGGATCTGCGGATTCTGCACCGCGTCGGCGTGCAGCGAGACGAACAGTTCGGCGTTGTACTGGCGCGCTATGGCGATACGGTCGCGCAGGCGGATGAAGACGTCGCGGTCGCGGGTGAGGTAAACCCGGAAGCGGCCGTTCTTCTCCAGCGCTTCCTTGAGTTCGCGTGCCACCGCCAGGGTGATGTTCTTTTCATAGATGCCCGACACACCGATGGCGCCGGGGTCGACACCGCCATGGCCGGGGTCGATGACGATCACCGGCGGGCCGTCGTTGCGCTTGCGCTCCGGCTCGGCCAAGACCACCGGCGGCGGCGGTGCCGGCAGGCTGACCGGCGTCACCACCGGCGACGGCACGGCCGGCTCCACCACGGCCGCGATGGGGCGCTCGGCAACCGGGCGTTCCGGAGGCGGTGGCATGGGCGCGCTGAGCATGGGCGAACCGCCCACCGTGCGGCTCTCCATGGGGCGGGCGGGCGGTGGAACCGGTGCCGCCACGGCGGCGGGAGGAGCGGCAGCCACCACCACCGGCGCCGGCTGCTGCGCGTTGGGGCTCACCACCACGATGCCGCGGGCCGGCGGCGGCTCGGGTGCCGGTGCCGCGACCGTCGCGGCGGGGCGCGGTTCGGGGCGGGCGTCGGGGCGCGCCGCCGGCGCCGGCTTCGCCACAGCGGCCGCCTTTGGCGCCGCTGTCGCCCTGGGAGCGGGCTGGGCGGTGGCAACGAAGGCCTCGCGCGTGACGTCCTTGAGGTCGAGGACGAAGCGCCAGCCCACCCCATCGCGCGGCGGGATGATGAAAGCCTGCTTCACCGCCGCCGGCTGCTTCAGTTCCAGCACCAGGTGGCCGGTGTCGCCCGAGACGCCGCGCACCGCGCCCCACGGCTTCTTCAACTGGGCCTCGGGCGACCAGTCGAGGGTGGGAGCCTCCACCACCACGCGGTAAGGATCGGCGAAGGTGACCACCTTGAAGTCCATGGTCTCGGATATGTCCATGACGAAACGGGTAACCCCTTCGTCATGAATGCCCAGCCGCATGCCGCCGATGGCGGTGCGCGCAATGGCCGGCGCCGCCGCCGTCACAAGGACCGCCAGCGCAAGCACCGCCACGGGCAGAAGGGCAACGATCCGTCTTACCATGAGCCCCATATTCGCCGGTTCGCCTTGACCAAGTGTTAACACCTATAGCGCAAGCGGCGTCTCAAGCTCAATTCAAAAGGCATTGATTCGGCAGACTCTTCCGGCTAACCCCTGTGGAGAGGCTCGCTCTCGGAGGGGTCATCCGTCCGCGTGCAATAAGATCATTGTCGAAACTTTCGGCTAAGGCTATTTTGACCGTCCATAGGCTTGCCGCCCGAACGTCCGCAGTGGACGAAGGCCAGGCAGCCGTGACTCGAAGATTTCGAAGCCGGGCGTGACGCCCGCCCTAAGAGGTTCCCGCCATGTCCATGCTGCAAAGCATCAGGTTCGAGGGATCGCCCGCAGGCGCCGCCGGCTTCGCTGTGTCAATTCGCCGTCCGCATGCCATTGCAGCGTCGTGGGCGGCGCCACGGAGATATGGACTTAATGGTCAAACGTATGTTGATCGATGCCACCCACCCGGAGGAAACTCGGGTGGTCGTGGTCAGTGGTACGCGTCTGGAAGAACTTGACGTAGAGACCAGCACCAAGAAGCAACTCAAAGGCAACATCTATCTGGCCAAGGTGGTCCGCGTCGAGCCGTCCCTCCAGGCGGCCTTCGTCGAGTATGGCGGCAACCGCCACGGCTTCCTTGCCTTCAGCGAGATTCATCCCGACTACTTCCAGATTCCGGTGGCCGACCGCCAGGCATTGCTGGCCGCCCAGCGCGCCGAGGTGATGCGCGAGGCCGGTGGCGAGCACTCCGACATGGAGCACTCGGAGGCCGATGGCGAGGGCCACCTCGCCGCCGAGGCGGTGGCCGAGGTCACCGACGACGGCTCGGTCGAGGACGCGCCCGGCGAGAAGCCCGAGGGCGACACCCATCATCCCAAGCAGCATGTGGAGATGGTCGGCGGCGACGATGGCTCCGAGCAGGAGATGGAGCGCCGCCGCGCCCGCCTGCTGCGCAACTATAAAATCCAGGAAGTGATCAAGCGCCGCCAGATCATGCTGGTCCAGGTCGTCAAGGAGGAGCGCGGCAACAAGGGCGCCGCCCTCACCACCTACTTGTCGCTGGCCGGTCGCTACTGCGTGCTGATGCCCAACACCGCCCGGGGCGGCGGGGTATCGCGCAAGATCGTCAGCGCCACCGACCGCCGTCGCCTCAAGTCCATCGCCAACGAGATGGAGATTCCCGACGGCATGGCGGTGATCATCCGCACCGCCGGCTCCGAGCGGTCCAAGGCCGAAATCCGCCGCGACTACGAGTACCTGCTGCGCATGTGGGACAGCGTCCGCGAGCTGACGCTGAAGTCCACCGCGCCGGCCCTGGTCTACGAAGAAGCCAGCCTGATCAAGCGCTCGATCCGCGACCTCTATTCGCGCGACATCGACGAGATCCAGGTGGAAGGCGAGGAAGGCTACCGCCTCGCCAAGGACTACATGCGCATGCTGACCCCCAGCCATGCCAAGAAGGTCCAGCCCTACCGCGACGTGGTGCCCATGTTCCACCGCTATCAGGTGGAAGCCCAGTTGGACGCCATGCACAGCCCGGTGGTGCAACTGCGCTCGGGCGGCTACATCGTCATCAACCAGACCGAGGCGCTGGTCGCCATCGACGTCAACTCGGGCCGCGCCACCAAGGAGCGCCACATCGAGGAGACGGCGCTGAAGACCAACGCCGAGGCCGCCGAGGAGGTCGCCCGCCAGTTGCGCTTGCGCGACCTGGCCGGCCTGATCGTCATCGACTTCATCGACATGGAGGAGAGCCGCAACAACCACGCCGTCGAGCGGCGCCTCAAGGACGCCCTGAAGAACGACCGCGCCCGCATCCAGGTGGGCAAGATCAGCGCCTTCGGCCTGCTTGAGCTGTCGCGCCAGCGGTTGCGTCCCAGCCTGCAGGAAACCGCGTTCAATCCCTGCCCGCATTGCGCCGGCACCGGCCTCAGCCGCTCGGTCGAGTCCGCCGCCATGCATGTGCTGCGCGCCATCGAGGAGGAGGGTATCCGCCGGCGCTCGTCGGAAGTCCTCGTCACCGTGCCGACCCCCATCGCGCTCTACATCCTCAACCAGAAGCGCGAGGCGCTGGCCGGCATGGAGGCCCGCTACGGCTTCACCGTGATGCTGGCGGGCGACGACACCCTGATCGCCCCTGCCCTCCGCATGGACCGGGTCAAGGCTGAATTCCGCGACGAGCTGCCGACCCGCGCGCCCGCCATCACCGTCAACGACACTCCCCCCGAGCCCGAAGAGGAGGAGGAGGAGGTCGAGGTCGAGGAGGATGAGGCAGAGGCGCAGGTTGCGCCCGCCCGCGCGGCCCGCCCCGACCGCGAGGCCGAGCGCGGCGGCGACGAGGACGGACGCAAGCGCCGCCGTCGACGCAAGCGCAAGCGCCACGGCGACGAACTGCCCGGCCAGGCGGAGCTCGCCGCGTCGGCCACCGAGAGCGTCACTCCCGCGGACGGCGATGACGAGGGCGACGGGGAAGAAGAATCCGACGAAAACCGCGAGGCGGCCAATGGCGAGGAGCCGCGCAAGCGGCGTCGGGGTCGTCGCGGCGGCCGCCGCCGGCGTCGCGGCCGTGACGGCCAGCCCGGCGAGGGCGGGCTCGAAGGCGGCGAGGTTGCCGCCGAGGGAGAGCCGGTTGCCGAGGCAGCGAGCGAACCCGCACCGGAAGCCGCCGCCGAGCCGGTTGCCGAGGAGAAGCCCAAGCGCAAGCGGGCACCGCGCAAGAAGGTCGAGGCGACGGTCGAGGGCGAGGCCGCCAGCGTGACGGCGGCCGAGCCGGCCCCTGCCGTCGAGGACAAGCCCAAGCGCAAGCGGGCGCCGCGCAAGAAGGCCCCCCCTGTCGCCGCCACCGCGGACGAACACGCCGCGTCCGTTCAGCAGCCCGCGGCAGCTGTGGAGGAGCCTGTGGCCGCCGCGGAAGAGCCCGCGGACGTGGTGAGAGAACCGGCGGCCGCGCCGGAGCCGGCGGCGGAGGCCCCGGTCCCTGCTCCGGCTGCCGCCGCGGCCGACGTGGAGGACGCACCTGCTCCCGTCCCCGCCGGCCCGCCCAAGCGCGGCTGGTGGAACCGCCTGATGTCGTAAACGGTCCAAACCACCCCTCCCCCACCGGGGAGGGGTTTTTCTTAACGACCATTGCCCCTTCCCAGTCGACACGGCAGCCCTTAGTCTTGGTTATTGTCGACTACCGGAGGGTGCCATGCAGCGACGTCAGCTTCTTCGCCACTTCGTCGCGAGCGTCGCCTGCACCTGCCCCGTTTGCGGCACGCTGCTGAAATCTGCCGCGGTGGCCGCCTCCGAAACGGCGCAGCCCCACTGGACCTACGAGGGCCATGGCGGCCCCGAGGAGTGGGGCAAGCTGGCGCCCGAATACGCCGCCTGCGGCATGGGCAGGGAGCAATCCCCCATCGACCTGGCCCGGGGCACCCCGGCCATGATGGGTGACCCGGCGGTCAGTTGGCAGCCCGGAGCCCTGGAGGTGGTCAACAACGGCCACACCATCCAGGTGAACTGCCCCAAGGGCAGCACGCTGGCCCTCGACGGCAACACCTACGAGCTGCTGCAGTACCATTTCCACCATCCCAGCGAACACACCATCGCCGGCGTCACCTTCGACATGGAGGTGCACTTCGTCCACCGGAACGCCGAGAACGGCCTCGCCGTGCTGGGGGTGATGATCAAGGCCGGCGAGGCGAATCCGGCGATCGAGACCATCTGGCGGATGATGCCCGCGCTGGGCGGCGAAACCGCCAGATCGGACGCCGCGCTGCATCCCGGTACCATGCTGCCCACGGACAGCACGACCTACCGTTATGCCGGGTCGCTGACCACGCCGCCCTGCAGCGAAGTGGTATCCTGGGTGGTCTACCGCCACCCCATCACCGCCTCGGCGGACCAGATCGCCCGCTTCGCCAAGCTGTTCCCCAACAATGCCCGCCCGGTGCAGCAGCTCCATCGACGCAAGTTGCTGCTCGACGTTCTTTAGGGGAGCCCCCACATGACCGCCCCTTTCCATCGCGCGCCCGTCCTGCGCACCGCCGCCCTCGCGCTGGCGCTCGCCGCCTGTGCCTCGACGGAACCGCCGCCCCCTGCCCCGCCACCGGCAGTGGTCAAGGCACCCGGCGGGCTGTGGGTGGTGACCGACATTTTCGAGTCCGGCCGGGCGGCGGGCAACCGGCCCCTGGAGGCGTTGATCGGCCAGCGCGTGCGCCTCGATGCCGCCGAGGCCGGCGATATCCTCGGCCGCACCTGCCCCAAACCGGCCTATCGCCAGATTGAGGTCAGCGAGGCGGCGTTCCTCGGCGCGCTCGCCCGCGTCCGCGAATACCCTCGGCTGCGCCGCCCCCTGGCGGTGACCGAAGTGGTCTGCGGCGGCGAGCCGTTCGGCGCCTATGCCCAATGGCACGACGGCAGCCTTCTGGCCCGCTCCGGCCCCTTGGTGGTGCGTCTCGACCGCGCCGACGTGGCGGTGGTGCCGGCGAAGGCCGCCGCCGCGGCGCCCCTGCCACCCATCGGACAGGGTCAAGCCCCCAAGGCCGGGGACAACAAGAAGGCGCCGGCTGCGGCCAAACCCACGGCGCGCCCCGAACCCGCCTCGACCGAGCTGGTCTTTCTCGCCTCCTATCGCAACGAAAAGCATGCGCAGCGGGGCTGGTTGCTGCTCAAGGCCAAGTCGCCGACGCTGGCCGGGCTGACGTCGAAGACCAAACCGGTCGATCTGGGCGAGAAGGGCAAATTCGTCCGCCTGTTCGCCGTTGCCCGCGGCAAAGACCAGGCGCGCACGCTGTGCGGGGACATCAAGGCGCAGGTGCCGGATTGCGGTGCCGCCGGGCGATGGTGACGCCACGGGCTCGTCGGAGGGCGGGCCCGCCCTCTTCCGCCAGAGGCGGAAACCTCAATACATGTAGTTGAGCACGCTGCCCGGCCTGACGGTGACCGGCGAGGTGGCGCGCATGTTGGACTCGTAGGTGCCAATACCGCGCATCACGTCGGTGAGGAACACCTGCGTGTCGTTCGCGGCGGTGGCTTCCTCCGCCTCGTCGACCTTGTAGCCGAAGGCCCCACGCGAGATCAGCGGGGTGAACTGGCCGCCGTGCTCTTCCTTGCGCCGCCGTCCGCCGCCGCGGTCCTCGAACTGCGACTGGTCGTTGTAATGAAGAATCGACTCTTCGTTCACACCGATATTGGGCGCGAAACTCAGCCCCTCGACCCGGTGCTGGGTCACCGACGCGACGTTGCGGCCGCCGGTGCCGACGCGGCTTGATGCCGCCGCGGCCACACCGGTCGTCGCTGACGCCGTGATCTTGTTGGTGCCCAAAGCCATAGCTACACTGATCCTACATTAACCCGACTCTAACCTTACATCAGGTGGCGATGAAATCCCAGCGAATTCATCGGGCTCACCACAGATCAGTTTATCCAAACCTGCCAGAGCGGCGGCAGCGACCATAGTCGCTGAAGGCAGGTCTGGATTCGCCGGATGCCCCTGGTGAACAGGGATGTCAGCGCCCTGGCGTAGTTGCGTGGCCGCTGGAG
>JACPDP010000058.1 GCA_016183945.1 Magnetospirillum sp.
CGCCCATGCTGGGCGCACAATGGAAAGGCCCCAAAACCGTCAGGTTTCAGGGCCTTATAATGGTCGGAGCGACAGGATTCGAACCTGCGACCCCCAGTCCCCCAGACTGATGCGCTACCGGGCTGCGCTACGCTCCGACCGTGGTCCCCCGGGTATCCCGCGGGAGGGTAGTGTTCACCGGCGGGGTGGCCGGCGAGGGGCGCACTATACTCAGGCGCCCGACAGGATGCAACCGGCGTTTCCCGCCCGTCGCACAGTCTCGTCACAGAGGCTGCAGCAGGGTGCGCAGGTCTTCCAGGTCCTCGAGGATCCGACGCAGTTCGCGCCGGGCCGCCGGCGAGAAGGCGCGGTCGGCGGTGGTCAAGGGCGAAGGGGGCGACGGCGGCGACGGGGCGGCAACGAATCGCGGCTCCGCCTCCTCCGCCAAGGCCTCCTCCACCACGTCCACGTCGCCGTCGTCGGCCGTGTAGGGCAGCAGGTCGCGCACCGGCGCCGGCTCACGGGCGGCGGCGGTGGCCACGGCGCCCTCCTTGAGCAGCTTCTGCACGCCCTTGATGGTATAGCCTTCGCTGTACAGCAGGTCGCGGATGCGCTTCAACAGCGCCACGTCGTCGGGCCGGTAGTAGCGCCGGCCGCCCCCGCGTTTCAGCGGCTTGACCTGGGGGAACTTGCCCTCCCAGAACCGAAGCACATGCTGGGGGACGTCAAGCTCATCGGCGACTTCCGAAATGGTCCGGAAGGCCGCCTCGGACTTGCCGGAACGCCGGCCGAACAGCTCGCCGTCCTCAGCCATGGCGGCCTACGCCGCGCCGGTGCGGCGGACGCGCGGGCCGTCGTTGATGCGCTTCTTCAGCAGTTGCGACGGCCGGAACACCAGCACCCGGCGCGGCAGGATGGGCACCTCCTCGCCGGTCTTGGGATTGCGGCCGACGCGCTGGCCCTTGGCGCGCACCGAGAAGCTGCCGAACGAGGAAATCTTCACCGCCTCGCCGCGGGCCAGGGCACCGGAAATCTCGCCCAGCACCGCCTCCAGCAAGTCGGCGGACTCGTTGCGCGACAGCCCCACCTCCTGGTAGACGGCCTCGCTCAACTGCGCGCGGGTGATGGTGTTTTCCGACATGCCCCTCGAAGCCCCATCTATGAAGCGAATCCGGAGCCGACCCTAGCCCCTTCCCATAAACCCGTCAATATCAAAGGGATGGCAGGCCGTTTTGCGGCGCTACATGCGGACCAGGCCGGCGCCCCAGGTGAAGCCGCCGCCCATGGCCTCCAGCAAAACCAGCTGGCCGTCGCGGATGCGGCCATCGGCCACCGCCTCGCACAGCGCCAGCGGCACCGACGCCGCCGAGGTGTTGGCGTGGCGCTCCACCGTCATCACCATGCGCTCCATGGGGAAGCCCAGCTTGCGGGCGGTGCCCTCGATGATGCGCTTGTTGGCCTGGTGCGGCACCACCCAGTCGATATCGGCCGGTGTGAGGTCGTTGGCCGACAGGGCCTCGCCCACCACCGTCGCCAGATTGGTGACCGCGTGGCGGAACACCTCCTTGCCTTCCATGCGCAGGAAGCCGGTGGTCTGCGTGGTCGACGGGCCGCCGTCCACATAGAGCAGGTCGTGATGACGACCGTCGGAATGCAAGTGAGTCGACAGGATGCCGCGATCCTCGCTGGTGCCCTTGCCGTGACCGGCGCGCAACACCACCGCCCCGGCCCCGTCGCCGAACAGCACGCAGGTACCGCGGTCGGTCCAGTCGAGGATGCGCGAGAACGTTTCGGCACCGATCACCAGCGCGGTGCGGGCCTGGCCGCTCTTGATGAAGTTGTCGGCCACCGACAGAGCGAAGATGAAGCCGGAACAGACCGCCTGCAGGTCGAAGGCGGCGCCGCCGACCATGCCGATCCGGCCCTGCACCTTGGCGGCGGTGGCGGGAAAGGTGTGATCGGGGGTGGCGGTGGCCAGCACCAGCAGATCGACCTCGGAGCCGTTGATGCCGGCGGAGTTCAGGGCGCGCTGGGCGGCGATGGTGGCGAGGTCGCCGGTGGTCTCGCCCTCGGCGGCCAAGTGGCGCTGGCGGATGCCGGACCGCTCGACGATCCATTCGTCGGAGGTGTCGACGCGACTGGCCAGTTCCTGGTTGGTAACCACGCGCTCCGGCAGGTAGGAACCGCAACCGACGATGTGAGATCTCAGAACCATTGTCACCGGCTTCCCGCCACGATTTGCGAAGAGCTCGGCTCGGCCGGATTCAGCCGTGCGAATTCCTTGCGGATACGATCATTGTAGCCGTGGCTGACCAAGTCGACCGCCACGCCGATGGCATTGGCGAACCCGAAGGCGTCGGTGCCGCCATGGCTTTTCACCGCGATGCCGTTCAATCCCAGAAACATGGCGCCGTTGTAGCGCCGCGGATCGATGCGCACCTTCACCTTGGTCAGGGCATGCTGCGCGAACAGGTAGCCCACCTTGGCCAGCAGCGAGTTCTTGAACCCCTCGCGCAGCAGGGTGGAATACAGCCGCACCGTCCCCTCGGCGGTCTTGAGGGCGATGTTGCCCGTGAAACCGTCCGTCACCACCACGTCCACCGTGCCCTCACAGATGTCATTGCCCTCGACGAAGCCGTGGAAGCGGATGGGCAGGCCGCTCTCGCGGATGCGGGTGGCGGCGGATTTCACCGCCTCGTTGCCCTTCAGTTCCTCGGCGCCGACGTTGAGGATACCGATGGTGGGGTTCTCCAAGCCGAGCACGGCGCGGGCGAACACCTCGCCCATCACGGCGAATTGGAACAGATTATTGGCGTCGCAATCGACGTTGGCGCCGAGATCGAGCATCACCGTCTCGCCGCGCACCGTCGGGAACAGCCCGGCGATGGCGGGGCGGTCGATGCCCGGCAGGGTGCGCAGGACGAATTTGGCGATCGCCATCAGCGCGCCGGTGTTGCCGGCCGAGACCACGCCGGCGGCCTCGCCCTTGTGCACGGCATCGACGGCCAGCCACATGCTGGAGCGGCGGCCACTGCGCAGCACCTGGCTGGGCTTGTCCTCGTTGGCCACCGCCTCGTCGGTGTGGCGGACGGTGCAGACGGCCTTCAGATGCGGCTGACGGTCAAGCAGCGCCTCCACCCGGGGGGCATCGCCGAACAGCAGGAAATGGACATGCGGTAGCCGCTCGTGGGCCAGCCGCACCCCGTCCACGACTATGCCCGGGGCGGCATCGCCCCCCATGGCGTCTATGGAGATGGTTACGGGTGCGCTCAACTGCCCGCGCTCCCCCTCTCAAATCGTGCGGATCAGGCGCCGGCCTCGCCCTGGGCAACCACTTCGCGGCCGTCATAATGGCCACAGGAGCCGCACACATGGTGGGGCAGCTTAACCTCGCCACAATTCGGGCACTCGGTCCCGGTCTTGATGCTCAGCGCGTCATGGGCGCGGCGCATGTTCCGGCGGGACTTGGAGGTTTTCTTCTTGGGGACAGCCATTTCGTTTACTCGCTCTCGGGCCCGGATGGGGAAAGGGTGGTTTATTAGCCAAAAAGACCGTCGGGGGCAAGGGGATGCTTGCCCTTCACCGCTTTTTTTCCCTCAAGCCGGCCAGCGCGGCGAAGGGGTTGCGACGCTCGGCGGCGGTATCGGGAGCCTCGGCCGGTGCTTCGAAGACGGCGCCGGGGGCCCGGGGAAACGGGTTCAGTTCCAGCGCCAACTGCTCGGCCACCGCCTCACCCATGTCGATGGTACCGTCGACGATGGCGTCGGGCGGATCGTCGCCCTCGAAGGTGAGCTCGACCTCGCCGTCGCCGTCGGCATCGTCAGGACCATAAGTCAATTCAACGGCCACGTCGAGGCTGGCGGCAACCGGCTGCAGGGTGACGACGCAGGACTGGACCACCTCGGCGGAAAGGCGGCCGGACAGCCGCACCAATCCGCCGGACAGCAGCTTCAGGCGCAGCCGCGCGGACAGGCTCGACAGTTCCACGAGATCCAAACGTTCGGCCAGCGCCCGGCGTTCGGCCTCGTTCGCCTCGATCTCGAAATCGCTGCCGGCCGCCCCCAGCCGTTCGACGCGCACCGGGCGCGAGAATTCCACATCCATGCTCTCAACCCTCCACCGGGGCGAAATCCAGGCGCCCGTCCAGCAGCGCCGCCGCCTCCTGACCGTCCACATGGGCGAGTTGGCGGCGCAGATAGGCGGCCATGCCGGCAAGATGCTGGGGGGGCGCCGCCACCGTGCCGTAGAGGTTGCGGGCCAGGGCCGCCCGCAACTCGTCCTCGCCGGTGGCCAAGCCATGGTCATAGGCGGCGGCGCGGCCGTAGAAGGCCTTGGCCATGTCCTTGACCCTGTTGCCGACCCGAAGGTCGCTCACCCCCATTTCACGGAGGTTGTGGTCCATGTCGGCGAACATGGGATCGAACAAGGCCTGCGACAAGGCCTTGGCCTCGTCGCCCGGTACCGCCGCCAGCCGGCGCAGGACCAGGTGGGCGTGCAGCACGATCAGGTCGAAACGGCCATCGACGCTGTCGGGCACGCCGAGGCCGGTATAGAGCTCGGGCCGGCGGGCGGCCTCGACAATGGCGGCGTAAAGGTCGAAGACGACGCGCTCGCGGCGGCGGCGTTCGCGGATACGGCGGAATGGCATGATGTCCAATCTCGAGGGCGACGTTGACAATTCGATGTGGGCGCGCGCAATGTTCTCCCAACATTGGCCGCGCAAGGCCGCCCCCGTCAATGATTCCGGCATCGTTGCACATGAAGAACAGATTGCCTGCCATTCTCGCCGCCGCGGCCCTGGGCCTGGCGACCCAAGCCTGTACCCCCAACGTCGACATGCGCGGCAATCTGCCCCATGCCGACCTCCTCTCCCAGGTGGCGGTGGGCAAGTCCACCCGCGACGACGTGCTTGGCCTGCTGGGCTCGCCGTCCACCGTCAACTCGTATGGTGAGGAGACCTGGAACTACATCTCGTCGCGCACCGAAAGCGTCGCCTTCTTCGCGCCCGAGACCAAGGAACGCAAGGTCATCAGCGTCGTCTTCAACCGTACCGGCGTGGTCAAGGAAATGACCACCAAGGGGTTGGAAGACGGCAAGGACCTGCAAATCGTCGATCGCGAGACTCCCTCGGCCGGCAAGGAGCTGAACTTCCTGCAACAGATGGTCGGCAATGTCGGCCGCTTCTCCAAAGAGGGCAGCGGCGGCGGCATCGGC
>JACPDP010000009.1 GCA_016183945.1 Magnetospirillum sp.
GAATGATTTGGGAGCGGTTCGCGGATCACATCATGGCCAGCGGTCAGGTGCACCGCGCAAACAGGCCGGACACATGACTGCCCCAGACCGGCGGACATCAAGTCACATTTCCCTTGCAACCCAGGGGCCGTCCACACATGGCGGTGACAAGGGCGGAGCCGCGCTTGACCACCGGCGCGCCGGTGGTCATACTGTTCGTAAGGAAATGCGCCCGGGGCCGACGATCGGACCGGAAGCGTCCAACGGCCCGACCCGGCGGGTGGGCCGATTGTCATGTTGCTCGATGGGAGGATATGACCATGCGTACACGATGCAAGACCGACCGTTAGCCGCCGCTTAGGCCTTACGTTCATTCGCGATTCCAGGAGTCGCGGATGCCATGTTTGATTGCTGATGGAAGGACAGGGACCATGTCGGTTGCCACATTGCCCGTCGTCGACAGTGACGCCGGCCTCGCCAAATATCTCAGGGATATCCGCTCATTCCCGGTCCTTGAGGCCGAGGAGGAGTACATGCTGGCCAAGCGCTGGGCCGAGCACGGCGACACCGCCGCCGCCCACCGGCTGGTCACCAGCCATCTGCGGCTGGTCGCCAAGATCGCCATCGGCTATCGCCATTACGGCCTGCCGGTGGCCGATCTGATCAGCGAAGGCAGTATCGGCCTGATGCGGGCGGTCAAGAAATTCGACCCCGAGCGCGGCTTCCGCCTCGCCACCTACGCCATGTGGTGGATCAAGGCCTCCATCAACGAGTTCGTCCTCAATTCCTGGTCCATGGTCCGGATCGGCACCCTGGCGGGCCAGAAGAAGCTGTTCTTCAACCTGCGCCGCATCAAGGCCCGCCTGCGCCTGCTCGAATCGGGCGACCTGGCGCCCGAGCATGTGCGCGCCATCGCCAAGGAACTGGATGTCGCCGATGGCGACGTGGTGGCGATGAATCGCCGCATGGCGGGTCGCGACTCCTCGCTCAACGCGGTGGTGGGCGAAGGCGGCACCGAGGTCCAGGACCTGATGGCCGACGAGGCCGAAAACCAGGAAACCGTGCTGGCCCATCGCCAGGAGCTGAGCCGCGGCCGGACGCTGATCGCCCAGGCCCTGGCCCTGCTCACCGACCGCGAGCGCGAGGTGTTCACCGAGCGCCGCCTCAGGGACACCCCGCTGACCCTGGAGGAACTGGGGCAGCGCTACGGCGTGTCGCGCGAGCGCATCCGCCAGATCGAGGTCAAGGCCTTCGAGAAGGTCCGCGGCGCCGTGGTGGCGGGCTTCGCGTAGGGGGCCACAGGCTCAGGATGGCGGCGCGCGGCCCCGCCCGCGCCGATGAATAGGAATGGGGTCAGGTTGGTGTGGCCGGCCGCCTGACCCATTTGCTACCCTGGCAGGGACACCGCGAGGGACCGCCATGGCCGAGTATGATTTCGACCTCATCACGCTGGGCGCCGGCTCGGGGGGCGTGCGCGCCAGCCGGCTGGCGGCGCTGGCGGGCAAGCGGGTCGCCGTGGTGGAGGAAAGCCGGGTCGGCGGCACCTGCGTCATGCGCGGCTGCGTGCCCAAGAAGCTGCTGGTCATGGGGGCGCATTTTGCCGAGGACCTGGCCGACGCGCGGGGCTACGGCTGGGACATCGGCCCGGTGTCGTTCGACTGGGCCCGCCTGATCGCCGCCAAGAACGCCGAGCTGAACCGGCTGGAGGGCGTCTACACCCGCATCCTGCGCGACACCGGCGTCGCCCTGCTGGAGGGGCGCGGCAGCCTGGCGGACAACCACACCGTCGAGGTCGGCGGCGCGCACTACACCGCCGCCACCATCCTGGTGGCCACCGGGGGGCGGCCGCACCTGCCCGAGGTCCCCGGCATCGAGCACGCCATCTCCTCCAACGAGGCGCTCGACCTGATGCAGCTGCCGGAGCGGGTGGCGGTGGTGGGGGGCGGCTATATCGCGGTGGAATTCGCCGGCATTTTCAATGCGCTGGGTGTCCAGGTGGTGCAGGTCCTGCGCGGCGACACCCTGCTGCGCGGCTTCGACCAGGACGTCCGCATCGCCCTGGCCAAGGAGATGATCCACAAGGGGGTGGACATTCGCTGCGAAACGGCGGTGCGCTCCATCGAGAAGGGGGCCAAGGGCTATTCGCTCCGGCTGTCGGGCGCGGAAACGCTCCAGGCGGATCTGGTGCTCTACGCCACCGGCCGCCGGCCCAACAGCGACGGGCTCGGGCTGGCCGAGGCGGGGGTCGGCCTCGACGACCGCGGCGCCGTGGTGGTGGACACCTTCTCGCGCACGTCGGTGGATAACATCTGGGCGGTGGGCGACGTCACCAACCGGGTCAACCTGACTCCGGTGGCGCTGGCCGAGGCGCAGGCCTTCGTCGCCACCGCCTTCCAGGCCCGCCCCACCGCCGTCGACCATGCCGGGATACCCTCGGCGGTGTTCAGCATGCCGCCGGTGGGCACGGTGGGGCTGACCGAGGCGGCGGCGCGGCACCAGGGGGGGCTCATCGACGTCTACCTGACGCGCTTCAAGCCCATGCGCAACACGCTGGCCGGCCGCGACGAGCGCACCCTGATGAAGATGATCGTCGAGCGCGGCAGCGAGCGCGTGCTCGGCATCCACATGGTCGGCCCCGATGCCCCGGAAATCATCCAGGGTTTCGCCGTGGCGCTGAAATGCGGCGCCACCAAGGCCCAGATGGACGCCACCATCGGCATCCATCCCACCGCCGCCGAGGAGTTGGTGACCCTGCGCGACCGCCGCCCCGATCCGGCGCCGGAATGCGAGGAATAGAAAAAGGGCTCATCGCGGATTAGTCACGCCGCCCGGATGCCGGCAAGGAACTCGCCGACGTTGAGGCGCATGGTCTCGGACTGCCGCGCCAGTTCGCCCGAGGCCGACAGCACCTGCCCGGCGGCGATGCCGGTATCCTGCGAGGCGGTGTTGACCCCGGCGATGTTGGCCGACACCTCCCGCGTGCCCTCCGAGGCCTGGCCGACGCTGCGCACGATCTCGCGGGTGGCGGCGCCCTGCTCCTCCATGGCGGCGGCGATGGCCGCGACGGTAATGTTGATGTCGCGGATCGCCGCACCGATGCCTTGAATGGCCGCCACCGTCTCGGACGTGGCGTCCTGCACCTCGGCGATGCGGTGGGCGATCTGGCTGGTGGCCAAGGCGGTCTGGTTCGCCAGGCTCTTGACCTCGACCGCCACCACCGCGAAGCCCTTGCCGGCGTCGCCCGCCCGCGCCGCCTCGATGGTGGCGTTGAGGGCGAGCAGGTTGGTGCGGCTGGCGATGTCGGTGATCAGGCCGACCACTTGGCCGATGTCTCTGGCCGCCCGGTCGAGCACCGCCACACGAGCACTGATCCCATTCGCCGCCTGCGCCGCATCCCGGGTCATGGCGGTGGAGTGGTTGATTTGGCGGGCGATCTCATCGATGGAAACGGTCAGCTCCTCGCCGGCCGCCGCCACCGTCTGCACATTGGCCGAGGCCTGCTCGGCGGCGGCGGCGACCGCGATGGCCTGGCGCGATGTCTCCTCGGCGATGGCCGACATGCCGGTGGAGGTGCCCTGCAGCTCCGCGGCCGCCGCGGCGACATGGCGCAGCATTTCGGCGCTGCCGGCCTCGAAGCGGCGGATCAAATCATCCACGGTGCGGGCGCGGACTTCGCGTGCCGCCATGTCGCTGCGTTCACGCTCCGCCATGCGACGCTGCTCGATGGCCGACGCCTTGAAGACACCGAGCGCGCGGCCGAGGGCGGATATCTCGTCCCGCCCGGACGCATCGGGCACCGTGATGTCGAGATTGCCGGCGGCCAGGCCCCGGATGCCGGTGGCGACCTCCCCCAACGGGCGCACCACGCCCCGCACGGTGGCCAGCGCGGTCAACGCCGTCACCAGCAGCATCACCACGATGCCGCCACCCACGATGGCGGCGCGGCCGAGCGAGGCGGCCTGGTTGGTCGTGGCGATGGACATCACCAGGGCGACGCTTTCGTCCTCGACGATCTTCATGCGGTTGATACGGTCGGTGGCAGCGCTGAACCACTGCTCGCCCTTGACTCCCTGGGTGCCGCCGACAAAGGGGCTCTCGGCGGCAATGACGCGCAGGCGATCGACCGCTTCGACGGCGGGACCGGAGAGGGTGCGGTCGAAGGCGCGGCGCAGGCCCTCGTCGGCGCTGTCGCGGAAGCGGGCGAGATAGGCGTCCTGCTCACCCTTGAGCTCGATGAAGCGGCGGAACACCGCCGGGTCGAACTGACCGGCCGAAAAGCCGTTGCCGCCCATGGCCCGCTCGATGCCAGCCCGCTCCTTGGCCAGCAACAGGGCGTTGTAGGCCTCGACGCTGGCGGTCAGGTCACCCTGGCCGTGCTCGGCCATCCGCGCCACCACCCCGAGCAGGCTGGAGATGGTCCTGCCGTAGGAGGCGGCCAGGGCATCCATCCCGATGGTCCGCGCGTTTACCTCGGCGCGGGTGCGATCGAGGCCCTGCAAAGCGGCGCCAGCCTCGGCCACCCGTTCGGCGAAGACCTTGCCGAATTGGGCCACCGGAAAGCCGTCGAGCGCGGCGGTGAACTCGGTGTGGCGCCGGTCGGTTTCGCGACGCTGCTCGCTCAGCCGGGCTGTGGAGGCGGCATCGCCCCTGCTGCCGAGGAGCACGGCGGAGGTGCCGCGCTCCTTCTGCAACTCGTGCACCAGGGCGCTGATGGTGGGAGCCAGCGTGGTCAGCCGCACCAGGGCGGTCATGGACGCAGCCTCGCGCAGCGAGGACACCAGCACATAGCCGGACAGCAGGATCATGCCGAACACCGGGATGGTGCAGGCAAGAACGATGCGCGCCTTCACGCTGGAAAGGCGGAACTGGTGAAGCATGGCAACCTCGGGGCGGTTCAGGTTCCGCCTCGATCTGGGTATCCACCAATGCGTCGGAAATGGCCGTGAATCCATAAGACGGCATGGCTGGAAATATCGCCGCCGGCCTGGAGTCCCCTATCCGGTTGCGGACGGATCCTTCGGTACGGGCAGCGAAAAGCTGAAGACACTGCCTTTGCCGAGCACGGACTCCATCAGGCCGCCCGCGCCTGCCACTCGCCGCAGCGGAAGGTCTCCGGGGTACAGTAGCTGAGCAGCCGCCCGTCCTGGTGAAATGACGGCCTGGCCACGCCGCAGCGTCCGCAGGCGCGGCCGCCGATGGTGCCGACCGGAGTCCAGCAGGCGCAGCCGGCGCAATCATGATCGTCTCGTTGCATGAGTCCTCCCTTTTCGTTGCTGGACATGGTGGCCCGGCAAAATGGCGGAAAGAGGGGAGGCTTCATGGCATTTCCGTGGCAGACGGCCCGCCCAAGGGGGTGTTCCCGGGTCGTCGGCCCTAGGGCGCATGCGCACCGTCTCCCCCCCCCAAGAGCGCGGCGATTGGCCGGCTGCGCCACTGCCCGCCACCATCCTTCGGCGTAGGCTGCATGACTTCCGCTCTCGGAGGATCGGCATGCTGCTCGACGCGCGTGAACTGCCTCCGGACTACCGCCTGATGTGCGACATCGCCATCGTCGGCGCCGGGCCCGCCGGCATCGCGCTGGCCCTCCGGCTGACCGGCTCGGGGCTGTCGGTGGTGCTGCTGGAGGCCGGCGGCCATGGCGGCCGGCCCGACCTCGACCCCTTCCATGGCCGGGTAGAGGACCCGTTGCGCCATCCGCCGGTGACGCTCTACCGCAGCCGCGGGCTGGGCGGCACCTCGGCCATGTGGGGCGGGCGTTGCGTGCCCTTCGACCCCATCGACTTCGAGCCCCGCCCGCATGTCCCCTTCAGCGGCTGGCCCATCGGCTGGGACGAGGTGGCGCCGTGGTACGCCCATGCCCTGGCGCTGTGCGAAGCGGGCCGCCCGGCGTTCCGCGTCGAGGCGGCGCTGGGCGACGCCGCACCGCCGACCATCCCGGGCTTCTCCGCCGCCGACGTCGAGGTGGACGGCATCGAGCGCTTCAGTTGCCCCACCCATTTCGGGCGTCGCTACGGGGCACAGCTTGCCGGCGCCGACGACGTCACCGTGGTGCTGCGGGCCTCGTGCACCGGCATCGAGCGCACCGCCTCGGGTCGGGCGGTGACCGGCCTCGCCATGGCCTCGGCGCCGGGGCGTCACTTTCGCGTCGAAGCGCGCTCCTGCGTGCTGGCGGCCGGCGGACTGGAGACCACCCGGCTGTTGCTGGCCTCGCGCATCGGGGAGGAGCGCGGCCTGGTGGGGCGCTTCTACATGTGCCACGTCGAGGGCAAGGCGGCGCTGGCCCGCTTCCACCCCGGCGCCAAGGTGGTGTTCGGCTACGAGCGCGACGGCGACGGGGTGTATCTGCGCCGGGTGGTCTCGTTCCCCGCCGAGGCGCAACGCCGGCTGGGGATGACCAACCTGATCCTGCGCTTCGAGCCGCCGCCCATCCCCGACCCCAGCCACGGCAGCGCGGTCCTGTCGGCCCTGTATCTCAGCCACACCCTGCTGCGGCCCGAATACCGCCGCAAGGTGGCGGAGTTCGACTACCGGGCCGGCGCGGCGCCCATCAAACGACCGTTGCTCCGCCATCTCGCCAACCTGGCCCGCGGCCTTCCCGAGTTGGCCGGCTTCGGGCTGGAGTGGACGCGGCGGCACTGGCTGGCGCAGCGCAAGCTGCCCTATGTGGCGGTGGCGCGGAAGGACGGCGCGCTCGACCTGGATTTCAACGCCGAGCAGTCGCCCAATCCCGACAGCCGCGTCACCCTGTCGGACGAGGTGGACGCCTTCGGCCTGCCGCGGCTGCAGGTGGACTGGCGCGCCAGCGCCATCGACGTCGACAGCGTGGTGACCGCCCACCGCCTGCTGGCGACCCGCCTGGCGGAAAGCGGCACCGGCTCGCTTGAGGTCGACGAAGAGCGCATCCGCGAGGGTTACAAAGCCATGGGCAGCCACCACATCGGGACCGCCCGCATGGCCGCCGACCCCTCGGCCGGCGTGGTGGACCGCGACTGCCGGGTATTCGGACTCGACAACCTCTATCTGGCCGGCAGCGCCGTCTTTCCCACCTCCAGTCATGCCAATCCGACACTGACCATCGTCGCCCTGGCGGTGCGGCTGGCCGAACACCTGCGGCGGCGGCCCACCAGCGGTGCCATCGAAGTCCAAGCCATGGCGGCCGAGTAGCCGATGGAATCCTTGCGGGCGCTGGCGCTCAAAGGCGGCGTCTATACCGGGCTGCGGCAACTGGCCGGCATGGCCATCTCCTTCGCCGGACTGGCGGCGCTGGTGCGCCTGATCGGCCCGGCCGCCTACGGCGTCTATGTCAGCGCCTTCGCCCTGGCCGCCTATGCCCAGGTCCTCCTGGCGCTGGGCATCGACGTTTTCCTGGTCCGCAAGGTCGACATGCCCGAGCCCGACGACCTGCATCAGGGCTTCACCCTGGCGCTGGCAGCCGGAACCGTCGGCTTCCTGCTGGCGCTGCCCGGCAGCCGGCTGGCGGAAGACTGGATCGGCGTCGCCGGAGTGCGCGACGCGGTGCTGGCCCTGTTCGCCTGCCTGCCGCTACAACTGGCCACCCTGGTGCCCAGCGCCGTGTTGCAGCGGCGCATGGACTGGAAGGGCATCGCACAGGCCGAGTTGGCCGGATTGCTGGCGTTCCAGGTGGCGGCGCTGGGACTGGCGGCCTGGGATGGCGGCACCGCCGCGCCGGTGGCCGGGTTCTGGGCCCAGCAGGCGACCACCACCGCCCTGCTGCTGCGCCGCTCCGGCTACCGCCCGCGGCTGCGCTGGCGCCCGAACCGGCTGCGGCCCATGCTGACCTACGGCGTGCCGTTCGCCGCCGCCACCTGGATGTGGCATCTGCGCGGGCTGACCACCCCGCTGGTGGTGGCCCGGCTGCTGGGTCCCGAGGCGGCGGCGGCGGTGGGCATCGGCGTCCGCATCGCCGAGTCGCTGTCGTTCATGCGGCTGGTGGCGTGGCGGGTGTCCATTCCCGCCCTGTCCCATTTGCAGCGGCAGCCGGAACGCCTGGCCGCCGCCGTGGCGCAGGGCGCCTTGGCCCAATTGGCCATCACCGGCCCGGCCATGCTGGCCTTCCGGCTTGCGGCGCCATGGGTCATCCCGCTGGCCTTCGGCCGCGATTGGCCGCTGCTGGTGGGACTGTTTCCCTTCCTCGCGACGGCCTACCTGGCCAACTGCCTGTTCGGCCTTCACTTCGCCGCCCTGCACGTGGCGGGGCGCAATGTCGAGGCGGGGGCCGTGCATCTGCTGCACGCCCTGCTGCTGATGGGCACCGCCGAGTTGCTGGCGCCCCACCTCGGCGGGCTGGCCTACGGCTGGGCCGAGATGGCGGCGCTGGCAGCCTACGCCTTACTGCACCTGATGGTCCGCCTGCGCATCGGCGAGGTGCCGCTGGCCCTTGCCCTGGCCTGGGCGCTCGCCGCGGCCGCGGCGCTGTTCGCCGAGCGGCTGGGACCGTGGGCATGGCTGGGGCTGCCGGTTGTGCTGCTGTTGCCGGCGACGCGGCGCCTGCTGGACCGTTGGCGGACCGAGTTGGTGGGACACTTCATGCCGAAGGAGAGCGCAAGCGATGACGCAAAGCCCTGAAGCCGTCCTGCTGCTGACCCATTTCCTCGACGAGCGCATCGTCACCGGCTTCCGCCGGCTGCGTGACGAGGCCGGAAGCGGCCGCGACGTCTGGGTCCTGTTCAACCTCACCGACGACAACAACCCGGGCTTCGCCGCCCCGCCCGATCTCAGGGTGTTCGGCTTCCGCGAGGCCGACCTGAGGGCCCTAAACTATCCGCGCAAGGGGCGCGCCATCCGCGATGTGGACATCGAGCTGTTCAGCTTCCCCTTCCAACGCGCCCACCCGCACTACGGCCGGGTCTGGGTGGTGGAGTACGATGTCGAGTTTACCGGTCGCTGGGCGACGGTATTCGACCACTTCCGCGACGATGACGCCGACCTGCTGGCCACCAACCTGCACCGCTACGCCGACAACCCCGGCTGGGAGAACTGGAGCAGCGTGCGCGGCCCGGCCGGGCGGCCGCCGAGGGAGACGCTGCTGCGCGCCTTCATGCCGTTCTCGCGGTTGTCGTCCCGGGCCTACCACGCCCTGGACACGGCCTATGGGCTGGGCTGGCAGGGCCATTACGAATGCCTGGTACCCACCCTGCTGACCGCGGCCGGGCTGGTCATCGAGGACATCGGCGGCAACGGGGAGTTCGTCCACCCCGGCAACGTCGGGCGCTTCTACACCAGCACGCCCTCGGTAAACGACCTGTCGCCCGGCAGCTTCGTCTTTCGCCCGGTGATGGCGGCCCCCGGCGAGCGTCCCGACACCCTGTGGCATCCGGTCAAGCCGCCCAGCACCGCCTATGTGCGCGGCTGGCGCAACGGCCGCCTGGGCGTGCTCGCCCGGCGGGCCAGCCGCCTGTCGCAGAGCGTGGCGCGGTTGTGGGGGATGGGAGGGTGAAGGCTCTCGCGGATGGATCCCACCGCGGCTACTTCATCAGCCCCATCACCTGGATGGCAGCCGGGCCGGCGATGACCATGAACAGCACCGGCAGGAAGAAGATGATCATCGGCACCGTCAGCTTGGCGGGCAGCGCCGCCGCCTTCTTTTCCGCCGTAGACATGCGCGCCTCGCGGTTCTCCTGCGCCAGCACCTTGAGGGCCTGCGCCACCGGGGTGCCGTATTTCTCGGATTGCACCAGCGCGGTGGCCAGCGATTTCACCTGCGGCAGGCCGGTGCGGTCGGCGAAGTTGTCCCAGGCCAAGCGGCGCTCGCCGAGGAAGGTCAGCTCGGCGGCGGTGAGGCCGATTTCCTCGGCGGTCTCGGGCGAGCTGTCGCCCATCTCCTCGGTGACCCGCACCAGCGCCGTCTCCACCGACAGGCCGGCCTCGACGCAGATCACCATCAGGTCGAGCGCATCGGGAAAGGCGCGGGCCAGGGCCAACTGCCGCTTCTGAATGGCATTGGCCAGCAGCACCTGCGGCAGCACCACCCCCACCGCCACGGCGCCCAGCAGCAGGAAGGCCCGGGTGGTGACCGGCGAATGGGCGAACACGGTGGTGGCATAGACCAGGCCGACGGCGAACAGCAGCACCGGCGCCGCCACCCGCGAGAAGATGTAGGTCACCGCCGCCGACGGTTGCCGCCAGCCGGCCCGAGCCAGCTTGGCCTTGACCGCCTTGGCCTCCAGCATGTCCTGCAGCTTGAGGCGGCCGAGCACGGCACGCATCAGACCCTCGCGGCGGCTGGGCTGGAAACGGCGGCGGCCGCCGAGCAAGTCCTCGCGCTGGCGGGCCGACAGCTCCTGGCGCCGCGCCGCCACCGCCTTCAGGCGGCTGGCCAACTGATCGCGCGACGCCAGCGGCAACCCCACCGCCAGCACCGAGGCGAAGGCCGCCACCGCGGCGACCAGGATGATGAGGGTGGTCAGCATCACCATTCTCCTCTTTTTACCGTCCCCTCCCCTGGCGCAGCCGGGGGAGGCCGGGTGGGGGCCCAACGAGCGAAGCGAGGCGGGAGTGGTGCCGGCGGACAAACTCCCGCGCTTCGCTTGGGCCCCCACCCCACCCTCCCCCGCCTTCGGTAGGGGAGGGCTTTAGATATCGAAGTTGATCACCGAGGCGCGCGCCTCGGAGGCGAAGGCCTGCACCTTGTCGCGCATGCGCTTCCTGGCACGCAGCACCTCGGACAGCTTGGCCAGGGTCTCGGCCAGATTGCCGCCGGTCTGCTGCTGGATGGCGATGACGATGGCGAAATAGCGCAGTTCGGGGGTCGGCATGCGTTCGACGGCGCGCTGAATGGATTCGTTCAGCGACAGCCCCAGCCGCTGCCCCTCCGAGATCAGGCGGAACTCGGCGCCGATGGGGTCTTCCATCTCGCGGCCGATGATGGCGATGCATTCGCCCAGCGGCAGGCCGGAGCGGATGCCGCGGGTGATGACGTCGAGGCCGTCGGCGAACTGGCTGGTGAACTTGCCCAGGCGACGGCGGGCCAGGAAGGCGATCACCATCTTGGGCAGCCCGACCCCCATCACCACCGCCGCCAGCAGCGCCGCCAGCGGATTGAGGGAGGCACCCCGCGCCAGCGCGAACACCACCACCGCCAGGCCGATGCTGGACGCCAGGTAGTGCCACAGCTCGACGCGCAGCCCGGCCTGCAGCAGTTCCTCGCGCAGGCGCCAGCCGCGCTTCCTGGCGCGGCCCTCCTCCACCTCCTTGAGGCGGCTCTGCACGCTCTTGCGCTTCGGCCCGAACGCCATCTTGAAGGATCGGCGGCTGCTGGGCTGGCTGCCGACCACCACCGCCATGCGCCGTTTCAACTCGGCGCGCGGGCCATACATCAGCAGGTACATGGCCCAGCCCAGCGCCACCAGGGCGGCCAGCAGCGCCACCACGAACAGGCCCACCTCGGTGGGGAGCCGGCCGAGTGTCTCAAGCATGGCCGTCCCCCAGTCCCTCGGCCAGTTCGCGCTCCAGGCCGAAATAGCGGGCACGGTCCCAGAAGGCCGGGCGGATACCGGTGGCGCGGTGGCGGCCGAGGATGCGGCCGTGGGCGTCCTCGCCCTGGATTTCGTAGACCACGAGGTCTTGCAAGGTGATGACCTCTCCCTCCATGCCCACCACCTCGGTGACGTGGGTGATCTTGCGGCTGCCGTCACGCAACCGCGAGGCCTGGACGATGACGTTGACCGCCGAGGCGATCTGGTCGCGCACCGCCTTGGCCGGCAGGTTGTAGCCGCCCATGGCGACCATGTTCTCGACGCGGGACAGGGCGTCGCGCGGCGTGTTGGCGTGGATGGTGCCCATGGAGCCGTCATGGCCGGTGTTCATGGCCTGCAGCAGGTCGAAGGCCTCGGGGCCGCGCACCTCGCCGACGATGATGCGCTCCGGCCGCATGCGCAGGCAGTTGCGCACCAGGTCGCGCATGGTCACCTGTCCCACCCCCTCCAGATTGGGCGGACGCGTCTCTAGGCGCACCACATGCGGCTGCTGCAGTTGCAGCTCGGCGGCGTCCTCGCAGGTGACGATGCGTTCTGTGCGCTCGATATAGCGGGTCAGGCAGTTGAGCAGCGTCGTCTTGCCCGAGCCGGTGCCGCCCGAGATCAGGATGTTGCAGCGGCAGGCGGCGGCGACCTGGAGCACCTTGGCCGCCTGGGGGGTGATGGAGCCGTACTCCACCAGCTTTTCCAGCGTCAGCTTCTCGCGGCGGAACTTGCGGATGGTCAGCGTCGGGCCGTCGATGGCCAGGGGCGGCACGATGACGTTGACGCGCGAGCCGTCGGCCAGTCTCGCGTCGCAGATCGGGCTGGATTCGTCGACGCGGCGCCCCACCGCCGAGACGATGCGCTGGCAGATGTTCATCAGTTGGGCGTTGTCGCGGAACTTGACGTCGGTGAGTTCGATGCGCCCTTCGGTCTCGATGTAGACCTTGTCGGCACCGTTGACCATGATGTCGGCGATGTCGTCCCGCGCGATCAGCGGCTCCAGCGGCCCCAGGCCGAGCACGTCGTTGCAGATGTCGGCGATGACCACCTGCTGCTCGCCCGCCGACAGCACCAGGTTCCGCATGCTGATGATCTCGGCGACGATGTCGGAGATCTCTTCGCGAACCTGGGCCGGCTCCAGCTTGCCCAGCTCGGTGGGATCGACCGAGTCGATCAGGTCGTTGAAGATGCCGACCTTGATGTCCGACAGCCGCTGATCCACCTCGGCCGAACGCGCCGCCGCAGCCGGCATCGGCGGCTGTGGAACCGCCTGCGGCTGGGGGTGCGACGTGCTGCGCCGGCCGAACATGGCCTATCTCCTGAACATGTCCATCAGCCCCTTCTTCGTCTCGCTCTTCCGCACCGCCGGGGCCTTGCCGGCCAGTTGCCCGGCCAACTGGCGGAACAGTTCGGCGACGCGGTGGGCCTTGGAGTGCTCGCCGATCATCTGCCCGTTGTTGGCTGCCTCGCCGAACAGCTGGGGCTCGTAGGGGATCACCAGGGCGGGCTTCAGGCCGATGGTCTCCTCGAAGTCCTTGGCGGTCAACTGGGTCTTCTTGGCGGCGTCCATGCGGTTGAGCACCAGCCGCGGACCGGCCGAGCCGCGACGCGCCTGCAACGCCTCCTTCAGCGTCTTGCAGTCGCGCAAGCTGGCGAGGTCGGGGATGGCGGTGACCACCACCTCGTCGGCGACCGTCAACAGGTGGTCGGTCCATTCGCACCACTGATGCGGCAGATCGACCACCACCGTGCCGGCCATGCGCGAGGCCAGTTCCAGCATGCGGTCGATGGCTTCGACCTCGATGCGGCCGGCCGAACGGCAGTCGCCCGGCGCCGCCAGCACCTTGAGGTGCTCGTCGTAATCGACCATGCAGCGTTCCATCAGCACCTCGTCGAGGCGCTCGGGGTGGGCCAGGGCGTCGGCCACCGTCTGCTTGGCGTCGATGTTGAAGGCCAGCACCGAGGTGCCGAAGGCGAGGTCGAGGTCGGCGTAGACCATCGGCTCGCGCAGGAAGCGGCCCAGCTCGAAGGCGAGGTTCTGCGCCAGCGTCGACGAGCCGGCCCCTCCCCTCGCGCCCCAGCACGCCACCACGCGGCCCTTGGGTGCCGCGCCGGGCTCGGCGAACAGGGTGGCCAGCGCGTCGATGATCTGGCGGGCGCCGACCGGACGCAGCAGATAGTCGCTGACGCCGCGCGCCATCAGGGTGCGGTAGAGACGGATGTCGTTGGCCTCGCCGATCACCAGCACGCGGGTGCCGCTCTCGCACACCTCCGCCAGGCGGTCGAGCCCGGCCAGCAGGGCGGCATCGTCGCCCTCCTCCTCGACGATCACCACCTGCGGCGTGCCCCTGTCGGCATAGTGATCGTGAGCCGCGGCCAGCCCCCCCGGCAGCACCTCCATGCGCGACTTGGCCATCTGACGGTCGTCGCGCACCTGCTTCAGCACCTCGGCGACGCCGGGCGTCAGCGCGAAGGCGTCAATGGTCAGGCGGAAGAACATGGCGGCCTCCTATTTGCCGGCGCCGACGGTGCTGACCGTGGCACTGCCGCCCGATTCTGCCTGACTGGCGGTGGCCTGGCCCTTGCCGTATTTCTCCAACACGTCGGCGGCGCGGTTGCCGTCGCGGCCGGTGGGCTCGCGCGCCCGCACCAGATCGGCCGGATTTTGCAGCATCAGGGCACGGTTGCGGGCCAGCGAGCAGCCGAAATTGCTGTTGGGCGCGTTGTGCGGATCGGGGTTTATGCCGCGTTCGAAGGTACCGCACTCCGGCACCCGGGCGGTCCAGATGGGAACCCGCAGGGTGACCGCATCGGGCGAGGCGCCGCCATCCACAACCTTGGCCTCGATACCGTCCAACTCGGCGGCAAGCTGTTCGGCGAACGCCTTGGCGCTGGCGCCGGCCACCAGTTCCACCGGGCCGGCGCCGCGGCGGCGATGCTCGGCGGCGAGGCGGCCCAGGCGGTCGCGGTCGAAGGCGGACAAGGCTGCGCCCTCGGCGGGACGGTCGAACACCGCCACCGCAGCATGACGCTCGACCGCCACCGGGTGGGCGATGCGCCAATCATGCTCGGACAGGTCGGCCCCGGCGCAGCCGGCGAGCAGGAAGGCGGCAAGGACAATACGGGTCTTCATGGCATACCTCACTCGACGATATAGCCGAACGGACCCTGCAGCATATCGGGCACCGTGGGCGCGGCCGGACCGCCGCGGCGGATGTTGGCCTCCTGCAGCCGGCTGAACAGGAAGCGGTCGATGTCGGAGGTGGGCGCGAAGCCGTCGGTGGGCAGCGCCAGCTCGGGCTTCTCCATCGGCTGCACCACATAGGCCGACAGGATCACCACCATCTCGGTCTCGTTGCGCTGGAACGAATTGGACTTGAACAGGGCGCCCAGCACCGGCAGGTCCATCAGCCCGG
>JACPDP010000057.1 GCA_016183945.1 Magnetospirillum sp.
ATCCCGTGGCCGGGGACATCATCGTCCATGATGGCGACTCCTTTGTCGTCCAGGGCGAACCCCGCCTGGACGCCGAACGGCTGGTGTGGACCATCACCGTGAGGCCGGCATGAGGGTGCTTGCCGCCATCCGGGGTGATCTCACCCGCGTCATGGCCGATGAGGTGAAGGCGACCGAACGGGCCGCCGGTTCGGCCATGCGCGACGCCACCAACGGGCTGAAGCTGGACCTGCGTGCCCAGGTCACCGGTGCCGGCCTTGGCCAGCGACTAGCCAATAGCTGGCGGTCGCAGACCTATCCCGCTTCCGGCGATTCCCTGCGCCCGGCCGGAATGGTGTGGAGCAAGGCACCCCATATCATCCGGGCCTTCGACGAGGGCGCCACCATCCGCTCGGCCGACGGCTTCTGGCTGGCGGTGCCCGGTCCCGGCTGCCCGGCCCGCATCGGCAAGAAACGGCCGACGCCCCGGCTGGTCGAGGAGCGGCTCGGCATTCCCTTGCGCTTCGTCTACCGCAGGGGCGGCCCCTCGCTGCTGGTGGCCGACGACATGCGGGCGCGGCAGGGCAAGCGGGGCGGCCCCCGCCAGTTCGCGGGGGTAAACTTCGCCAGGTCCAGGACCGGGCGCAATGCCGCCACCGCCATCATGTTCCTGCTCTATCCGCAGGTGACCTTGCGCAAGCGCCTCGACATCAACAGGGCCAAGGGGGCGGCCGAGCGGCGGCTGGTCACCACACTGGTCTCGGCGCTGGGGAAGAACGATGGCTGATTCGCCCCGCGAAATAGCCCTGAAGGCACTGGCCACCCTGCTGGCCGGGATCCCCGGCGCGAGCGTTCGCCGCAACGAGCCGCTGGCGGCCAAGGTTCCGGCGGGCGGGCTGATCACCCTGTTCGACGGCAGCGGGGGCGAGCCGGAAATGCTGCTGTCGCCGCCCGTCACCATCCACAGCCGCAGGGCCGAGATCGAGGTGGTGGTGCACGGCGCCACCCCGGAAGACCGCGACGGAATGCTGGATGGCATCCTCGCCGTCATCGGCGCCCGGTTGGCGGCCGACCCAACGCTGGGAGGCACGGTGGATCTGGCGATGCCAGAGCCACCGGAATTCATCGCCGAGGCGATCGACGGCGCCGCCGGCCTCAAGGGGGCCAAGGTCATCGTCGTTCTCGAATACACCGCTGACTCGCCGCTCGGCTGATCCATGCAAAGGAACCTGTCCCATGTCGAAGACGCGCGCCTATGGCGCCGACTGCATCCTGCTGGCCGCCTTCGAGGCCGCCTACGGCACAATGCCGGCCGGCGGCTACACCAGGCTGTCCTTCAAGGAAACCAGCCTAGGGGCCGAGCGCCCGCTGGGCTACGACCCGCTGCTGGGTCAGGGACGTGAGGCCCAGGACCCGTTCTACGAGGCGGTCAAGGATGAGGGCGAGTTCGGTGTGCCGCTCGATCTGCGCAGCCTCGGCTTCTGGCTCAAAGGGCTGCTCGGCGACCCCGCCACCAGCGGTGATGCCGCCACCGGCTTCACCCATGCCTTCACCTCAGGCGGCACGCTGCCGAGCCTGGCCCTCGAAATCGGCCACCCGACTTTGGCCACGCCCAAATTCTTCCGCCACACCGGGGCCAAGCTGGGCAGCCTCGCCTTCGACATGGCCCGCTCCGGCCCCGCCAACGCCACCATCGCGGTGATCGCCCAGGGCGAAGCGGAAGCCGCCGCCACCGTCGATGCCGCACCGGCCGGCTTCGCCCTGCGCCGCTTCAGCCAGGGCAGCGGCAGCATCCTGGTCGGCGGCGCGCCGCTGGCCAATGTGGTCGGCGGGCGCCTGTCGTTCTCCAACAATCTCGAGCCGGTCGAGACCATCCGCTCCGATGGCCTGATCGACGGCGTCGATGAAACCGAGGCCACCGCCGAGGGCTCGGTGGAGGTCCGCTTCGGCACCGACACCACGCTGACCAGTGCCATTGCCGCCGAAAGCCCGGTGGAGATGCAGTACGGCTTCACCATCCCCGGCACCGACCATGCCCTGCGGTTCCATCTGCCCCGCGTGTTTTGCCCCAAGAAAAAGCAGGAGATCAAAGGCCCCGGCGGCATCCAGGCGGCTTATGACTGGCGTGCCGCCCGTGATCCGGCTGCCAGGTATCTGATGCGCGTCACGCTGATCAACGACGTTCCCTCGTACTGAAGGCCCGCCCCATGATCCGACTCTGCCTGCCCAAGGAGCCATACTGGCTCGATCTGCCGTTCGGCGTGCGGCTCCACGTCCGCCCGCTGACCACCGCGACCTATGAGGCCGCCCGCATCAAGGGCTGGCGCAAGGCCCGCGCGGTCGCCCGCGAATACGCCGAGC